>NZ_AP014635.1:624495-936742 GCF_001547935.1 Vibrio tritonius
GAGTTAGAGTCGGCATTGGAGCTAGCTCGCACTTTTGAACAAAATGCCATCTACTACGTAAGAAATAACATACTGTATCTATATTCTTGCGTAGATTCACAGTACCTCTCCCTAGGCAATATTCAAGAAAAGATAATAAAAACATAGCCAAGTTCGTTGTTGAGTGGCTTGGAGACGATAAAAATCAAGGAGGAATGATGAGAGACATAACACCGGATATTAGCGATAAATACGGTTCTAAGGTCACATTACTTGATCTACCGTTACAGAACTTCGGCCAACGATTTTCTTTTTGGGGTGAAGTTGTTACGGTTCGTTGCTATCACGATAACTCGAAAGTGAAAGATATCCTGCAAACCAATGGCAAAGGCAAAGTCTTAGTGGTTGATGGCCATGGCTCATGCCAACGGGCGTTGATGGGCGATCAAATTGCGATTTCAGCGATTGAGAATGATTGGGAAGGCGTCATTATTTATGGTGCTGTCCGCGATGTCGTTGCTATGTCTGAAATGGATCTAGGTGTCAAAGCGCTTGGTACATGTCCGATCAAAACAGAGAAGCGTGGGGCTGGCGAAGTGAATGTGAAACTCTCTTTGCAAAATCAAATCGTATTGCCGGGAGATTACATTTATGCCGATTGGAATGGCATGCTCATCTCTCCTGTTGAGCTAGATCTGACTTTTTAGCTTGTGCCACATAGCGTAATTTAAAAGCGAAATCCTAATCCAACTTCTACATCTTGTTGCCACTCTTGATAACCGAGAGTGGCATGCAAATCTATCTTATCTGATACTCGGTATTGACTGGAAAACTCGGCAGAAAGGGTATCACTATCCGATTCTTGAAGATCTTTATGATAGGAACTGATCACAGAGTGAAGTGTACTTTTGAGCAATAAGCGGTCGCTGTATTGATAACTCAGGCCACTCATAAAGCTTTTCTCGGAGAGTTCTGATGATGCACTAGTACCTAAGCTGGTCCCGATAAAGAGATCTATATTTTCAAACAGGGAGTAGCGATAACCACTATCCACCACCCATCCATCGACGTTATTGCCATTCTGCTGGCTACTGAAAAACAGCTTGTGCGGCGAAACGGGTGTTGCAGAATCATCTATGAGTTCTGGTAGCGTGTAAGCTTGTGCCGATACGGATAACAACAAACATGAACTCACTACCCATGCGAGTTTCATTATTGTTCCCTCTAATTAATGTGTACCCAAATGACCTCAATTAAACCCCTATGAGTTCTCCACGTAGCGTGCCTTGCAATGAGAAATCCTAGAGAGTCACTTGATTTAAGCATAGACGAGTTTAGTCAAATCGTCAGATTGTAATCTCCCCTAAGTCTATGTGCTTTGTACAAAATATCGTTGTTGTGAACAAAAGTAACCGATTCTATAGGGATTTTTATTATTTCAAGTGCATATGCGTGGTGGAGGGAAAAAAATACATTTTTTCATTGACTCATTGTGTGAAAATGGGTTAAACGTAGTGTCACGCAAACACAAGAGTGACACAAGAACGTCTATGTTATCCATCAGCCTAGTAGTAATGACCACCACCATTATTATTACCGACATTACGCATGTTGGGGCAGGCTGCTGAGCGTAAACAAATCACAAAAAAAGGCCTGTATCCCAACGATACAGGCCTTTTTTTATACTAATTAAAAATCTTCTCGGAGGAAGGGATGCGAGTATTAAAGTTTGGGGGTTCGTCGTTAGCGGATGCTGACCGTTTTTTAAGAGCGGCAGATATTATCGCCAATAATGCCAAGCAAGAAGAGGTTGCTGTTGTTCTTTCAGCACCAGGAAAAACCACCAATAAGCTTGTTGCTATTATCGAAAGTGCTATGCGTGATGGTGAGGCTGAATTGCAAGTAGAACAACTTGAAGGGGAATTTTACCAGTTGTTCAACAACATTAAAGCAGCTCTGCCAAATATCGATGGCACTGATTTTAGTGAGAAAGTTCGCCAGTCCATGTCCTCACTCCGCTCGTTTGTTCATGGTATTACCTTGCTGAGTATGTGTCCTGATAACATCAATGCTCGTATTATCAGTAAAGGCGAAAGGATCTCCATCCAATTGATGAAAGCGGTGATGGAAGCAAAAGGGCTAAATGCATTTTTAATTGATCCTGTCAGCTATTTAGTGGCGAAAGGAGACTACCTTGAAGCTGCTGTTGATGTTGATGCATCAACAAAAAAATTCCGTCAAGCACCGCTGCCTGAAAATCATGTTTGTATCATGCCAGGTTTTACAGCGGGTAACGCTAAGCAGGAATTAGTCTGTTTAGGCCGTAATGGTTCCGATTACTCTGCTGCAGTACTAGCAGCCTGTTTACGTGCTGATTGTTGTGAGATTTGGACCGATGTTGATGGGGTCTACAACTGTGACCCTCGTTTGGTTAAAGAAGCACGCCTACTTAAATCACTCAGTTATCAAGAAGCGATGGAGCTCTCTTATTTCGGCGCATCAGTGATGCACCCAAAAACCATCGCTCCGATTGCTCAATTCCAAATTCCATGCCTGATTAAAAACAGTTTTAATCCACAAGGGGCTGGCACATTAATTGGTCAAGATACTGGTGAAGATCAACTGGAAATTAAAGGCATTACGACTCTGAGTAACCTGACGATGGTGAACGTTTCAGGTCCAGGAATGAAAGGCATGGTTGGCATGGCAAGTCGTGTATTCAGCACCATGTCATCTCACGGAGTGTCTATTGTACTTATTACTCAATCTTCTTCCGAGTACAGTATCAGTTTTTGTATCGAGGCTGAGCATAAGGCGCAGGCTCAATTCGCTCTTTCAGAAGAATTTGAACTTGAATTGAAAGATGGTTTGCTTGAGCCGGTCGACTTTATCGACGATCTTGCCATCATTAGTTTAGTGGGAGATGGTATGCGTACTACTTGTGGTATCGCATCTCAGTTCTTTAATTCATTAGCCGAAGTGCATGTTAATATCATCGCGATCGCACAAGGCTCTTCAGAACGCGCTATTTCAGCAGTTATTCCTGAAAGCAAGATTTCAGAAGCCGTTAAAACCTGTCATGAGAACTTTTTCAACTCCAAGCACTACCTTGATGTGTTCGTCGTCGGTGTCGGTGGCGTTGGTGGTGAACTGATTGATCAAATCCATCGTCAACAAGAAAAGCTGGCGCAAAAGGGCACTATTATCCGCGTGTGTGGTTTAGCCAATAGCCAAGGGTTGCTTCTCGATAGCGAAGGGTTAGAGCTAGAACACTGGCGTGACCAGCTGAAAAATGTGACAGAAGAGTTTAGTCTGGCTCGATTAATTGCCTTGGTTCAACGTAATCACATTATTAACCCAGTATTAGTTGACTGTACTTCAAGTGATGAAATTGCGAGTCAGTATGCCGAGTTCCTTGCTGCGGGCTTCCATGTGGTGACGCCAAACAAAAAAGCGAATACAGGTAGCATGGCTTACTACCAACAACTGCGTGAAGTTGCGCGTCAATCGCGTCGTAAGTTGATGTATGAAACTACTGTTGGTGCTGGCTTGCCTGTCATTGAAAACTTGCAGAACCTTATTGCTGCTGGTGATGAGTTAGAACAGTTCCACGGTATTTTGTCAGGTTCACTCTCTTTTATCTTTGGTAAACTGGATGAAGGTTTAACTCTAAGCCAAGCAACGTTACTGGCCAAAGACAAAGGCTTTACTGAGCCAGACCCTCGTGATGACTTATCAGGTATGGATGTCGCACGTAAGTTGCTGATTCTTGCCCGTGAATCGGGGCTTTCTCTCGAGCTTAGTGATGTGGTTGTTGAACCTGCATTACCACCAGGTTTTGATGCGAGTGGCAGTGTCGAAGAATTCATTGCTCGCCTGCCAGAAGCGGATGCTTATGTTAGTGAGTTATCTGCGCAAGCGGCTGAGCAAGGCAAGGTATTACGATATGTGGGTGAAATCTCTGATGGTAAATGTTACGTACGAATTGCCATGGTTGATGAAAACGATCCTATGTACAAAGTAAAAGAAGGCGAAAACGCATTAGCGTTCTACAGCCGTTATTATCAACCAATCCCATTGGTACTTCGTGGTTATGGCGCAGGTACTGAGGTAACAGCAGCAGGTGTATTCTCCGACGTGATGCGCACACTTGGCTGGAAATTAGGGGTGTAATTGAATGAGTTCAAATGACATGGGCGTAGTTGTCTACGCTCCCGCTTCCATTGGTAATGTCAGTGTTGGTTTCGATGTGTTGGGTGCGGCAGTCTCTCCGGTCGATGGCACTTTGCTTGGCGACCGTGTTGAAGTAAAGACAGGTAATGAACCTTTTTCTCTAGCAGCGGTTGGACGTTTTGTTGGGAAGTTACCGAGTGACCCTAAAGAAAATATTGTGTATGACTGTTGGCAAGTGTTCGCTCGTGAAATTGCCAAGAAAAATGTTGAATTAAAGCCTGTCGCCATGACGCTCGAAAAGAACATGCCAATTGGTTCTGGTTTAGGCTCTAGCGCGTGTTCTATTGTTGCCGCTCTTGATGCGCTAAACCGTTTTCATGGCCAACCTCTGAATGAAACCGAATTGCTCACTCTAATGGGGGAAATGGAAGGTAAAATTTCCGGTGGTGTGCACTATGATAACGTGGCGCCATGCTATCTAGGTGGCGTGCAGTTGATGGTGGAAGAGCTGGATATTATTAGCCAAGAAGTGCCATGCTTTGATGATTGGTATTGGGTTATGGCGTATCCGGGAATTAAAGTATCAACCGCTGAAGCAAGAGCCATTTTACCAGCACAATACCGTCGCCAAGACATTATTGCCCATGGTCGTTACCTTGCTGGTTTTGTGCATGCTTGTCATACTGGGCAGGGTGAATTAGCGGCTAAGATGATCAAGGACGTTATCGCTGAACCTTATCGTCAAAAGTTGTTGCCGGGTTTTCCTGAAGCTCGTAAATATGCACTGTCTGCCGGTGCGTTGGCGACTGGCATTTCTGGTAGTGGCCCAACGCTGTTTAGCGTATGTAAAGAAAAAGAGGTGGCTGAACGAGTTGCTCGTTGGCTAGAACAAAATTACGTGCAAAACGATGAAGGGTTTGTACACATTTGTCGATTAGACAAACAAGGTTCGAAAGTGACAGGAAGTGAGCTATGAAGCTTTACAATATAAAAGAAAATGATGAACAGGTATCCTTTGGACAAGCTGTACGCCAAGGTTTAGGTCGTAACCAAGGCTTGTTTTTTCCAGCTGAACTGCCAAAGTTTGAAGACATCGACTCCCTGCTAGCGGAAGATTTTATCTCTCGCAGTACCAAGATCCTTTCCGCATTGATTGGTGATGAGTTATCAAAAGAGAAAGTGGCGGAAATGGTTGGCAATGCTTTTCAATTTCCGGCACCTATCAAAGCGGTAAAAGATGGTGTTTATGCGCTTGAGTTATTCCACGGTCCAACACTCGCGTTTAAAGACTTTGGTGGCCGCTTTATGGCTCAATCTCTTGCAGCAGTATCCGATGGCGGCAAAATCACGATTTTGACTGCAACCTCAGGGGACACAGGTGCAGCAGTTGCTCATGCTTTTTATGGCATGGAAAACATCAACGTTGTTATCCTGTATCCCAAAGGCAAAATCAGCCCGTTGCAAGAGAAGCTGTTCTGTACTCTAGGCAAAAATATTCATACGGTAGCGATAAACTCAGATTTTGACGCTTGCCAAGCATTGGTGAAAAAAGCATTTGATGATGAACCATTGCGCCAACAGGTTGGTTTGAACTCTGCTAATTCAATTAATATCGCTCGTTTGATGGCGCAAATCTGTTATTACTTTGAAGCTGCATCGCAGATGAGTAAAGCTGAGCGCGAAAATTTAGTGATTTCAGTACCAAGCGGTAACTTCGGTAACTTGACGGCCGGTCTTCTTGCTAAAGCTCTAGGTTTGCCAGTGAAACGCTTTATCGCGGCAACGAATGCTAATGACACTGTGCCTCGTTATCTTGAAACGGGTAAATGGGATCCTAAGCCAACTGTAGCAACGACATCAAATGCGATGGATGTGAGCCAACCTAATAACTGGCCACGTATTGAAGAGCTATGTCGTATTAAAGACTGGGGCTTAGAAACATTGGGTCGAGGTGCTGTTCGTGATGATGAAAGTGCGGCTGAAGCGGTTCGTGAACTGAACAAGCTTGGTTACCTGTGTGAACCACATGGTTCAATTGCCTACCGAGTGTTAGAAGAGCAGCGTAGTGCTGATGAAACAGGTTTATTCCTGTGTACTGCTCACCCAGCGAAATTTAAAGAAGTGGTTGATTCTATTCTTGAATCGGACATTGAGTTGCCAGCACCCCTAGCGAAACATGCTGCGATGGATCTACTCTCGTTGAATTTTGATGCAGACTTTGCTCAATTGCGTGAACTGCTAGTAAAAGTTAGCGGCTAATTTTATTTTCCCTTTCTATATCAATAGCAAGGGAAAATGAACATAAAAAAAGCGGTGCATTGCACCGCTTTTTCGTTCAACCTATTACCGAATTACATAGATTCAGTAAAAGTACGAGAAATAACGTCACGTTGTTGTTCTGGAGTTAGTGAGTTGAAACGCACTGCGTAACCAGATACACGGATAGTAAGTTGAGGGTATTTTTCTGGATGGTCAATAGCGTCCAGTAGAGTATCACGGTGTAGAACGTTTACGTTTAGGTGTTGACCACCTTCTACACGAGGAGCTGCTTCAATTGCTACTTCGCGGCTTTCGTAATCACCGAGATCGCTTAGAGGAACGACTTGATCCGCGTCGAAACCTTTTGTTGCAGCAACACAACGAGCTTCATTGGTTTCAGAATTGATCAACCAAATAGAGTTAAGTAGTTCGTCGTTAGCTGCTTTAGTAATTTGAATACCTTGGATCATCACAATCTCCTAAACCACTCAGAGTGGTGTTTGTTGGTGTTAAATTTCAATTCTTAGTTGAGCTGGGTATTGTATACCTAATGTCCATAATTATAGTATTGATTTAGGTCAAATAACAACAATAAACCTTATTTCGATAGAGGTTATTTTTTTGATTTGAATCAATAAGGTTAATAAAAATAAGGGGCTAACAATATAGTTGATGATTTAAAAAATAGTTAAACGTCATAAATGTTGTAAAATTACTACATTTATGACGTTTGATTAGTTCTTATTGCGTAATATCAAACTGTTATAAAGTAAATCTGAAAGTAAAAAGTGATTTAATGACAAATTCCAATATGGTAAATGACAACAAGTGGGTTGGTGCACATGTATCGGCAGCTGGTGGTGTTGATCAAGCTCCAGTAAGAGCGAAAGAGATCGGGGCTAACGCCTTTGCTTTGTTCACTAAAAATCAAAGGCAGTGGGTGGCAAAACCACTGGATGAGAAGACGATTGCTAATTTTAAGCGTAAGTGTGCCGCTCTTGGTTTTACTGCCGAACAAATCTTGCCGCATGATTCCTATTTGATCAATTTAGGGGCTCCCGATGAAGAAAAGCTGGCTCAATCACGAGCGGCGTTTATTGATGAGATGGAAAGGTGTGAGCAGTTAGGCCTTAAGCTATTGAATTTTCATCCAGGTAGCCACCTTAAGAAAATTTCTGAAGAGGAGTGCTTGCGTAAAATTGCCGAGTCTATCAACTTGGCTCACCAAGCGGTACCAAATGTCATTGCTGTGATTGAAAATACAGCAGGACAGGGATCTAACTTGGGTTGGCGCTTTGAGCATTTAGCACAAATCATTGAGCAAGTTGAAGATAAAAGCCGGGTTGGTGTATGTATTGATACTTGTCATACCTTTGCTGCGGGATACGATCTGTCGACGATAGAAGCTTGTGAAACCACCTTTGCTGAATTTGACCGTATTGTCGGTATGCACTATTTAAGGGCAATGCATATTAATGATTCAAAGAATCCTTGTGGAAGTCGAGTTGACCGCCATCATTCATTAGGTGAGGGAACCATCGGTTGGTCGTGTTTTGAATATATAGCAAAAGATCCTCGTTTTGATCGTATCCCGCTGATTTTAGAAACAATCAATCCAGATATTTGGGCTGAAGAAATCAATAAATTAAGGCAATTCCACTTAGAGGCGTAAACTATTTTGGGCTAATTCACAATTCTGGCATCTTTCTTTCATATAGAATAATGGCTTAGTAGTATCGGAGGAAGTCGTTATGTCAGTAGTTATGTTTATGGTTAGTCCACGCCCAATGCCAGTGCCAAATCGCCATGTTAATGGTCAAGGCCATCATCGTTCTCCACAAAGAGCGGGCAAATGAGTGTATAAAGTTAGGTTGATGGCTGAGGGTCCTGCATTCTGAATGTAATTAGGTATACAATGACCTGATTACTTTAAAGAATTAAGGATCTTTTTATGACTCAGTCATTGACCTGGCATGAAGTGATTGGTGCCGAAAAAGAACAGGCTTATTTCCAACAAACATTGCAATTCGTCGAAGCTGAACGACATGCTGGAAAAGTTATCTTCCCGCCAGCAAAAGATGTATTTAATGCATTTCGTTTTACTGAGTTTAATCAAGTAAAAGTCGTGATGTTAGGTCAAGACCCTTATCATGGTCCAAACCAAGCGCATGGATTGTGTTTTTCTGTCCTTCCTGGCGTACGAACGCCCCCTTCTTTAGTTAACATCTATAAAGAGATGACTCAGGATATTTCTGGTTTTATCACGCCAAACCACGGTTATTTAAAACAATGGGCCGACCAAGGAGTATTGTTGCTTAATACCGTGCTGACTGTAGAGCAAGGTAAAGCGCATTCGCACGCCAATACTGGATGGGAACAATTTACCGATAAAGTGATTGATGCGTTAAATCAGCATGGTGAAGGAATTGTATTCCTGCTCTGGGGGGCGCATGCGCAGAAGAAAGGACGTATGATTGACACTCAGCGTCATTATGTCCTTAAGGCACCTCATCCATCACCGCTATCTGCTCATCGCGGTTTTCTAGGTTGTCGGCATTTTTCTCAAACTAATCAGATTTTGCAGCAACAGGGGAAAAAACCAATAGATTGGCAAATATCAGTGGATGCTCCAGAAGTGCAGTGAGCACTTTTATCAGAAAGTAAAACTTCGACGCTAGTCAAAGTGTGGGGTGGTTAACTTTTATACACTGAGAAAAAGTGTGTAAAGGAGCTGCATTATGATGATTGAACGGATAAGGCGTGAGCATGGTTATATGACGCGTCTATTAGTGATTCTTCGCAGTAAACTCGAAGCATTGCAAGCTGAAGAAAGTGTGAATTATAGCCTTATTAAAGAGGTTGTTGATTATCTCTGTACTCATTCAGAAGCAGTTCATCACCCCAAAGAAGATATTATTTATCACTACTATATAGAGAAGTATGGTAATGATGACAGTATGGTGAACTTAGAAAGAGAGCATCTGGCACTAGCGGATAAAACCCACGACTTCTTAAATATTATTGAGATGATTTTGCAAGATGCGATAGTGCCTCAAGATCTCTTTATTAAGCAGTTGGAAGATTTTATCGTAACGCAGAAGCAGCATCTCGATGTTGAAGAACGCTCTGTTTTGCCGAAAATTGTTGAAACATTCACTGTCAACGATTGGCGAAAAGTGGAGTCTCAATGGAATAAAAGTGAAGCTGATCCATTGTTTGGTGACACCATTGCCGATCGCTATAAACAGCTAGCTAAGTTGGTGCGAGAAAACTCTCTGGAGTGTCATTAGAGTTTGCGGTGTGGTCGGTACAACATGTGATAAATAAAAGAGGCGTCTTAGACGCCTCTTTTGTTTATCTGATGTATATCAGCTGAGGTTAGTACTGAATGTCATCGATATCGAGACAGACATCC
The DNA here is from genome assembly GCF_001547935.1 of Vibrio tritonius. NCBI lineage: Bacteria > Pseudomonadati > Pseudomonadota > Gammaproteobacteria > Vibrionales > Vibrionaceae > Vibrio > Vibrio tritonius. The sequence goes on from NZ_AP014635.1 coordinate 634,322, forward strand.
ATATCCATTAGCTCTTTTTCGAGCCGTTTTTTATCACGTATTGCTTCGATTTCTCTCCACATCCTTTTTCCCGGTTTACTACTGCGGGCTGCGCGAATTTTATTAATCTCATTTTCCAACAGTTCCACGAAGTGCATATCATCCATAAGCAAGCCTCATCTGCGTTGTTGTGGTCAAGATAACTGTGAATTCAGTCATTCCCTCAATGCTGTAAATAGCACAACTGCGATCACTCTATCCATTGTTTGTTTCTCAAATGTTACGTTTTATTTAAGTTTTTTCTGACTTTGAGCTCGAATTCACAGTTTTACCACTTCGGGATAGTGCAAATTTTGTTCAATTAGATTGGGCAAACGTTTTCGTTGGTAAAAAAACCTTGTTAAAAAACTGTTGTGAAAAAAGGGAAAGGAAGTATTTGTGGTTATTTTTTGAGCGAACGATACTTTGACCAGTTTTTTTATCTGATTAGATAGCTGGACTCCGTTGAAACCCCTTTATTCTCAAGGGATGAGATTCATCTATGCTACAGAGAGACCATTGGCTGGTTTTTGTGCGCAAATGTTTATTTTTTGTTTTGTATATGTTTCTTGTTTGTTCTCTTGTTGGAGAATGGAGTGTTAATAATTGGTGATTTTACGGTAAAAAATAACAAATGTATGCTACTCGATTCCTATTGATTTTTGTGATTTGAGCCTGCATTATCCGCCCGTCAAAAAATGCGCTGAATAATCATGAACGGATTCCATGGCCACATATCGGTTAGGAGTGCCTAACTAATAATCTATAAATTCGCAGCGCGATGTACTCCATAATACATTTCGATAAATACGGCTGGGACAGCGTCAAACACTCTACGAGAGGTTCTTGTGACAGACTTAATTAATTTACTGAATGACCTACTTTGGGGGTCGATTCTTGTTTACTTATTAGTGGGTGTTGGAATCTACTTCACACTCCGTTTGGGTTTTATCCAAATTCGCCATTTCGGCCACATGTTCTCTGTTTTGAAGAACAGCCGCAAAGATGACAGTGCTGGTATCTCTTCTTTCCAAGCTCTTTGTACCAGTTTAGCTGCTCGTGTCGGTACTGGTAACATGGCCGGTGTTGCGGTGGCATTGACAGCTGGTGGCCCTGGTGCCATTTTCTGGATGTGGGTCACTGCGATGCTCGGTATGGCGACATCATATGCAGAAAGTACTTTGGCACAGCTATACAAAATTCGTGACAAAGACGGTAACTACCGTGGCGGTCCTGCTTACTATATGGAAAAAGGTTTGGGCATGCGCTGGATGGGCGTGTTGTTCTCTGTTTTCTTACTTATTGCGTTTGGTTTGGTATTTAACGCCGTACAAGCAAACTCAATCACTAACGCTATCCATACAGCTTTCAATTATGATGAAGTTTATATTGGTATTGTGATTGTGATTTTGGCTGGATTCGTGATCTTCGGCGGTATCCGTAAAATTGCACGTACTGCAGAAATCATCGTTCCATTTATGGCGTTGGCTTATCTAGCAATTGCTCTATTTGTTGTTTTCTCAAACATTGAGAAACTGCCTGATATTATTGCTCTTATTTTCAAAAGCGCTTTCGGCTTCCAACAAGCTGCTGCTGGTGGGGTTGGTTATGCAATCGCTCAAGCTATGATCAATGGCGTGAAACGTGGTCTGTTCTCTAACGAAGGTGGTATGGGTTCTGCGCCAAATGCGGCAGCAACGGCGACACCGTATCCGCCACACCCAGCATCACAAGGTTATGTGCAGATGCTTGGCGTGTTTATGGACACCATCGTTATCTGTTCTGCTACTGTGGCTATCATCCTGATGTCTGGTGAGTATGTACCGCATAGTGAGATCACTGGTATTGAACTGACTCAACGAGCTCTAAGCGCACAAGTGGGTGGTTGGGGTAGCACATTCATTGCACTTGCGATTTTCTTCTTCGCATTTACATCGATTATTGCTAACTATGCATACGCTGAAACGAACTTGATCTTCTTAGAACACAAGAACAAGAAAGGTTTGATTGTCTTCCGTATCATTTTCTTAGGCATGGTTATGTTTGGTTCTCTTGCCAACTTACCAACAGTGTGGTCTATGGCTGATGTATCTATGGGCTTGATGGCGATAGTTAACTTGGTGGCGATTCTGTTGTTGTCTGGTATCGTGGTGAAATTAACCAAAGATTACAACCAACAGCTTAAAGCAGGTAAACTGCCTACGTTTGATGTTAACGAGTACCCTGAGTTGAAAGCGCAACTTGAAGAAGGTATTTGGGATAACAACAAAAATGCTTAATCGGTAATACCAATTCATAAGATTGAAAAAGCCATGCAGACACTGCATGGCTTTTTTTGTACTCTAGAGACAAACAAAATATTGATAAATTTGCTCAACACTGAATTGTTAGGATGCCATTATGCTGATTGTTGTCTCTCCCGCGAAAACTCTGGATTACGAATCTCCGTTACCAACCGAACGACATACATTCCCTGAGTTGACTGAACATTCATCGGAACTGATAGATGTGTGTAAGACCTTAACGCCGCAAGCGATCTCTGAATTAATGAAAGTGAGCGATAAAATCGCTGGTCTAAACGTTGCACGCTTTACTCAGTGGACTCCACATTTTGATTTTGAAAACTCACGCCAAGCGATATTTGCGTTTAAAGGTGATGTGTATACAGGGCTTGAAGCTGAAACGTTAGATGAAGAAGGTCTTGAATTCGCTCAGCAACATTTAAGAATGTTGTCCGGTTTGTATGGTGTTCTTAAGCCATTAGATTTGATGCAGCCTTATCGATTAGAGATGGGCACCAAGCTGGAAAACCCTCGAGGGACAAACCTGTATCAGTTTTGGGGGAACATCATTACCGATAAAATCAATGAAGCGCTAGCAGAGCAGGGTGATAATGTTCTGGTTAACTTAGCTTCCAATGAATATTTTAAAGCAGTTAAACCAAAGGCGGTTGATGGGACAATTATTACACCAGTCTTTAAAGACGCTAAGAATGGTCAATACAAGGTGATCAGTTTTTATGCTAAGAAAGCGCGTGGCATGATGGCCCGCTTTATTATCGACCGCCAGGTCGGTTCGATTGAGGAATTAAAACAGTTTGATACGGCTGGTTATTACTATGTACCGGAAGAGTCTACAGCGACTGAGTTAGTATTTAAACGCGAAGAGCAGTAAGCATGCTATTTGATACTCACTGTCATTTTGATTTTGCGCCATTTGCACCGATTGAAACATCCTTAGTGAAGGCGCAAGCGGCAGGAGTATCAAAAATCCTCATCCCAGGGACTAAAGCTAAGGGGTGGGAGACTATTTCTCAGCTTACCCAGTTGCATCCTCAGCAGTTGTGGGGAGCTTATGGTCTGCACCCTTACTTTCTGCATGAAAAGAGTGCTAGCGTGCTTGTGGCGCTTGATAAAGCCCTCGCCGAGCGCAATTCAAATATTATTGCAGTAGGCGAGTGCGGGCTTGATGGGGTTGTGGATGTGCCTGCTCAGTTGCAAGAAGCGATATTTGTCGCACAAATTGACCTTGCGCAGCAGCACCATTTACCTTTGATTTTGCATTGTCGAAAACAACACCAGCGGTTGTTTAAGCTATTAAAGTCGTCTCGCTTTGAGTTTGGCGGAGTGCTGCATGGTTTTTCTGGCAGTGTTGAGCAGGTAAAACCCTTCATTGATCTTGGCTTTAAAGTGGGGATTGGTGGGGTAATTACGTATCCTCGCGCCAATAAAACCCGACAAAGCGTGGCTAGGTTGCCTGTGAACTCACTGGTGTTAGAAACCGATGCGCCAGATATGCCCCTTTGCGGGTACCAAGGGGAGCCAAACCATCCAGCCCATTTGCCGCAAGTGTTAACGTGTTTGGCTGAGTTAAGACAGGAAACCCCCCTCGAATTAGCGCAGCGTTTATGGCGAAACAGTCATGAGGTTTTTCACCTTAATGGATAGGTGTTTGGTTAACGTTAGCGGCAAATAGCCGGCCTCATTTAAACCTAAAACAAAGGGGCATAATGCCCCTTTGTTGATAGGAAAGTAAGCAACGCAATTGCTATTCACGCTCTTTGGTGTAAGGCACACCAACCGCTTTAGGTGCAATTGCTTTGCCAATAAAGCCAGCAAGTAGGAACACGGTAAGGATGTAAGGCAGTGCTTCGATAGCTTGTACCGGCACATCAAAACCAGCGATGGTGACACCTTGTAGGCGAATGGCTAGCGCATCCAAGAAACCAAACAGTAAACAGGCTGCCATGGCATTGAGCGGACGCCATTTACCAAAGATTAACGCAGCAAGTGCCATATAGCCTTTACCTGCGCTCATATTGGGAATGAATTGCGCCGTTTGTCCTACCGATAGGTAAACCCCACCCATACCGACCAAGATCCCACAAATGATTTGCGCACTGTAACGCATTTTAACCACTGAAATACCCGCAGTATCAACTGCCGCAGGCGATTCACCAACCGCGCGTAAACGCAAACCAAAGCGAGTTCTAAACAATATGAACCACGAGATGGGAACCATGATAAAGGCCAAGTATTCGATCAACGAGTGACCGCTTAGCAACTCGGAATAAATCTGACCAATCACAGGAATATCTTGTAACGCATCTGCACCGGGTAATGTTATTGGTGCGAAGCGACCATCTCCTGAGAGCGCGGGTGTATTTCCTCCTTGGTGGAACCAGTAGCGACCAAGCGTTACTGTTAAACCGGCAGCAAGAATGTTAATGGCCATCCCACTGACCACTTGATCACCTCGGTGCGTGATAGAGGCAAAGCCATGAAGCAACGAAAACAGGATTGAGATGCCTATCCCTGCACCAAGTCCAAGCCAGGCTGAACCGGTCACGTAAGCCGTGGCAGAGCCTGCAAAGGCAGCGGCCAGCAGCTTACCTTCTAGACCAATGTTGACCACACCAGAGCGTTCACTGAACATCCCGGCTAATGCAGCTAGAATCAGAGGCGTTGCCATACGAATGGTGGAGTCGAGAATTTGAATGATCGTTTCAAACATTAGGCTTCCCCTTCAATTTGACGATGAGCAAAGAGGCGTAGATAGAGTTTTTCAAGAGATGGTTTGAACATGTGTTCTAATGCACCACTAAACAGGATGACAAGCCCTTGTAGCACCACAACGATATTCCGGTCTACACCGTATTCAAAGCTTAACTCAGCGCCCCCTTGGTATAAAAAGCCAAACAGCAGGCTAGCAAAGAAAACCCCAATTGGATGGTTACGTCCCATTAGTGCGATGGCAATACCGGTAAACCCAAATCCTTCCACAAAGCCGAGCTTAACCTGATGCAGTTCTCCCTGTAGAACGTTAACCCCAAAGAAACCCGCCAGCATGCCAGAGACCAGCATAGTGATGACCACTACTTTGACGTAGTTGATCCCTGCGTAAGAGGCCGCTGATGGATTCGAACCAATAGAGCGGATTTCATAGCCCCAGCGAGTATGCCAAATTAGCAACCAGACAAATAAGCAGCAAATTAACGCAAAGAAAAAGCTGATGTTCAGTGGGCTTTGCGCCATATCGATACCCACCATTGCCATTACATCGTGCATTTGTGGTAGCCAACTGCCTTGAGCAAATACACGTGTTTCGGTAGCCATTGACCCCGGCGCTTTTAATACATCAACCAGCAAGTAGGCCATCAACGAAGATGCAATAAAGTTAAACATAATGGTTGTGATAACTATGTGTGACCCTCGCTTCGCTTGCAGGTAAGCGGGAATGAAGGCCCACAATGCGCCAAACAGGCCACCCGCAACGATACTGCAGGGTAAAACCACATACCAAGGTGCTATGTCGCCCACGCTTAAACAGATCAAGCCAACGCCTAAACCCCCGACGTAAGACTGACCTTCAACCCCAATATTGAATAGCCCTGCGTGATAGGCCACTGCCACCGCTAAGCCGGTGAAAATGAATCCGGTGGTGTAGTAAAGGGTGTAACCAAAGCCTTCCGAGTAACCGAAAGCTCCAGTCCACATCACTTTCACTGCATCAACAGGGTTAATGTCGATGTACATAAACAAAAATGCAGAGACAATAAATGCGACAAGAACATTAATTGCAGGCAATAGGCCGATCGTGACCCAAGCGGGAACCTTAACTTGACTCATGCTTATTCTCCTTGTTCTTGTTTAATATGGTCAGGAACAATATTTGCCATCATTAGACCAAGGGTTTTTTCATCCGCTTTATCGGCAGAGACTTCACCGACAATTGCCCCATCAAACATGACTAAAATACGATCTGCTAAAGTGAGGATTTCGTCCAGTTCAACCGATACGAGTAGAACGGCTTTCCCTGCATCTCGACTGGCGATAATTTGCTGGTGAATGTACTCAATAGCACCGATATCCACGCCACGTGTTGGTTGTCCTACTAATAGAACCTCTGGGTTTTCTTCCATTTCACGAGCAATCACCAATTTTTGTTGGTTACCACCGGAGAAGTTGGCTGTTTTGAGATGAATATCGTTTGGACGTACATCCCATTTTTTCATGCTCTCTAAACACAACTGGGCGATGGCTTGTTTATTTTGCAATAGGCCTTTGTTGTATTTAGGGAGGTTGTGATAACCCAAAATGTATGCTTCTTGAGCATCGAATTTGTTGATTAAACCTTGTTTGTGACGATCTTCAGGAATATGACCGACACCAATATTGCGAATTTGTTGCGGATCAAGTTGGTGATCGGTATTAATGACATGGTCGTTGAGGAAAATTTCACCTGAAGTGGGCGATATCATACCGGACAGCAATGATAAGATTTCTGACTGTCCATTGCCTGACACGCCAGCAATACCAACGACTTCTCCAGCACGAACACTGAAATTGACGTGTTTAACTCGCTCAACACCTGATTTGTCAGTAAAGCACAGGTCAACCACCTTGATGCGCTCTTGCGATGGTATTGCAGGGGCTTTGTCCACTTTTAAACGAACTTTACGCCCTACCATCAACTCAGCTAACTCTTCTTTATTTGTATGTGCCGTTTCGACGTGCGCGACCATTTCGCCTTGACGCATGACCGAAATATTATCTGTGATTGCCAATACTTCACGCAGTTTGTGCGTAATGATGATCACGGTAGTGCCTTGCGCTCGTAGCTTGTCTAAAATCACAAACAAGTGATCAGCTTCTTGCGGAGTTAGCACTCCGGTTGGTTCATCGAGAATCAAAATGTTGGCATTACGATACAGCGCTTTGAGAATCTCGACGCGTTGCTGAATACCAACTGGCAGTTCTCCCACTGGAGTATCCAAAGGCACTTCTAGTCCATAATCTTTTGCAAGTTGATGCAGTTTTTTACGAGCCGAAGAGAGGCTTTCTTTTAGTTGCCAATGGGTTTCGGCACCTAGAATAATGTTTTCCAAAGCCGTAAAGGTGTCCACTAACATAAAGTGTTGATGCACCATACCAATACCGGCTGCAATGGCTTCTTGAGAATTGGTGGGGTGATATTTTCGCCCTGAGACGATCATTAGTCCCGAATCGGGTTGGTAGAATCCATAGATGATGCTCATCAATGTTGATTTACCTGCCCCATTTTCTCCAATGATGCCATGAATAGTGCCCGCAGGAACCTGTAGATCGATACTGTTGTTGGCATGCACCGCACCAAAACGTTTATCGATTTCCTGTAGCTCTATGGCGAAATTATGAGCTTGAGTCACGAGATAACTTCCTGAATAAGAGAAAAAGACAATAAAAATGCACTTTGTTGCTTATTGCTCTGTGCAAAGTAACACGCCGCTTACATGAGCGGCGTGGTTTTTATTTCTATGAAATCATTAAGTTAGAACTTACAGGTGTTATCTGTAGTGTAATCGTGAACTTTGATTTTTCCTGAGATGATATCGGCTTTGATGCCTTCAACGTAGGTTTTTACTTCCGGAGTGATGAGGTCTTTATTGTATTGGTCAATGGCGTAATCAAGCGCGTTATCTTCAAGGCCAAGAACGGTCACTCCGGCTTTCCAAGTGCCATCCATCTCATCGTGCCAGCTCTTATAAGCGGCTTGACCCACTTTTTTCACCATAGACGTTAGCATAGTGCCTGGATGAAGGTGGTTTTGGTTTGAATCGACACCAATCGCGTATTTGCCTGCATCTGCGGCTGCTTGGTAAACCCCTAAACCTGTACCGCCAGCAGCGGCATAGATTACGTCAGCACCCTTTGAAAACTGTGCTTTAGCTAGCTCAGAACCTTTTGCTGGGTCATTAAATGCAGCACCCGTTGAGCCAGTCATGTTAGCTAGTACTTTTATATTTGGATTAGCAAATTTGGCACCTTGCTCGTAACCACATTCAAATTTGCGAATAAGAGGGATGTCCATACCACCGACAAAACCGACAACGTCTGATTTAGAGTATTTTGCAGCAATCGCACCAACAAGGAATGAGCCTTCGTGCTCTTTGAAGATAATAGATTGCACATTGGGTTTGTTTACGACTGAATCAAGAACAACGAAGTGGATATTTGGAAACTCAGTAGCGACTTTGTCTACTGCCGATACCATATTAAAGCCAACAGCGACAATCGGTGTAAAACCGCGACTTGCTAGACGACGTAAGCCTTGTTCACGTTGAGCTTCATTTTGTGGCTCGAATTCACGAACTTTGTTGCCTTCCGCGTTCATAACTTTAACGCCATTTTGGTAAACAGCTTCGTTAAATGATTTATCAAATTTGCCTGTGGTGTCATAGATGACAGCAGGTTTTGCTGCAGCTAATACGTTAAAAGAAGATACTGCTAGTGCAAGTGTTGTGAGTTTTAAAATGGACTTTTTCACAATTAAATCCCTATGTTGCAATGCCACTGTCTCTGTTTTCAATCCAAATTGAAAACGTATGTAGTAAAAAAAAACGGTACCTTAAATCCTGAGCTTTGCCCCAAATTAGGGAAGCCTCTAGGGGAGTCGTGTTAGGTACAAATAGCGACTCAGTTTATCGTTTGCTTAGAAAAAAAAAGTGGATTACTTCACATCAAGTCACATTTTTATCTTAAATAAACGAGTTTATTCTTTGTGGTTGTTAATTATTTGTTGGTATTGGTAACTCAATTTAACATTAATGGTTTTAAAAGGTGATCTGAACGACTTTATTTCATGCAAACGTTTCTTTGGCGCAAAGTGGTGCAATATTCACTAAAATGGTGCAATGTGGGAATAATGAGTTTTTACTGCGTCAATGAGAAAGGATTTGATGAAAGCGTTGTGTGAGTGAGAAAGTAACCAAAAAGTTAACTTGTTTTGCACGACTCACTTCACCTTTTTGGCATATCTATCCCAATCCAAGTGAGCAAGTATGAAAAATACGTGCCAATGAGTGTGATGAGACACTCATGTTTCACGGTGTAAAGAGGTTAAGGTTTGAAATAGAAAAGTCACGAATAGGTAGTCAAGATAAGATAAGTAATCGTTATCTTGTGGGTTACTTGCAAGCGCAAACGGTTGCTGTTAGATCAAGTTTTGTGAAAAAATAATGTTAAATTTATGTGATTTTTTAGTGTGTTCAGAGCGGGGTTTTTAGTTTTACCGTGATGAAACTCTCAAATAGAGATGTACGCTGATAAATCTGTTCATAAAAGCGTGAGCGGCTCATTACTTTTAATTAAGTCGTGCGTATAATCCGTGCCCGAAATTAATACAGTGTCCATCACCACAACTACTAACCTGGAAGGAAATCATAAACTATGAGCCTGTTTATGAGCCTAGTCGGCATGATTGCTCTCATTGCGTTTGCAGTGTTGCTTTCTGATAACCGCAAAGCTATCAATTTAAGAACCGTGGGTTTCGCTTTCGTAATCCAATTTATTATCGGTGGTTTCGTTTTATACGTACCATGGGGTCGTGATCTACTTGCTGGTTTTTCAGCAGGCGTACAACACGTTATCGATTACGGTAAAGACGGTATCGGCTTCCTATTTGGAAGTTTGGTGAACTTCTCTGTCGATGGCATTGGCTTCATCTTTGCTTTCCAAGTTCTACCAACAGTTATCTTCTTCTCTGCATTGATCTCTGTTTTTTACTACCTAGGTGTGATGCAGTGGGTTATTCGCATTCTTGGTGGTGGTCTACAAAAAGCATTGGGCACTTCTCGTGCTGAATCATTATCTGCAGCTGCAAACATTTTCGTTGGTCAAACTGAAGCGCCTCTTGTTGTTCGTCCTTTCATTTCACGTATGACTCAATCTGAGTTGTTCGCAGTAATGTGTGGTGGCTTGGCTTCTGTTGCTGGTGGTGTTCTTGCTGGTTACTCATCAATGGGTGTGCCTCTTGAATACTTGGTAGCAGCTTCATTTATGGCGGCTCCTGGTGGTCTTTTGTTCGCAAAAATCATCAAGCCAGAAACTGAAAAACCAAACGAAAACATTCTTGAAGAAGGTCTTGCTGACCAAGAAGACAAACCTGCAAACCTAATTGATGCAGCGGCAAGCGGTGCGGCAACTGGTCTGCAACTTGCGCTGAACATCGGTGCGATGCTATTGGCATTCGTTGGTTTGATTGCTCTTGTGAACGGTATCCTTGGTGGTGTTGGTGGTTGGTTCGGTATGGGCGACCTATCACTACAAATGCTTCTTGGCTGGGTATTCTCTCCTGTTGCATTCCTCATCGGTGTTCCATGGAGTGAAGCAACTGTTGCGGGTTCTTTCATTGGTCAAAAACTAGTAGTAAACGAATTTGTTGCTTACCTAGACTTCGTACCATACGTTAAAGACGCGGCAAACCATGTTGTTGCAACGACAGGTTTACCTATGACCGAGAAAACTCAAGCGATCATCTCATTCGCTCTATGTGGTTTCGCTAACTTGTCATCGGTAGCAATTTTGCTTGGCGGTCTTGGTCCATTGGCTCCAAATCGTCGTCACGACATCGCACGTTTCGGTATGCGTGCAGTAGCTGCTGGTACGCTATCTAACTTGATGGCTGCTACCATTGCTGGCTTCTTCTTGTCTCTATAATTAGTTGAGCTAATTTATATAGACGCCGCCTAATAACACCCCGTAGCAAGTAATTGCTGCGGGGTTTTTTAGTTTTGGGGATATGGAAAAATCCCTGAATTCTGGAGCGACACATGTCGAAAGCACGATGCTAGGCTTGTCGTAATAGAAACTAACCAAGATAGCGCGAGGGTTTTGAGATCCAAACCGTTTGCGTTTGTCTTACTGCTAGGGATTAGTACTGAAGAGCGCTAAGGTATGCGCGAACACAGTACGAACTCAATAGCAGAATAGCTTAGGCGTTTATCAGGATGATAACGTTTAGACTGAAAACTGCAGGCCACTAGGTACTGTGCGGTGCTAGGGATAGCGATCTCCTCACTGAGGGATTCTTCAAGGAACCAAGTCCGTTCATTGTGTGCTGATGTACCTTAGGTATTGGCATGAATTAATGAATTATTTTGATCGGAGATAGAAATGAGCGATTTAAAAGCGGCGGCTTTACGTGCACTAAAATTGATGGATTTAACCACTCTAAATGACAATGATACAGATGAAAAAGTGATCCAGCTTTGTCACGATGCGAAAAGCCCGGTTGGTAACACGGCCGCTATCTGTATCTATCCTCGCTTTATTCCTATTGCTAAGAAGACGTTAAAACAACAGGGAACGCCAGATATTCGTATCGCGACGGTAACCAACTTCCCGCACGGTAATGATGATATTGAGATTGCTGTTGCCGAAACCAAAGCTGCTGTCGCTTACGGTGCCGATGAAGTGGATGTGGTATTCCCTTACCGTACCCTTATTGCTGGTGATGAAACTTGTGGTTTTGAGTTGGTGAAACAATGTAAAGCCGCTTGTGGTGAGCATGTGTTATTGAAAGTGATCATTGAAACTGGTGAGTTAAAAGAAGAAGCGTTAATTAAAGCGGCTTCTCGTATCGCTATCGAAGCGGGTGCTAACTTTATCAAAACATCAACCGGTAAAGTTCCAGTAAATGCCACTCCAGAATCTGCACGTATGATGCTTGAAGTGATTCGTGATATGGGCGTAGCTAAAACCGTTGGTTTTAAACCTGCTGGTGGTGTTCGCACTGCGGAAGATGCACAAGCGTATCTTGCAATGGCGGATGAAATTTTAGGTAATGATTGGGTTGATAGTCGTCATTACCGTTTTGGTGCATCAAGCTTACTAACCAATCTATTGAATACCCTAGAAGTTACAGATCAAACGGCTGATCCTGCCGCGTACTAGTCAAACGTTTGGCGAGGGAAATACTTCGCCAATCTATTGGTTTATCGATATAACCGGTCTGTAAATAGGGATATCTTATGTTTTTAATTCAAGAAATTATCCGCAAAAAGCGCGATGGTGAGACCTTGAGTGCGGAAGAAATTCAGTTCTTTATTCAAGGTGTCGCCAATAATACCGTTTCTGAAGGTCAGATTGCAGCCTTTGCTATGGCGGTCTATTTTCGAGAAATGACCATGCCTGAGCGCATTGCGCTGACTTGTGCGATGCGTGATTCTGGCATGGTATTGGATTGGACATCGATGCAGTTTGATGGCCCTGTGGTGGATAAACACTCGACAGGGGGCGTGGGTGATTTAACATCGTTAGTGTTAGGCCCTATGGTTGCCGCCTGCGGTGGCTATGTTCCTATGATCTCTGGAAGAGGCTTAGGCCACACAGGTGGTACGTTGGATAAGTTAGAATCCATACCGGGTTACAACATTACACCAACAAACGATTTGTTTGCTCAAGTGACTAAGCAAGCTGGGGTGGCGATTATTGGCCAGACAGGCAATTTAGCTCCAGCAGATAAGCGCGTTTACGCTACGCGCGATATTACCGCGACCGTTGATAATCTTTCGTTAATCACCTCGTCGATTTTGTCGAAGAAATTGGCGGCGGGCTTAGATGCGCTAGTGATGGATGTGAAAGTTGGTTCGGGGGCGTTCATGCCGACCTACGAGTTATCGGAAGAGCTCGCTGAGTCGATCGTTACCGTGGCAAATGGCGCAGGCACTCGAACAAGTGCCTTACTTACTGATATGAACCAAGTATTGGCATCGTCCGCTGGTAATGCATTAGAGATTCGAGAATCGATTCGTTTTCTAACGGGAGAGTACCGTAATTCTCGTTTACTCGAAGTGACACTAGCACTTGGTGCTGAAATGCTGGTGTTGGGTGGGCTAGCCCAAGATATAACATCAGCTACAGCGAAATTGCAGCAGGCACTCGATGATGGCAGTGCGGCAGAGCGCTTTGAACGCATGGTGGCTGGACTTGGTGGACCCGTCGATCTGGTCGAAAACATGAACCGTTATCTGCCAGCCGCTAATGTGATTAAACCCGTATTTGCGCCACATTCAGGCGTTATCAGCTCAATGGATACGAGAGCCATTGGTATGGCGGTCGTGGGATTAGGTGGTGGCCGTCGTGTTGCTGAAGATGTGATTGACTACTCTGTTGGTATGGATCAGTTTCTGGCTCTTGGCGATAGGGTTGATACTCAAACACCAATTGCGATGTTACATGCGAAAAATGAGCAAGATTGGAAGGTTGCTGCAGAGCAGTTGATTAAGGCTATCAATATTAGCGACAGCGCGCCAAGCTTACCGATGATTTATCGTTCTTTGCGAGCTTAAAGGCTAGACAAGACGACTGGAAGTAAAAGAAACAATGAAAAGAGCCATTATTTTAGTTTTAGACTCATTTGGTATTGGCGCGACCGCAGACGCTGATTCATTTGGTGATGTCGGTGCAGATACATTAGGTCATATTGCGGAGCAATGTGCCCTAGGCCAAGCCGATAATGAACAGCGACAAGGTCCTTTGACGTTGCCGAATTTGTCTAAACTGGGTTTAGGGTTAGCTCATCAAGAGTCTACTGGGACGTTTGCTGCTGGTTTAGATGAGCGTGTAGATGTTATTGGTGCTTACGGTCATGCAGCTGAGCTTTCCTCGGGAAAAGATACACCATCAGGTCACTGGGAGATCGCTGGTGTGCCCGTGTTATTTGATTGGGGTTACTTCACCAACAAAACCGACAGCTTTCCGGCAGAATTATTGGAGCGTATTGTTGCTCGAGCACAATTACCTGGTTATTTAGGCAACTGTCACGCCTCCGGGACTCAAGTTTTAGATGATTTGGGTGAAGAGCATATGGTAACTGGCAAGCCAATCTTCTACACTTCGGCCGATTCTGTATTCCAGATTGCGTGTCATGAAGAGACGTTTGGTTTAGATAACTTGATGACGCTATGCCAAATTGTTCGTGAAGAGCTAGCGGATTACAATATTGGTCGCGTAATTGCGCGTCCATTTACGGGCAAAAAGTCGGGAGAGTTTGCTCGTACTGGTAATCGACGTGATTTATCAGTTGAACCGCCAGCGGCGACAGTATTGCAAAAATTGGTCAGCGAGAAACAAGGGCATGTGGTGTCGATTGGTAAAATTGCGGATATTTACGCTCATTGTGGTATCACTCATAAAGTGAAGGCAACAGGCATTCCCGCGCTATTTGATGCCACGTTAGAGCAAGTGAAATCCGCTGGAAATAATACTATCGTATTCACTAATTTCGTCGACTTTGATTCCTCCTATGGACATCGTCGTGATGTGGCTGGATATGCACAAGCGCTTGAATATTTTGATCGTCGCTTGCCAGAGCTGTTAGCAATGCTAGCACCGGAAGACGTATTGATTCTTACTGCCGACCATGGTTGTGATCCAACTTGGCCGGGCACAGATCATACCCGTGAACATATTCCTGTACTGGTTTATGGACCCAAAGTGGCGCCTGGTTCTTTAGGGCTGCGTGACACATTTGCCGATATTGGGCAGTCATTGGCGACCTATTTCCAGCTATCGCCAATGGAATATGGAAAATCGTTTTTACCCCAAGCCGCATCCGTTTAAGGTTGATGAGCTTGATATATAAATCATAAAGGAAACAAAACTATGGCAACTCCACATATTAACGCTGAAATGGGTGATTTCGCTGACGTTGTTCTTATGCCGGGCGACCCGCTACGTGCAAAATACATTGCGGAAACCTTCTTAGAGAATGTGGTTCAGGTTTGTGACGTGCGTAATATGTTCGGTTTTACTGGGACATATAAAGGTCGCAAAATCTCCGTTATGGGCCATGGCATGGGCATCCCATCATGCTCTATTTACGCAACTGAGCTTGTTAAAGACTACGGTGTGAAGAAAATTATCCGTGTCGGCAGCTGTGGTGCCGTAAGTACTGATATCAAAGTGCGTGACGTAGTCATTGGTATGGGCGCATGTACGGATTCAAAAGTAAATCGCATCCGTTTCAAAGGTCATGATTTTGCCGCTATTGCCGATTACAACATGGTACGCGCAGCAGAAGAAGCAGCAAAGGCACACGGTACAGCGGTCAAAGTGGGCAACCTGTTCTCTGCTGAATTGTTCTACACACCAGATCCTGAGATGTTCGATGTGATGGACAAATACGGTATTGTTGGTGTGGAAATGGAAGCAGCAGGCATTTACGGTGTGGCTGCAGAGTACGGTGCGAAAGCATTAACCATTTGTACTGTTTCAGACCATATCAAAACCGGTGAGCAAACCACCTCAGAAGAACGTCAAAATACGTTCAACGACATGATTGTGATTGCGCTTGAGTCGGTATTGATTGGCGATAAAGACGCATAATCAATCTTGATATCTGGATGAATAAAAAAACCTCAGTCGATGCTGAGGTTTTTTTGTTAATTAAGATTGCGGGGATTGTGAGGCGTTTTTTAACAGCAAGTTCTCACCGCGGCGTATGGCGACTTTTTTCTTGCGTAATAACAGTGTGATCAGAACTCCGCTGACAAAACTCATTAGAACCATCAAATACATGTAGCGATCACTTTTGCGATAGTGATGGTCTGAAATCGCCGTGACTTTGCCTGTTTCAAAGGTGACGCGCACAAAACCGATGATATCCCCATCGTGCATCACCGGCTCAACCAGTTGCTGGCGACCAATACTAGCGGTATGAAGTGGTGTATCGAGTCCTAGCACTTCACGTACGCTCATGGCGTTGTCACTAGAGGCAAGTTTTACCCCCTCAGCATCATAAATAGTGGCGTCAAACACCAATCGGTCTTGAGCTAGCTGATTAGTGAGAGCCAAGAGACGTTCTTGGTCTTGATCGGCTATCATACTACTGGCAGTCATTGCCGCTTGCGTAATGAGCACTTTAGTTAGTGTCTCTAACTGGTTGGCTTGAATACGTTCGTTACCTTTACTGATGATGACACTATTGGTTATGGTGATCACAAACATCACTGCAACAGCAATGACAGCAAAGAGACGAATCACTACACGAAACGAGAATAGTGAGCCATTCATAACTTTCACCTAATCAAAAAATAAGGGTTGGCCAATATTGGGACTTGCGTTTTTAAATTGCAATAGGTTAACGTTCAGTTCTCCCAATTAAGGATAGTATACATGGACGCTTTTAAGATTTTACCGATAAAAAAACATCCCTCTCTTATTCAACGGTTTCCAGAGGCTCGTGTCGTTAACCCGATCGAGCGTAAACGAGCCAATTGGATTGTCTTTGGTGAACACTTAGCGCCTCAACTCTTTATTGACCTCGATTTTTATGCCCGAGAAAAACACGCAATTTTGGATATCTGGCAAGTAGGTCATTATGAAGTTGCATTGATGTCTGGAGATTTGGATGGGAAAAAAGAGGCGATACTTCAAGACCTCAAAGTCGAATATGCCAGCATTCAAGATGTTCCTGACTTAACTCAGCCAGGGTTGATTGTGATGGATATGGATTCAACGGCGATTCAGATTGAATGTATCGATGAAATCGCAAAGTTGGCTGGTGTTGGAGATGAAGTCTCCGCGGTGACTGAGCGAGCCATGCAAGGCGAACTCGACTTTGAACAGAGCTTACGTTTACGTGTTAGCAAGCTAAAAGATGCCGACCAAAGTATCCTTGATGAGGTACGTTCAGGTATTCCTTTCATGCCAGACCTTGGTGAAATGGTGACGACACTGCAGCAGTTTGGCTGGAAAACAGCGATTGCTTCTGGTGGCTTTACCTATTTCTCCGACCACTTAAAAGAACGTCTAAATCTTGATTTTGCACAATCAAATGTACTTGAAATCGCTAATGGTAAGCTGACTGGTCAAGTCTTGGGGGGCGTGGTTTCTGCTCAAACTAAGGCTGATATTTTACAGCAACTGGCCGCGCAATATGGCATTGAAACCCATAATACAGTTGCCATTGGGGATGGAGCGAACGACCTTGTAATGATGTCCGCAGCTGGATTAGGTATTGCGTATCATGCTAAACCCAAAGTGTACGCTAAGGCGCAAACGTCGATTCGTCACATTGGCTTGGGGGGCGTGTTGTGTATTTTGTCTGCTGGTTTAGTGAAACGTCAAAAGCTAAGTTGGCAAGCTAAACCGTAATAGAGCGTATATTAATAAAAAGCCACTTTATTAAGTGGCTTTTTACATATATGAAACAGCATCATGAGGTGACTGAGTATATGAGGCAATTTCATCTTAATTGAGCTGTAAGCGGGTCAGTACTTCGTCGGTGATATCAACGATTTCACTGTAGCCTGCTAACGAGGTAATCTCTTTTTCAAGCGTGGTTGAATTTTGGATACTGATTTGTGCGAGCTCCTCCAAATCAGCGCGCAGTAATGTGGTAAAGGCGTCAAATATAGGCGCAGATGCAATCCTCAACACAAAAAGCTCCCCCATGTTCTGGGCGTTTTTGATGAACTCAATACGCTGTTGAGTCGTCTCAAACTCATTCATTAGCTGTGTTTCTATCGATTTTACTCGCGAGCCAAATTTTAATATTGAAATATAGAGTTCGATGAACTGAGGTTCAACGCCATCAATTCGCTTCATAGGATTGGCTAACAGCGTATTAGTGTGTCCTTTAAAAACGGGATCGAGAGAGATTTTGTTTTCGCGTCCTAGCTTGGCTAAAAATTCGATGTGGCGCGGTAATGGATAATTCACGCCTATTACTCTAGGGCGCAAGTTTCTCGTCGCTTTGTCAACAAAAACTGGCGTGCTTACCATTTTATCCAACAGGATATTATGCAGGCTTTCTAGTAGTTCATGCGACGGAAGAATCTCGTCTTTTTTCAATAGCTTATCGCGGTTATTTTCTATCATACCACTGAAGAAAGCGATAATTTTCATCGTGCTAGAGGTTTCTTCGAGCATGAGTTGTACTCGTCGTCCCTCAGGGCTGACTCTAATAACTTGGTAGGGCACACTGTTTAATGGTAACTCTTTGTCATAGAGCTTGAGTTCATTAAAATCAATGGTGGCTTTATCTTGTGCTTTTATTGATAACGGTTCTTCAATAATGATACTTAAACCGCGCTTTGATATATCAACCGTAAAGCCAGTATGCTGTTTCCCTTCACTGTCAATTAACGTTAACGGAGTGCGAAAATGGTAACGCGGTTCTTTACGTCGCGAGCGCGCATCAAAATAGACGCCCATTGGCATACCGTGAATTTTACGAGGGTGACAAAATGGATTAATCACTTTGCTGCTAAGTGCGGGTTTGTCGACAAAAAGATAGTCATGAGCTGATTGCAGGTCACTGATTTCTTGCAAAATACCAAAATGGGTTAAATTACGTGAACGTTGAGATAGCTCTTCACTGTGGCTCGCTAGTTCGCGGCGTTCTTCTTTCGATAATTCAAACATCCACAGCCGAAACACTTTCCAGCTATCGCGTTTAGCGCCAATATGCCAAAACAGCTTACGCTCTTCTGGTTTTGCTTCAGGCATCATCATGGAGAAAAACAGCGTTCTATCTTTATATTCATGTTTAAACGCATACAGCACGTTATTACTGTCGTGAACCCCCGCCTTTGTTAGTGATGCCATTCGTTGTGTATTAAACAGAGTACCAAGGGCTTGTTGGTTGCGCTCATCGTGCCAATATTGCCAAATTGGTAGGTTATTTTCAGTAATCAAGGCAATTTTCAGTTCGTTGCCACTAAAAAATAGTGGCAGTGAGCAACTGTGTTTTAGATAAGTATGCTCGTAAGCTCGAGTTCGAGCGCGAATGATTTTATCTTGATTATCATGTGAGGTTTTCTTACGGTTACTGTTGAGCGATTCGGTGATAACGCGATCAATTGCGTCGGTTTCTGTCAGACGCAATACACGGAGGAATTTGATGGCATCATTATCGTAAGATTCGTCGACAGCAAGAATCCGATACTCAATGTCAGCTTCTAACCCTGAGATCTCATACTCTTTATATAACTCAATAAATCTGACCGTAATGATGTCTCCCAACTTATAGTCAAAGAAAGATGGGACTTTGAAACGTGCTCCGGAAGTCGATAAATCGACACTCAAAGCATGGATCACTTGCTGTTTGTTTTGGAGGTGGATTTCGATCTGTGTAGAAATGCGCAGACGGTTTTCTAAGCGTTTGAGGTCATAACCCAGTTTGATTGGATCCGCTTCAAATTGACAACGCTTTGCTTGATTATCTTGTTGAGGAGCTCCCCGTTTTTGCATCACGCGAAAGTTATTGCGCGTATTGTTTAGCGCTTCCCAAACCCCTTCTGTGTATGAGCCATACTTACGAATACTCTTGTGATAGGCATTAAATGCCACATCATCTAGCCAGTGCGTTATACCATCGATTTCGTATTCCCGGCACTCGCCATTGACTCGGCCACGTAAATCGACACTCTTATGGCAAGAGGTCATGATCCGGTTGAGTTCCATTTTAACCAGTAATTTGGCAGAAGGAGATTGCCCCTGAGTTAGTTGCCCTAACAGGTGCTCAAGATCCCCTGAATGATAGGCCGGAATTAGGCGTTCGGCTAAAGAGAGTATTTCAGATTGCTGCATACTATTCTATTAGATTAATGGTCTCTGTTAGTTCATCGGCTTAAAACGGTATATCTTTAGTAATACACGTCAATTACGTCGTTAAGTTATTTTAAATAGATGGAGAAATTTTGCTGATAATTAAGGTAGTTATTTTACTCTTAAAGTCAGTAACGTCAGGTGCACATGTCGCAAATCCCCCGGTATTCATTTGCTGATGTAATTTGGGTATGGATTCACTAGTGCCATCCATCTTATTATTGTTTAAGAAGTTAGTATTGTCATTTTTGTGAGAAAAATAGAGGTTTCATGGCTAAGGCAAAGCGCGCATACGTGTGTAATGATTGTGGGGCTGATTTTCCCCGTTGGCAGGGACAGTGCAATGCATGTGGAGCATGGAACACGATTACAGAGGTTCGATTAGCCGCGTCCCCACAGGCTGCTCGTAATGAAAAGTTGAGCGGTTATGCTGGTGCTGTTGAGTCAAAAGTCCAAACGCTATCGGAAATTGACTTGCAAGAGGTGCCGCGTTTTTCCAGTGGTTTCAAGGAATTTGACCGTGTACTTGGCGGCGGTATTGTCCCAGGTGCCGCTATTTTGATCGGTGGTAGTCCTGGCGCGGGTAAATCGACCCTGTTACTGCAAACCATGTGTTTGTTGGCTCAAACAATGCCAACCTTATATGTGACTGGTGAGGAATCTCTACAACAGGTAGCGCTGCGAGCATCACGGCTTGGATTACCGAAAGACAACTTAAAAATGTTGTCAGAAACCAATGTGGATCGTATTTGCCAAATTGCAGAAAAAGAACAGCCTAAAATTATGGTGATTGACTCCATTCAGGTGATGCATGTTTCTGATGTGCAATCATCACCGGGCAGTGTGGCTCAGGTACGCGAATCCGCAACAGCATTAACGCGTTATGCTAAGCAAAATAATGTGGCTGTTTTTATTGTTGGTCACGTCACTAAAGATGGCACGTTAGCTGGCCCTAAAGTACTGGAACATATAATTGACTGTTCTGTTCTGCTTGATGGGGATGCTGATGGACGTTTCCGTACCCTGCGCAGTCATAAAAACCGTTTTGGTGCTATTAACGAATTAGGTGTATTTGCCATGACAGGGCAGGGCCTTCGCGAAGTGAAAAATCCATCGGCCATCTTTTTATCCCGTGGCGAGGAAGAGACCTCGGGCAGTTCGGTAATGGTGGTTTGGGAAGGTACGCGACCGCTATTAGTCGAAATTCAAGCGCTGGTGGATTACTCGCAATTAGCCAATCCACGTCGTGTTGCGGTAGGGATGGAACAAAACCGTTTATCATTACTGCTTGCCGTACTACACAAACATGGCGGTTTACAAATGGCTGACCAAGATGTTTTTGTTAACGTTGTTGGTGGTGTAAAAGTCACTGAAACCAGTGCCGATTTAGCTCTTTTAGTCGCTCTTTTGTCGAGTTTTCGTGATCGTACTGTACCAAAAGATGTGGTGGTATTTGGTGAAATTGGGCTTGCTGGTGAGATTCGCCCCGTGCCTAGTGGACAAGAGCGATTAAACGAAGCATTTAAGCATGGATTTCGTAAAGCGATTGTTCCTTTTGCGAATATGCCAAAGAACGGAATTGAAGGTATGCAAATCCATGGTGTTAAAAAATTATCGGAAGCGATCGAAGCATTTGATGAACTTTGAGTAAAATCCCTGTATGCTCGCGCGGTTATTTAACAGTGAACAAATTTATGTAGCAGTACAGGCAAGCAACATATTTGCTTCGTCTATACTTCGTCACTGAGAGAGAATGCACAGTTTGGTTCGCAGTTTATGGTGGAATTGGATAGTAAATAAGAGGGATTATCTAGCAGTGCCTAGTGCGGAATCTGTACTTTACTATATCGAATTTTCTTAAGCTGAAAAAAGCGACAAACTTTTTTTTTGGAATCTGCACGCAGGACTATCAGTCTATAAAGATTATGGTATACTCTGCGCGCACTTTATACCTTATTAACAGAGTAAGACAATGACTACTGATTTATCGAAATACAGAAACATTGGTATTTTCGCGCACGTAGATGCGGGTAAAACTACCACTACTGAACGTATCCTAAAGCTAACTGGTATGATCCACAAAACTGGTGAAGTTCATGACGGTGAATCAACTACCGACTTCATGGAACAGGAAGCTGAACGTGGTATTACTATCCAATCTGCGGCAGTATCATGTTTCTGGAAAGGTCACCGTTTAAACGTTATCGACACCCCAGGACACGTTGACTTCACAGTAGAAGTTTACCGTTCTCTTAAAGTACTAGACGGTGGTATCGGTGTATTCTGTGGTTCAGGTGGTGTAGAACCTCAATCAGAAACTAACTGGCGTTACGCTAACGAATCAGAAGTTGCACGTGTAATCTTCGTGAACAAACTGGACCGTATGGGTGCAGACTTCTACCGCGTTGTAGATCAAGTTAAAAACGTTCTAGCGGCAACTCCACTAGTAATGACTCTACCTATCGGTATCGAAGAAGATTTCGTTGGTGTTGTTGACGTTCTTAGCCGCCAAGCTTACGTATGGGATGATTCAGGTCTTCCAGAAAACTACGAAATCAAAGAAGTTCCAGCTGACATGGTAGATGACGTTGAGCAATACCGTGAAGAGCTAATCGAAACTGCAGTTGAGCAAGACGACGAACTAATGATGGCTTACATGGAAGGCGAAGAACCTTCAATCGAAGACATCAAACGTTGTATCCGTACAGGTACTCGTAACCTAGCGTTCTTCCCAACTTACTGTGGTTCTGCGTTTAAAAACAAAGGTGTTCAACTAGTACTTGACGCTGTTGTAGATTACCTACCAGCACCTCAAGAAGTTGACCCACAACCTCTAATGGATGAAGAAGGCAACGAAACTGGCGAACACGCTATCGTTTCTGCTGACGAATCATTCAAAGCGCTAGCATTCAAAATCATGGATGACCGTTTCGGTGCACTAACTTTCGTTCGTATTTACTCTGGTAAATTGAACAAAGGTGACACCATCCTTAACTCGTTCACTGGTAAAACTGAACGTGTTGGTCGTATGGTTGAAATGCAAGCTGACGATCGTAAAGAACTTACTTCAGCTCAAGCGGGCGACATCATCGCTATCGTTGGTATGAAGAACGTTCAAACTGGTCACACTCTATGTGATCCTAAACACCCAGTTACTTTGGAGCCAATGGTATTCCCAACTCCAGTAATCTCTATCGCAGTTAAACCTAAAGATAAAGGTTCAACTGAGAAAATGGGTATCGCGATCGGTAAAATGGTTGCAGAAGATCCATCATTCCAAGTTGAGACTGATGAAGATTCAGGTGAAACTATCCTGAAAGGTATGGGTGAACTTCACCTAGACATCAAAGTGGACATCCTTAAACGTACTTACGGCGTTGAACTAGAAGTTGGTGCTCCACAAGTAGCTTACCGTGAAACTATCACTCAACCTGTTGAAGATAGCTACACGCATAAGAAACAGTCTGGTGGTTCAGGTCAGTTCGCGAAAATCGACTACCGTATCAAACCAGGTGAAACTAACTCTGGCTTCACTTTCAAATCAACTGTTGTGGGCGGTAACGTTCCTAAAGAATTCTGGCCTGCAGTTGAGAAAGGCTTCGAAGGCATGATGCTAGAAGGTCCTCTAGCTGGCTTCCCTGTTCTTGACGTTGAAGTTGAATTGTTCGATGGTAGCTTCCACGCAGTTGACTCATCAGCAATCGCATACGAAATCGCTGCTAAAGGCGCATTCCGTCAATCTATGCCAAAAGCTGGTCCACAACTTCTTGAACCAATCATGCACGTAGACGTATTCACTCCAGAAGATAACGTTGGTGACGTTATCGGTGACTTGAACCGTCGTCGTGGTATGATTCGTGACCAACAAGCTGGTGCAACTGGTGTTCGTATTAAAGCGAACGTTCCACTATCAGAAATGTTTGGTTACATCGGTCACCTACGTACTATCACTTCAGGCCGTGGTCAATTCTCTATGGAATTCGATCACTACGCAGCTTGTCCAGCAAACGTTGCTGAAAAAGTAATCGCTGAAGTTAAAGAGCGTAACGCTAAGAAATAATTGTTCTTTTTGAACAGCTATTGATAAAAAGCCCCTCGATAGGGGCTTTTTTTATATTAGTAAGATTTAAAATGATCGAAAAATAACCACAAAGTAACTTGATTTAGGTCACACTTTTGGCTATAAAGTGATCTGTGTCTGGTTAATTAATCAGCGGTGAGAGAGATTATTATGAATACTTACAACAATGCAGTTCAACAACAAGTCACATCAGCGCCAACTTCAACTTGGCGTAAAACAGTGAAAGAGCTTTTTGGCGTAGTCACTCTATGGGCGGCAGCTAGTGCCGTTATCGGTGCAATTAGTCTTAATTGGATCGCCTAACGAAGCGATAGGTCACGTCTTACCTGTTTGGGTTGTCGTGCAACTAATGAAATAAGCCCTAGTCTGATGCTAGGGCTTTTTAGTATCGATTGAATTCTGCATCTTGGGTTCATTTGGGGTTATTTTCTTTCTCTATTACGTAGAAAAAGCAGTGGATGAGAGCTTATGGCTCATTGCCTTCCCAACGAATCAATTGTTCTTCTGGCCAGTTTTCACTGAGATTTTGATAGTGCTTCTCCAATTCAAAACGTTTAATTTTTAGTGTTGGGGTGAGAAAACCATTTTCAATGCTCCAGGGATTAGCGACCATGAGTACTCTTTTTACCTTGGCGTGAGGTTCTAATGTTTGGTTTACCTCCTCAATGATAAGCTTGGTCCGACGTTCATAACGAGATTTATCAAAATGGGGAAACGGATGCGGTACAACAAGTAGGATGGGGGATGGGTGACCCGAACCAATTAAACACAGCATTTCCACGCGACTTTTTGCGTAAAGTAGTTTTTCGATGGGTACCGGAGCAACGAACTTACCTTTCGCGGTTTTAAAGGTGTCTTTCTTTCTCCCCAATAAGGTGAGGTATCCTTGTTCATCAATAGAGCCAATATCACCTGTATGTAACCATCCTTGTACATCAAAACAAGGCTCATTGCTTTGCTGGTGATAATAACCTGCGAACATACCTTGCGTTTTCATCATTACTTCACCGTCTTCAGCAATGTGCAACTCAACGCCAGGCCCAGCTCTGCCTACGGTGCCAATTTTGCTCTCGATAAATGGGTAGTTTAGCGTGCCATAGCCTAAGGATTCTGTCATGCCCCACGCTTCAGTTATTTCAAGTCCTAAACGGTTGTACCAATGTAATAGAGAGGGAGATACGGGGGCGGATCCACAACCTAAAACTCGAGCGTCTTCTAAGCCTAAGCCACGTATGATTTTTCTACGAATGAGGCGCTTGGTGAGGAAGAAGCTCAGTAAAAATTGCAAAATATGATTTGGGATTTTATCTAAAATCCGCTGTTGGAATAGGTGCCAAAGTCTTGGGACGGAGATAAACAATGTGGGGCGGTGCATTTTTACATTGTCAATAAAGGTATCCAGCGATTCAGGAAAGGCGGTTGGAATACCAACCATGATCGATGAACCAAAAATGTAAACTCGTTCAGTAATGTGTGCCAGTGGGAGATAAGAAAACAGTCTGTCTTGTGAGTTAATACCAATGTGGTCGATGATCTGTTTCGATGTCCATGCGAAACTGCCATACGTTAAAATGGAGCCTTTTGGCGTGCCTGAGGTTCCTGAGGTGTAGACAATCGACATAATGGTGTCATCTTGATGTTGTGGGCGATGTTTGCTTGGTGGGGATTTTGCGATTAATTCTACAAATTGGTATTGGCAAACAGGAGCTGACGAATAAGGAAGAGCAATGGTTGTGAGAGTGCTCATATCAGCCATTACTTGGGTTATTTCTGTGTTGTCGTCAAGTTTGCCTGCGATGAGAAAGTGGCAGTCACTGTGTGTTAGGCAATATTCAATAGTGGATGCTTGAGCCGTCGGGAAAAGCGGCACGCTAATAAAGTCGCCCAGCATCATTGCTAAGTCACAAATAAACCACTCGGCGCAGTTTTTTGAGATAAGTGCAATTTTGTCTCTAGGTTTCGCGCCAAGATCGGTGAGTGCTGAGACCAACCGAAGAGCCTGCTCTGCTACTTCCATGTAAGTGAAATCTTTAAACTTATCGTCGATAATTTGCCGAAGATAAACCTCATTGGGCTTCATGCGGGCCCAAATAAGCAGCAGTTCATTGGGGGGAGGCAGTGTGCATTGACTTCCATTTGCAAGAGAGGATGGGTTCATTATCACTCCTGTCGTAATGAGTATTCTATTTCAGTGTAGAGTGTTGGATGCACTTCGCCACGCAAATCATGGTTAATGAGAATGGTGATGACATGGGTCAGTCCCTGGATAGTCACGAATAATTGCTTCCAATTCGTCTTGGTATTCACGTAGAGCATTGACGCAGTGCTTATCCAACTTTCCATCAAATACCATTTTTTCTAAATCGAGCAGAGCATAAGGGATAGAGCGTGCTTGCTTGTGTGGGTGATGGCTAGTTAAGGCATCAAAAACATTAGCAACGGTGACAATTCGAGCACAAACAGGAATTTGATCGCCTTTTAAACCATAGGGGTAACCTGAGCCATCAAGAAATTCATGATGATAGGCAACGATATCTCTTAATAGGTTCACACAATGATGGTTTGGAGAATTGAGCTGTTTAATGATTTGTTCAATGATCTCAACCCCTTGTTCGATATGTTCATCAATTTGGCGCCGTTGAGATGGCGTAAGGGATTCTGATGACGTTAATGTGGTGTATGGTACTGAAATTTTACCAATATCATGATACCGGGAGAATAGGGTGATATTTTCTATTTCTTCATCACTGAGTTGGTATAGAGCAGCAACATGTTTGGCAATAATCTGGCTAAAACGCCACATTCGCTCACGGTGACATGTTCCTGCTGACCAATGCCTAGGGGCGGAAAGATTACGATCTTTGGTTGAATCTAGTAGGGCATGGACCAGTTCATATTCTGAGATAATCGAAATGATCAATGTATCGATAAACTCTGCCAGAGCACTAACGATCACATCAGTAAAAAAATCTTCCTTATGCGAGTTGATGAATAATATACCAATGAAATGATGGTGACTGTAAACGGGAACCGCCACTGAGGAATGAAAACCTCTCTCAAGAAGCCATTTGGTGTGCTGTGTATTTGGGTTAAAGCTGTCTGCAATGTTATTTACAACTCGTGTTTCTCCGGTTTGAGCGCAGCTTTTCAATGTCGGAAGCTCGGAGAGGGATACAGAGTATTGGTTAAGCTCACAGCCATGGGCAGAGCTGTCGGCATAAGTTTTTAACTCGTCCGTTTCCGCGTTGTAGAGAGCAAAAGAGAGGCGATCAACATTGGGTATTGATATGCGCACTTGGTAATGAATATCAGATAATTGGTGGTTTAAAGTCGCGGATAATCTTGAGCGCGATAAATCATCATTCTGGTCCATTCTCTCCATGTGTCCCCCTTAGTCAATTTAAACTCGTTACTCATGTTTCGAAGAATACAAAAGGTAACGAAAAATAGTATCTCTGCAGTGTTTATCTTCGTTAAATCTCTATGGATGGCTGAACCATTTATCCATTTTGTGCTATTTGATTATTAATTAGTGTAGAGGATTATTCTCACTTCAACTGACACTTGCGTTCAACTTTTACTGCGTGAACCTTGTTAAACTGTAACACAAAGTTAGCCTTCAAAATTCGGAGGTGGTTTCTTTCAAAAGAAACGATAAATCATGATGTTATTGGTGTTGTTATGCGATTGGAAACGTTTACACTTTGCCATTTTGATCACAGACCCTATGGGATTTTGACTGTTAGACTGCGAAGATATTTAATCCATTCACTGAAGCTTAGTTGAGCTTAGCGTTCGAATACACAATGTGATGACTAAGTTGCGCAGGGGAGAGCAGTACATGATTCAAACATACTTACCACTATTAGCTGAACAGCCCGCATACGATGGTGAGCCAGCCAAATTAGTTACTCTAGTTAATGCGAACGGCATGCGTTTGTTGTTTATGGATATTGGTGCAACATGGCTTAGTTGCCAAGTTCCGGTTGAGGGCGATCTTCGTGAAGTATTGCTTGGAGTGAGTAGTATGGAGGCGTTCCTAAAACAAACAAGTTACCTAGGGGCAACCGTTGGTCGTTATGCTAACCGAATTGCCAATTCTCAGTTTAAAGTGGATGAAACGACGTATCATGTCACAGCAAACCAAGGTCAAAACTGCTTGCATGGCGGTATGCAAGGTTGGAGCCATTTACGTTGGAAGATGACCGTTATTAGTGAGCAAGCGGTTCGTTTTACAATCGATTCCTTAGATAATGATCAAGGCTTTCCTGGTAATGTGCTCGCACAGATGACGGTCGTTCTTACCGACGACAATGAAGTGCGCCTTGATTACCATGCAACGACTGATGCCACAACGCCAATTAATATGACTAACCATGCTTATTTCAATTTAATGGGAGCTGAGTCAGGCGCGACTGTACTAGAAGATACGTTATGTATTCACGCTCAACAGTACTTGCCAACAACCGAGATGGGAATTCCACTCGCTGATGGGTTAACTGATGTAGCGGGAACCAGTTTTGATTTCCGTGAGCCTACTTTGATTGGTTCAAGGTTGCTGGCTGATGAACAGCAAAAATTGGTCAAAGGGTACGATCATAGCTATTTCTTGGGGGATACAAGGTTAGATACCCCGGTGGCAACCTTAACGGCGGCAGATGGTGCTGTGAGCGTTAATGTGTTTACCGACAAACCTGCAATTCAGTTATACACCGGAAACTGGCTTGAAGGTACACCTAATCGAACTGGTGGTGTGTATGATGATTATCAGGGGGTTGCACTTGAAACCCAATACTTGCCTGATTCTCCGAATCGAAACTGGCCACATCAAAGCTGTTACTTAGAGCCTAATCAGGAATATCGTTTTACGACGGTTTATCAATTCGACTAATCACGAGAGCAAGCTTGAATACCCCAGTTCTGACACTAGTACTAGGATGGTAGAGCTGGGGCTGTTTTAGGCTTTGTATTCGAGCAATAATCTATCGATATTCACTTGGGCGTTAGCGGAAACACCTGCCATCCGAGTGTATTTAGGTGAGTGGCGGTCGTTTTCATAAGGGAATTGCCAGCCGATTGTGTTGGCAATAAAGTGGCGTGCAAACTGCTCAGAAATTTCCAGGCAGCCAGTGAGCACGGTATCCACATAGCTTTGTACGATGGGACTTTGCTGGCAGGGCGGTTGATGATGCTCGGTGATGTAGACCCATATAGGTAACTTGGAATCAAAAGAGTGCTCTGATTCAATTTGTGAACTCTCTAAAGCAATGCGTTGATACCCAGCTTCACGCCGGTCAAACTCAGCGAGTTCTTCTGCGCTTACTTCTAGTAGTACACCTGAGACTTCTCCCTTTCCTTGATTAACGACTAACGGAGACATGATGTAGCTATCGTCGATTTTTCCCCAATAACGTACTAATCCTTTCGCTATCACTGGAATGGCATCGCCAGTGCGACCTGTGAGCTGGCGTGAGGCAGTATTAATCAAACTACCATATCCAAAAATGTACATAATGGCTCCTTTATTCTGTTACAACTGAGACGTCCTTGTCTCATTAGCTAAGACTGACTAAAAAACTTCAGACGGCGTAAAATCCAAAACTCAACCCCAAAAATAATCACTAAACCTAGGCAAAACAACCCAAAGGCGATAGGTGACTCGGTGCCTGGGATTCCCCCGACATTCACCCCTAATAATCCAGTTAAAAAGCTGGTGGGTAGGAAGATAGCGGCGATAACGGAAAACAGGTAGGTGTTTTGGTTCATGCGTTCGGCATGGTATTGGCGCAGCTCACCTTTGATGATTTCCAGCTCACTTAGATAAAAATCAAGCGTTTCGTTAATACGGGTAATGGTGTTAACACTGTGGCGTAAACGCAAGCTTTTGCTTTGTGATAGATTGGTATCGCTCGCATGGTAGTCATCAATGGCATATTGTTGTGGCTTAATAAAACGCTTAATTTTTAATAGCGCTTTATGGGTTTGCATGAGTTCTTCACTTAATTCTACTTCGTCATCAAAACGATCAATTTTATCTTCAACCGTATCTAAATAAGCGTCAATGTTGTTGCTTAGACCATCAATAATTTGAATGACCAATTCTGCCAAGTTAGCAGGGCCGCGTTGATTTTCTAAGTTGTGACGAATAGAGCTCACGGTTTTAGATGGGATTTTTCGCGTTGAGATCAAGGCGCCATTGATATAAAGCAAACGTAAGCTGAGCATGTCTTCTGGATTAGCGTCAGCATTTAAGTTCACTCCGCGCAAGATCAGTAAGAAGTCTTGATCTTCGTATTGTTCAAATAGGGGGCGAGTATCTTCTGCTAATAAGCTATCAATGATGGAATTAGGAACTTGATTACGCTCTAACCAGCGACGCACTTCAGGCTCTTCTCGTTGGCAGTGATACCAATGTTCTGGTTGAATCTGCTCAGGGTCTAATACCTGCTTGGTTGGTTTGTCACTACAAAAATCCCAGTGCTCGAGTAAAAAATCCATTCAACCTCCTTTAATGTGTGGAGATGATAGGAGCTCAATTAAGAGCTCCTATAAAATAACTAGAATCCACGCAATTGGATGCGTCTTAGAAATTCTGTCATGACACTGTCGTACAACAAATCACCTAAGAAGCCATCTTCTACAGTATGGTCGATACTTGGGTTGTCGTTGACTTCGATAACATAAACTTGCCCGTCTATTTCTTTTAAGTCAACACCGTAGAGACCATTACCGATCAAGTTAGCGGCTTTTAATGCTGTATCGATGACGGCTTTGGGAACTTGTTTTAAATCCAAAGTTTCAAAACCACCAGAAGAAACACGACCACTATTATGATGCTGGTAAATCTGCCAGTGACCACGGCTCATCATATACTTACAAGCAAAAATTGGGTGACGATTAAGCACGCCAATTCGCCAGTCAAAGTCAGTAGGCATAAATGCTTGAGCCAAAATTAATGCACTTTTGCTAAACAGCTTTTCTGCTTCGATAGAGAGTTCTTCTTCGTTACGTACTTTCACCACGCCACGCGAGAAAGCCCCATCTGGAATTTTCAACACAAGAGGGAAACTCAAACGTTCAAGTAAACGTTGTTTCCACTCGGGATCGAAGCTCTGCAAAATGACACTGTCAGGTGCGGGTACCTTATTGCGTTGCAATAGCTCGGTTAAGAAGACTTTGTTGGTACATTTCATAATGGACTCTGAGTCGTCCATCACTATCATGCCCATCTTTTCCGCTTTTTTGGCAAAACGATAAGTGTAGTTACTGATATTGGTGGTAGCACGAATGAACAAACCATCAAATTCCCCTAAGCGAGAGCCATCTTCAGGAGAGATAGTTTCAAGGTTCATCCCTAATCGATTGGCTGCGCGGCGAAAGCGTTTAAGTGCTGATTTGTCTGAAGGAGGCATTTTCTCCTCTTCATCGACCAGCATAGCAATATCGTAACGATATTTTTTCTCTTGTTTTGGTCGACGCCAAACTTTGCTCGAGAACATTTCTAAAGATTCAATAAAGAAATCTTCCTCTTGCCCTTGCAAGTCTTGGAATGGGAATGGAGCTACTTTCTTGATTTGCCAGTGACCATCTAAAGTACCTACTTCTAATTCAATCACCGGAACCATGAATTGTTCAAAAAGTAATCTAGCTAGTTTCTCCAACCCCTTATGCTGGGTGCGACCAAAATAAATTTTGCAGCGAATAGGATCTTCTTCGCTACAAAGTTTGTGCATTTTTACTAAATCAGAGGAGAGAAGTAGCGGCTGGTTTATATCGTTGATAGCCATTACTCGAGGGATCACTCGGTGACCACGAGCTTCAGCCATCAGTGAGCAGTAATAACCACTGCTCATATAACCGTAATCGCGACACAAGTTGACTACTTGGATACTTTTAAGATTTTGTTTCCAGTCAGCATTAAGGTATTGATCGACGCTAACGACTTGTTCGGATGGGAAATATTGTTGCCAATCACTGACTTTGTCGGTCACGATTAAAAGGTTAGCCATAACTATAGGTTTCCTATTGCATTAGATCTATGATTGATGCGCAATCTTGCTAACCACCTAAGGACATCGTATGGACTTTCGTCATGCGAAGAGTACTGATTTAACTGCGCTTAATGCTTTAGAGCTTGAGCTCTTCGACGGAGACCGAATTGCTCCCCGCCAAATGAAGCGTTTTCTGCACTCCAACCACGCTATTGTGTTTGTGGCGGATTCCGGTACGGAATTGGCCGGATATGCATTGCTACTTTTTCATCAAGGTACACAGCTTTCAAGGTTATATTCGATTGCCGTTAAACCTGATTTCAGAGGACGGGGAATTGCTCGAAAACTCATCGAACAATGCGAGCGCGCAGCTCTTGATCAAGGTTCGACTACATTAAGGCTAGAAGTGCGTGAAGACAATACCTCAGCGATAAATTTGTATGAAAAAATGGGGTATAAAACGCTTAAATTATTGATTCATTATTACGACGATTTGTGCGATGGGCGGCGTTTACAAAAACGTTTAACTCCGACTGAACCTAAGGTCATGTTAAATATGCCGCTTTACCTACAAACGACCCCATTTACCTGCGGTGCTGCATGTCTTTTGATGAGCTTTGGTTGCCTTACGAATGAGTTTGAGCCAAGTCGTGCTTTGGAGTTACAACTATGGCGAGAGGCTACCACCATTTTTATGGCAGCAGGGCATGGCGGTTGCAGTGGGCAAGGATTGGCTTTGGCGGCTTCTCGCCGCGGTTATCATGTTGAGCTTTGGAACCAATCTCGTGGTATTCCCTTTATTGATAGTGTGCGAGATGAGAATAAAAAAGCGGTTATTGAAATCGTGCATCAGGACTTTTGCCGCCAGTTAGAAGAGCAGGAGGTCGAGATTATTGATGCGCCACCAAGCCAAGGTGATTTTGAACAGTGGATTCGCCAAGGTGCTTGTGTCTTGCTGCTTATCAGCACCTATCGTTTTGACGGCAAAAAAGAGCCACACTGGATTATTTTAAGTGGGATGAGTGAGAAGTTTTTTTTCTTCCATGATCCGCACGCTGAAACGGAAAACGATGTGATGGCATCGGGGTACGTTCCAATTGGTAAAGCGGCGTTACAACAGATTATCGGTTTTGGTAAACAAAAGCAGATATCGTGTGTCGTGATTCAAAAATAATCAGCCAAGTAATGGCTCTCAGTTGTTCAGAGTGGTAGTGAAAGCTATCACTCTCATTTCATGTGTTTCTTATTACTTCCTAACAAGTTAATTTTTATAGTGAATTTATCTACATACCAACATGAAACTTTTTCATTTGGATGTCTATACGGCTAAGTTTAGTATGGAGAGGTGTTAAAGAATTCCACATCATGTCAGGGAGAAAATCATGTCTCAATCTCAGTTAAATGCGCCTTTTCATGCCGATGTTGTCGGTAGTTATTTACGTCCTCAGTATTTGCACGATGCTCGTCGTCAGTTTGAACAAGGAGCTATTGATGCGAATCAGTTAAAAGAGATTGAAGACAAAGCGATTACCGAACTGGTTGAAAAACAAAAATCATTAGGCTTAAAAGTGATTACTGATGGTGAGTTTCGTCGTTCTTATTGGCACCTTGATTTTATGTGGGGCCTGCAAGGCATTGAGCACGTAACGCTAGATAAAGGTTACCAGTTCGTCAATATGGTTACTCGTGCTGACAGCGCACGTTTGACTGGTAAAATCAGTGGTGAAAACCACCCATTTATTGAGCATTTCAAGTTCCTTGCTAGCCTTGCAGACGAGACGGTTTTACCTCGTTTGACCATTCCGGCTCCTGCGCAATTCTTAGCGGAATTACAACGTTCTGATAACCAAGAAGCGACTCAAGCTATCTACAGTGATGAGAATGAGTTGGTAGAAGATATTGCTAAGGCCTATCACACTTTCTTTAAAGAACTTACCGCTGCTGGTTGTCGCAATGTACAGATTGATGACTGTACTTGGGGAATGTTGGTTGACCCTAAATTTGCTGCCAAAGGCGCGGCCGATACACCACTTTCTGAAGCGAGCAGCTGTGGGTGTGGTGCAAGCCATGAGTTGAGCCATGAAGGGCGTGTGGCTGATGCTGCTGAGCTTTACTTAACTGTGAATAACAAAGCAATTGCGGGAGCACCTAAAGAACTGACTGTGACCACTCACGTATGTCGTGGTAACTACCGTTCTACTTGGGCTGCTAGTGGTGGTTATGCTCCGGTTGCTAAAGTTTTGTTTGGTCGCGAAAACGTATCTGCATACTACCTAGAGTTTGATACTGACCGCGCAGGTGATTTCTCACCACTGGCCGAGTTAACGGGTGATAAAAAAGTGGTGTTGGGGCTGGTCTCTTCAAAAATTGCCGAATTGGAAGAGGTTGATGCGGTTGTTGCTCGCATAAAAGAAGCGGCTCAATACGTTCCTCTTGATCGCTTATTTTTAAGTACCCAATGTGGTTTTGCTTCAACAGAAGAAGGTAATTCGCTGACTGAAGATCAGCAGTGGGCCAAAATTAAATTGGTACAAGAAGTGGCAAAACGCGTTTGGCAATAAGCGCCTTGTCGCTGTAAGTTAAAAAAAACCGCTTTCGTAAGAAAGCGGCTTTTTGCTTGCTGAACTAGATGTTGAGCAGCTTAAGCGTGGCTAGCTACGTAGTGATCGACTTTTTCTGCCAGTGCCTGTTTTTCCGCATTGCTGATGAAGCTGGCTTCAATGGCATTCAGAGTAAATTGTGCCAATTCAGCGTGAGTCATCGGGTGCGCGTTGGCTACCGCGTTGAAGTTGTCTGTCATATAGCCACCAAAATACGCAGGGTCATCTGAGTTGATGGTCACACATAGCCCTTTACGTAGTAGTTCCACAATATTGTGCTCCGTCATTTCTTGGAACACTTTCAGTTTGGTATTGGAAAGTGGGCATACGGTGAGTGGCATACGTGTTTCGGCTAACTCTGCGACTAACTCTTCATCTTCCACGCAGCGTACCCCATGGTCGACACGCTGTACGCCAAGAATGTCAATCGCGTTACGAATATTAAGCGCAGGCCCTTCTTCACCCGCATGAGCAACCGCAAGGAAGCCTGCTTCACGCGCTTGGCGAAATACTTCAGTGAACTTTTCTGGTGGATGCCCTTGTTCAGACGAATCGAGACCCACACCAACGATTTTCTCTTTGTAAGGGAGAGCTTGCTGTAGGGTTTCAATGGCATCTTCTTCACTCAAATGACGCAAGAAACACATGATCAATTGACTGGATATTCCCAGTTCGGATTTCGCTTGCTCAAGAGCTTTAGTGATACCTTCGATAACCGTTTTGAATGCGACACCTCGAGCGGTGTGGGTTTGGGGATCAAAGAAAATTTCCGTGTGAATCACGTTATCTTGTTTACAGCGTAATAAATAGGCCCAAGTGAGATCGAAGAAATCCTGTTCGTGCAGCAGCACGTTTGCCCCTTGATAGTAAATATCAAGGAAAGATTGCAGGTTAGTAAATTGGTACGCGTTACGTACTTCTTCTGGAGAATTGAAAGGAATCTCAACTTGGTTACGCTGAGCCAGTTCAAACATCAATTCTGGCTCAAGAGAACCTTCGATATGAAGATGCAGTTCTACCTTTGGTAGGTGCTGAATAAAGCTGTGCATGCTAACCCCTTTGTATTTCATCAATAGCGAACATCCATAAATAAAAGCAGAAAGTATGCCAAATTATAGATATAGGAAAGAGGCTAGCATCTGCATGCTAGCCTCTTAGATTTTGATTTTTACGCTTCAAATACGTTTAAAAGCAACTGATTAGTTGTTGCTGTGCAGCTCGCTGTTCAGTTCAACAGCAGATTTATTCGCTAAGCACTCAACTTGACCAGTTTGTGAATTACGGCGGAATAGTAGATCAGAAACACCTGCTAGGTCACGTGCTTTTACGATTTCTACTTCGTTGCCTTCTTTGTCTAGCATGCGCACTTTTGTGCCTGCAGTCACGTAGAGGCCAGACTCAACTGTACAACGGTCACCTAGTGGGAAGCCTAGACCTGCGTTTGCGCCAAGCAGTGAGCTTTCACCGATGGAAATAACCACTTTACCGCCGCCTGATAGTGTACCCATGATAGAAGCGCCGCCGCCGATATCTGAACCATTACCCACAAGAACGCCAGCAGAGATACGACCTTCAACCATGCTTACGCCAGTGGTACCTGCGTTGAAGTTGATGAAACCTTCATGCATAACAGTAGTACCTTCACCCACGTGTGCGCCAAGGCGTACGCGAGATGTATCAGCGATACGAACGCCAGTTGGTACCACGTAATCCACCATTTTAGGGAATTTGTCGACACAATCGACAGTCAGAGTACGACCTGCTAGGCGAGCTTCGATTTGGCGGTCTGCCAATTCTGGTAGATCGATTGGACCTTCATTAGTCCATGCGATGTTGTGCAATAGACCAAAGATACCATCAAGTACGATGCCGTGAGGCAGAGCAAGACGGTGAGAGATAAGTTGCAGTTTTAGGAAGCCTTCAGCAACACTGGTTGGTTTTTCGTCAGATGCTAGAACCACCAAAACCAATGGTTGAGTTGCAGTTGCAGCTTTTTCTGCAAATGATGCAGCTTCTGCTTGGTCATTGGCTGCAAAGATGGTTGCGATAGCTGCAGCTTGTTCAGCTGAGATTTCTACTGCTTGATTACCTTCTGCGTAATCTGTTGCTGCAGTAAGTTCTGCAACTAGCTTGTCACTTGGGTTGATGATTGGGGTTGGGAAAAACGCTTCAATGATTTTTCCATCACGATTTTTGGTGGCAGTGCCGAAGCCGATTGCAAAATGAGCCATAAAAATTCTCCATATAGTTAATTCGTTATATCCAGACACCCACTTGAGGTAGCGTATTTCTAGCCACATCAAGGATCATGGTTGAGCCGAGCCATAGCGTGTCTTGTTGAGTTGAGATTCATCTTAAAGAGACTTTGCAGCGGAAGAAAGGGTAAAACGGTAAGAAGTCTGTAGAAAGATACCCTTTGTCTTTTTAGCGATATATGTCTTTAAGCGGAAAGTATAAAAAAACCGTTGCAGAGCAACGGTTCTTCGCAAAAATTTCGAGTGAGATTAAGCTGCGTCATCGACAGAAGAATCTTCTTCTTTGACTGCTTTAGGTTTCTTCGGTGCAGGTTTGCGTTTTGCACCTAGAGCACAAAGAACATCATCCTTGTGTTGAGCAAGGAACATTGCGAGTTCTTCTTGTTTCTCTTCTTGCTCAATGAGTTCGCTTTTACCAAGTAATTCGAACAGTTCATCTGCCATATCCAGCATTTTGTCATAAGCGTCAGCTTCGGCCTTAGAGGTAAAAGTCATTTTCTCTTCTCCGTTGCGTTCCACCACGTACTTAACGATGACAGCCATGGTTATTCCTCTGTTGGTTGCTCATAAATTACTGTATTTATATACAGTATATTAAGTGTAAAGTCTAGTGCAGTATATCAAAATGAGAGCTACTTATCCCAGTGATGACAAAATTCCATAAAATGTTTGAGTAGCGGGCTTTGGTATTTTTCTTTATGGACCAAAATCCAAAAACGGCGCTTCATATCCAACGGTACGTTAAGAATCTTGACTCGTCCATCTGCTACGGCGGAATGAGCCGCTAGTTTGGAGAGACAGGCAAAACCAAGATTCGCCGACACGCAGTTGATAATAGCCTCGGTGGTATTAAGCTCAAAAGCTTCATGCCACTGTTCGATGCGCGGTGCGACAGTGCGCAGGAAGAACTCCCGCGACCCAGAACCTGCTTCACGCAAAATCCATTCGCTCTGTTCAAAGTCGGTCATGGCGACTTTTTCTTGTTGAGCTAAGGGGTGGGCAGGAGAACAGATCACACACATCTCATCTTGGCTAAATTGCTGCGACATCAGTTGTGGATGGATGGTTTTCCCTTCAATCAAGCCAATATCCAACTCGTAGTCGACCAGTTTTTGACAGATTAATGCCGAGTTTGAGATAAATAAGCTCTGATCATAGTGCTGATACTGCTGACGAAATTGACTGAGTAAGTAAGGCACCACTTGGTTACCTATGGTGTCACTGGCACCAATGTGCAGTTGGCCTGATAGGGTTTGTTGGTCATTAAACACATGGTCAAGGTCATCTAAGCGATGGAGCAGTTCATCGGCAAAAGGCAGCAGTTTTTGCCCCTCTTGATTGAGAATTAAACGGTTATTCACTCGATCGAACAAGGCATGACCTAACTGCTTTTCTAGCTCCGACAAGGTCATGCTGACGGCTGCTTTGGACAGATAGAGTTTGTCTGCTGCGGCAGTAATGGTTTTTAGTTGGGTAATTATCGTAAAAACCCGAAGCTGCTTGAGAGTGATATGGCTGCTCATTTAACTGGTCATCATGTTCAAAGGAGAAAGATATGATTCTCGAAAAGGCCCATAAGTGCAACCGAGGGTGCTAACTAAGCAGCAAATTGAGTGTTTGCTAACCCTTTGCGTAGCAAATACAGGAATTTGCTCATAGGTTACTAGGGGATATGTTACTCTCAAATCAGTTAACGTCAGAGATACAGAGCGCATCGTGTTTACCGTTTATCATTCCAATAAAGTCGATTCTCTTAAAATTCTGCTGGTCTATTTGATTAAAAATGACCCCCTTGCGAATCCATTTGATGCTGAGCAAATCTTGGTACAAAGTCCGGGTATGTCTCAGTGGCTAAAAATGGCGTTGGCTGCTGAGCTTGGGGTGGCCGCTAATATTGATTTTCCACTGCCTGCGACCTTTATCTGGGAAATGTTTACCCGCATTTTGCCCGATGTACCCAAACGCAGTGCGTTTAACAAAGAAGCAATGACGTGGAAATTGATGGAGCGGTTACCCGCGCTACTGCCCCGTGACGAGTTCGCGCCGCTGCGCCGTTATCTAGAGCAAGATGATGATCAATCTAAGTGCTACCAGTTGGCGGAGAAAATCGCCGATATTTTCGATGGTTATTTGGTGTATCGCCCAGATTGGATTGCAACGTGGGAAGCGGGCGAAGAAGTCGCTGAACTGGAAGGGGAGCAGCCTTGGCAGTCGATTTTATGGCGTGATCTTTATCAGTACACCTTAGACTTAGGGCAGTCTCATTATCATCGTGCCAATCTCTACGACAGTTTTATTTCCGCCTTAGCCAATGGTCAAGTGGATGTATCGATCTTGCCTAACCGGCTGTTTATTTTTGGTATTTCCTCATTGCCGCCTCGCTATATGGAAGCGTTAAAAGCCTTGGGTGAACACATTGATGTCCATTTAATGTTTACTAATCCCTGTCAGCACTATTGGGGGGACATTCGTGATAAGAAAACTCTCGCACGGATGGAAAGCCAGCGTCGCAAAAAGCTGATCTTAAAAGCGCAATCGATTGAAGTGGCTGGGGAAGTGTCGCCACTTAAAGGCTCAATCGACGATTATGCTACTGATGAGCTGCATACGGCGGGTGCAGTAGGCAACAGCTTATTGGCCTCAATGGGCAAACTGGGGCGCGATAATCTTTATCTGTTAGCCCAAAGCGATAATGAAGAGCACCAACTGTTTATCGATGTCGACCGCGATAATCTGCTACATCAACTGCAGGCGGATATTCTCAATCTCGAAGAGCATCAAAACGAACAACTGTTGGAAAGTAGCGACCACAAGCCACAAATCGACCGTGATGACCATTCGGTTACCTTCCATGCGTGCCATAGCCCGATGCGGGAAGTGGAAGTGTTACATGATCAATTGCTGGCGATGTTTGATCGTCATCCCGACTTAAAGCCGCGCGATATTATTGTGATGGTGTCGGACATCAATGCTTACAGCCCTTACATTCAAGCGGTGTTTGGTAATGCACCGGGTGATCGCTTTATTCCGTATTCGATTTCTGACCGTACTGCCGATCAAGAAAGCCCCATGCTGACGGCATTTCTGCAGTTGGTGAATCTTCCTCAATCGCGTTGTCTGGCTTCTGAGTTACTCGAACTGTTAGAAACCCCAGCGATGATGGCGCGTTTTGACCTCGATGAAGAGGAATTTGCCACTGCTAAATTATGGATAGAAGAGTCGGGCATTCGTTGGGGGCTGAATGAGACGACCGCTACAGAATTTGATCTGCCGAAAACCCAACAAAACACGTGGGAGTTTGGTATTGCTCGTATGTTACTTGGCTATGCAATGCCGCCAAGTGTCGACCTTTATGAGAACGAAGCGTTAGCTCTGGCTCCTTATAACGAAGTGCAGGGCATGAGTGCAGAATTAGCCGGTAAGTTAGCTCACTTTATTGAAACAGTGAGTCGATATCGCCGTCTGTTGAGTCAAACTCAATCGGTTGATGCGTGGCGTGAAGTGCTTTACACATTGCTCGTCGATTTCTTTGCTGTGGATCTGGAAGGTGAGCTAGCGCTGCAATCGATTCGTGACACCTTAACGCAATTGAAAGAGCAATTAGTTGATGCGCGTTACGAGCAGGATATTGCCCCGATCATCATCAGCCAGTACCTCAATAACAAGCTGTCGGGAACGCGAGTTAGTCAGCGTTTCT
This sequence comes from Vibrio tritonius, assembly GCF_001547935.1. Lineage (NCBI taxonomy): Bacteria > Pseudomonadati > Pseudomonadota > Gammaproteobacteria > Vibrionales > Vibrionaceae > Vibrio > Vibrio tritonius. Next base: position 674,838 of record NZ_AP014635.1, read on the forward strand.
TAGCTGGGCAAGTGAACTTCTGTACCTTGATGCCAATGCGCTCGATTCCATTTAATGTCGTCTGCTTGCTGGGAATGAACGATGGTGTTTATCCACGTACTATGCCGCCGGAAGGGTTTGATTTAATGAATAATCGTACTCGACCGGGCGATCGTTCACGGCGCGATGACGACCGTTACCTGTTTTTGGAAGCCATGTTATCAGCACAAAAAACGCTGTATATCAGCTTTGTTGGGCGTTCAATACAGGACAACACTGAACGGGTTCCTTCTGTTTTAGTCAGCGAGTTACTCGAGTATTGCCAACAGAATTATGCGTTATTCGGCGATGAAGCCCTAGATAGTGACCAATCGGGTGAGCGCTTGGTTGACCATTTAGTACAGCATCATGCCATGGTACCGTTTAGCCCAGATAGCTTCTTGCGTGATGGCAGTTATGCGCGTGAATGGGTGCCAGCGGCGCTGCGTCAAGGCAGTGCTGCGGGTCAGTTTAATCTCCCGCTGGATGATTATTTGTTGGATGCCACCTTTCCTCTGGAACTGGATCTGGTCGAGTTGCAACGTTTTTGGCGTTTGCCAGTGCAGTACTTCTTTAATCGTCGCCTCAAAGTGCAATTTGAAATGCCACAAGCGGTGATGGAAGACGATGAGCCATTTGCTCTCGGCGGACTGGAAAGTTACCAATTACGTGATGAGCTTTTGGACTTACTGCTCAGTTGTCAAAGTGAAGTGGAGCAACAAGAGGCAATAGACCATTTCGCGAAACAGCAGCGTGCGCAGGGCAAACTGCCTGTGGGAGCATTTGGTACGTTGGAATTGGAAACCAACCGAGTTCAAACCCAAGAATTGGCGCAGCGGATTCGCTTTTTAACCGCGCAGCCACTTGAGGACATTGAGGTGAATGCTCAACTTAACTTCCTTGGTGAAGGTAAACCGATTCGACTCACCGGATGGCTAACTCAGGTCTATCAATCAGGGTTACTGCGTTACCGCAGCGGATCAATTCGGGCGCAAGATATTTTAGCGGCTTGGATTGATCATCTGTGCATGAGTTTAGCAGGGTACAGTAAATCGACGCATGTGATTGGTTACGATCGTAAAGAGGGCGTAGTGCATCAAATATTGCCACCGATGGCGTCGAAAGAAGAGGCAATCGCAATGCTCAATGAGCTGGTGCGTCTGTTCTATCAAGGGCTCACCGAGCCATTAGCCTATTTCCCTCGTACTGCACTGGCCTGTGTTGAAGCTGGATTCTCACGGGGTAATTGGGTTGATGATGAAGAGAAGTCATTGAAGAAAATGGCCGATACGTTTAACGATGGGTATATGACCACGGGGGAAGGCAATAATCCGTACATTCAACGTATTTGGCCACAGTGGAATGATGAACTAGCACAGCAAGTTCGTACCAACAGTGCGTTGGTGTTACAGACGCCGCGCTTGGCGATGCAAGATGGTATGGAACAATGATGGCGTTGAGTTTGGGAATGAAGCAGGAATTTGTGGCCGTCAGAAAATCGTTGTGTTGTGTAGGGTGTTTGCTGTACGGCCACGGGTCAGAGGGACCTGTAATTCGGTATCCGTCTGAAGGTGGTGACCACCATCAGCGCTAAGATGGATTGAATTCTATCGAGCACCGCGATGGTGCGCTGTGAACGATCTCTCACAAAAATAGGGCAACTTGCTGTTTTATGGTACTAAATACCAATATTGCAGCTTGGATCACATATGCTTTGGCTTAAGAATTTGAAAGGTAATACATCATGTCGGTAACGTCGCACATCGAACCTATCGCTTTGGATACGATGACTTTTCCATTGCATGGCGCACGGCTGATTGAAGCGTCTGCGGGGACAGGTAAAACCTTTACCATCGCTGGTTTGTATCTGCGTTTGATTTTGGGGCATGGCACGGCTGACACCCGTCATGCCATACCATTAACGGTTGATCAAATCTTGGTTGTGACCTTTACCGAAGCGGCAACGGCAGAGTTACGCGATCGTATTCGTGCGCGTATTCATGCCGCCAAAATGGCGTTTGCTCGCGGGGTCAGCGACGACCCTGTGATTAAGCCCTTGCTGGTGGAATACGATGACCATCCACTGGCGGTACAACTGCTAACCGAAGCGGAACGTCAGATGGATGAGGCGGCGGTGTATACCATCCATGGTTTTTGTCAGCGGATGCTCACGCAAAACGCGTTTGAATCGGGCAGTCGGTTTAATAACGAATTTGTAACCGATGAGAGTCATTTGAAAGCTCAGGTGGTGGCCGATTATTGGCGTCGTCAGTTTTATCCTTTACCGTTGCCTTTAGCCGCCGAAATTCGTCGTATGTGGGGTTCCCCTGCCGATTTGTTAGCGCGTATCAGTGGGTATTTGACTGGAGCACCACTGACCTTAACGACTCTACCTATGAGTGGTGATTTGGCACAGTTGCATCAGCAAAATTTACAGCGTATCGATGAATTGAAAGCCCTGTGGCGCGAACATGAATCGGATATCGAGGGGTGTATTGCCAACTCAGATGTGAATAAGCGCAGCTACACCAAAAAATCCCTACCTGAATGGATTGCTGCGGTGAGCCTGTGGGCGAGTTCTGAGACCACCGGTTACGATGTTCCCGATAAATTAGAACGTTTTTCTCAAGCGATTTTAATTGAAAAGACACCAAAAGGAACCGCACCTGAGCACCCGGTGTTTGGCGCCATTGAGCAGTTTTTAGCTCAGCCAGTCAATCTTGAAGCGCCACTGCTTGCCCATGCGATTAGCGAATGCCGTCAGATGCTGGCCAAAGCGAAACAGACCAAGCAGTGGCTCTCGTTTGATGACCTGCTTACTCAGCTTTCTGCCGCGTTGGAAAACGATGACGATGACATTTTGGCAGAGCGGATTCGCCAGCTTTATCCGGTAGCGATGATCGATGAATTCCAAGATACCGACCCATTGCAATACAGTATTTTTAGCCGTATTTACTTGGCGCATCCACAAACCGGCCTGTTTATGATCGGTGACCCGAAACAGGCGATTTATGCGTTTCGTGGCGCAGACATCTTTACCTATATTCGCGCGCGCAATCAGGTGTCAGCGCATTACACCTTGGGCACCAACTGGCGCTCAAGTGCGGATATGGTAGCGTGCGTCAACCAAGTGTTTGCTCGCCCAGATAGCCCTTTTATTTATGATGATGACATTCCATTCTATCCAGTTAATGCAAGCCCTAAGGCGGAGCAAAAAGGCTGGTTTATTGGTAACGAAAAGCAGCCTGCGTTGACTTATTGGTCGCCTGATACCGAAGGCTCTTTGATGACCAAAGGGGATTATCTCAAAATCATGGCTGAGGCGACGGCCAGCCAAATTCAGACTATTTTGAGTGCTGCGCAGCAAGACAATGCCACATTTAATCAAAACCAAAGTATCACGGCGGGCGACATTGCTGTACTGGTGAGAACCGGCAGTGAGGGGCGCATGGTAAAAGAGGCGCTGGCGGCACAAGGGATTGCCAGTGTCTATCTTTCTAACCGCGACAGCGTGTTTACCAGCAGTGTTGCGAGTGATATTCAGCGTTTGCTCCAAGCGGTATTGAACCCAGAAAATGACCGCACGCTAAGAGCGGCGTTGGCCAGTCCGCTATTTGCCTTGAATGCCAAGCAATTGGATGCGCTCAATAACGATGAGAACGTGTGGGAAAGTGCCGTTAATGAGTTTAAATCTTATCGCAAACTGTGGACTGAGCGTGGTGTATTGCCGATGCTACGCGCGGTACTGAGCTTGCGTCATATCGCTGAACGTTGGCTTGAAGAAGCGGATGGCGAGCGCCATTTGACCGATTACTTGCACATCGGTGAACTGCTGCAACAAGCCAATCAAGATATCGACAGTGACCACGGCTTGCTGCGTTGGTTAGCGCAGACCATGACCGATGTCGCGCAAGGTTTAGGTGGCAGTGATGACCAAATTCAGCGGTTAGAATCAGAACGTAACTTGGTGCAAATCGTCACGATTCACAAATCGAAAGGTTTGGAATATGACTTGGTCTTTTTGCCGTTTGTCATTGGCTATCGAGCCGCCTCTGAGGGGAAATATTACGATGCCTCAAGTGGTAAAACCATGTTAGATATTACCGGCAATGATGCGGCGTTAGCTCAAGCAGACAAAGAACGTTTAGCGGAAGATTTGCGTTTGATTTATGTGGCGTTAACCCGTGCAGTGTATGGCTGTTTTATCGGTGTCGCGCCACTGCGTAATGGTCGTTCAACCAAAGAGCCAACCGGGGTACATCAGAGTGCGATGGGCTTTTTGCTGCAAAATGGTCAAGAGGGGGGCATTGAATTACTGGCAAGTTCACTCTCTGCTGCGATTGCACATTTAAACGCGACAGTGGCAGAGCCACCCACAAGGCCTGAGCAACCGTATCAAGCCCAAGAGAATCCGCACGATTCTCTGCCAGTCAAAGAGTTGCAAACCTCGATTGATCGTCATTGGCGGATAACCAGCTATTCAGGTTTGGTGAAACAAGGCAGCCATCACAATGTGGATGCTACTGTCGAAATATCAGGCTTTGATATTGATTCTGCCGATGAACAAGATGAAACCTTACTGCTCGAACCTGAGCGGTCGATTTTTACCTTTCCGCGTGGAGCGCAGCCAGGGACGTTTTTACATAGTCTGTTTGAACAGGTGGAGTTTACTCAGCCGGCAGGGAGTGACAGTAACCAGCAAATCATTATTGAACTGATGGAAAGAGAGCAACTTGATCTCGAATGGTTACCCGTTCTAACACAACTGATTGATTCGGTTATGAATACTCCATTAGATGGTAACAAACTGTATTTAAGTGAAAAGACGCCACAGCAGCGCTTAGTGGAAATGGAGTTTTTACTACCGATTACGGTATTGGATGCCCCAGGGCTTAATCGGGTGACGCATCGTCATGACCCTTTGTCAGCTAAAGCGGGCGACCTCGGTTTTTATACTGTGCAGGGCATGCTTAAAGGTTTCATCGACTTAGTGTTTGAACATCAGGGCAAGTATTACGTGCTCGACTGGAAATCGAATCACTTGGGGGATGAGCCAGAGGCCTATCGCGGCGCGCGGCTTGAGCAAGCGATGGCAGAGCACCGCTACGATTTGCAGTACCAAATTTACTCACTAGCATTGCATCGTTTTTTGCGTAGTCGTCTTGCCGATTACGATTATGAACGTCACTTTGGTGGGGTTTATTATCTGTTTTTACGTGGGGTGGATGGCCAGCCTAATAATGGAATATTCCATGCCAAACCAAGTAACGCTTTCTTAACGGAGTTGGATAATTTGATTGATGGTCAAGAGCCGGATGTTCGTCAAACGTCTCAAGGTCAGATGGAGTTGGATCTATGAATACGTCACCTCTTACGGATTTGTCTTTACTGGCAGAGCAGGGCGCGATTCGCCAACTCGATTATCAATTTGCCCGTTTTATCGGTGCTCAATGTCAACCGCAAGAGATGCCGCTGACCTTTTTGGCTGCGGTACTGAGTGCTGAACTAGGGCGCGGTCATATCTGTTTGCCAATGTGGGATGAAAACGGTCAGCTCACTGATTTTCTCAGTAAGTTAGGTGTGTATGGTGCCAGTGCCGAAGCATTCCAGCGTGATTGGCTTGCAACCGATTGGATTGGCTTACTTAACCAAAGTTCACTCGTATCAAATGGCGAACAGGCAACGCCGTTAGTCTTTGATGGCAACCGACTCTATCTACATCGTTATTGGTATTACGAAGTGATATTGGCGCAAAAATTGGGCCAATTTGCCAGCCCTTTGAGCTTTGAGGCTACGGGTGTCCAAAAGCTCCGAGAACGTCTTGATGAGCTATTTAGTCGAGACTATTTGCTGATATTTAAGCAGTTGTCTGGTATTGCATCGCAAGTTGAACGACAACGAAAAGTGAATGACTTGCTGGATATTGTTGCCCCGGATGGTTTGGATTGGCAGGGTATTGATCGCTGTGTTACACAAGCCACGACACCTGAACAATTAGAGAAATTAGACTCGCTAGTGCCGTTATCGGCTTGTCTCAACTGGCAAAAAGTGGCGGCAGCAGTAGCATTAACCCGGCGCTTTACGGTTATCTCTGGAGGCCCTGGTACAGGTAAAACCACCACAGTGACCAAATTGCTCGCAGCGCTGATTAGTCAAGCGACACAAAGTGGCTCCACGCCGACCATAAAATTGGTGGCCCCGACAGGCAAAGCAGCCGCACGTCTTACCGAATCGATTGCGAAAGCAGTGGAAAAGCTCCCGGTAGAGCCGGAGCTAAAAGCATTGATCCCTACTGAGTCGAGCACCATTCACCGCTTACTTGGTGCGATGCCACACAGCGTTGAGTTTCGTCATCATCAGCACAACCCTTTGCATTTGGATTTACTGGTGGTCGATGAAGCTTCGATGGTGGATCTATCACTGATGGTCAAATTGGTGGAAGCCTTACCGAAACACGCTCGCTTAGTGTTGCTGGGGGATAAAGACCAGTTGGCATCAGTTGAGGCCGGCGCCGTGCTGGGGGATATTTGTTCCTTTTTACCTTTGGGGTATGGGCACGAACAGGGCCAGCGTTTGGCTGATCTTACGGGCTTTGCCACGTTAGCTCATTCCCAACATGGCTCAACCGATAAAACCAGCGCGATAGCGGATTGTTTGTGTATGCTGCAAAAAAGTTATCGTTTTAATGCCAGCTCAGGAATTGGTCAATTGGCTCGCGCGGTCAATAGTGGTCAGGCACTACGCTTGGATACCGTGTGGGAACAAAAGTTTAGTGATATTGAACATCATCCGTTGAGCAGTGATGCGTATCAGCAGATGATTCAAACTTTAGTCAAAGGTTATTCTGAGTATCTCGATACGGCGCAACGTTCTTTTTACGATGAACATCAGCAAATATCGATGACGTTAAAAGCCAAAATGGCATTACAGCAGTTTAGTCAGATACGTTTGTTGTGCGCAGTGCGTGAAGGTGATTTTGGGGTGCTTGGTCTGAACTTGCGCGTTGAGCGCGCTCTAGCTGCACGCAAGAAAATTAAAACGCAGGATGAGCTTTGGTATCATGGTAGACCTGTGATGGTGACCAGTAACGATCATGGCTTAGGGTTGTATAACGGTGATATCGGGCTGTGCTTGGAGGATGAGTCTGATGAGTCTCGCCGCTTAAAAGTCTATTTTGAATTGCCTGATGGCAGTGTGAAAGGTGTACTGCCAAGTCGTGTACCACCTCATGAAACGGCTTATGCAATGACCATTCACAAATCGCAAGGGAGTGAATTTAACCATACCCTAATGATTTTGCCGCCAGAGTTTAGCCCTATTTTGACGCGAGAGTTGATCTATACCGGGATTACCCGTGCAAAGCAGCGATTAGATCTGTATTGCGATCTGGGTGTTTTGAAGCGGGGGATAAAAATCCAAACTCGCAGAGCAAGTGGGCTTAGGGAGCGATTTCATTGAGCCGTTTACGAGAGGAGAGCTATCTCCTCTCAAGTATCTTTAACAAAAGCGTATGTTTAACCTAAAGCGTTTTATTAACAAGCCTGACGAATCACTTTAGAGAAGCTAATTTGATTGATTTTATAACGATCACGAGTACCGAGAATATAGCTTTTAAGCTGATCGTTTACATGGAATACACAGTGTACATTTAGGCCTTCTAACAGCTCGTTATCAGCCATATCCCAAAAACTTTGTAGTGAATTACAAATGACGGTCTTCATTGATTTCATGCTATGAATTACGAGTTAAATCAGTAGTAAAAATCATCCCTGCCAGTGTTATACCAATCCTTGATATACAACTTTATTGGGCTGACCGTCATATCCATGAGTACAACATAATCACAATGCCAAACAATTGCGCAAAGTGATAATTCAATCTGACGTTTTCAGCTCATTTATGATACAAAAAAACATGATATGTATCACAGAGGTGCGGATTTTACAGACAATGGTATTAAATGGGAAGTGATCATTTAATAATCAATTGTGTAAAAAAGTTACTTTTTTGTATTAATTTCCCAAGTTTGAGAATTAAAAATTAAGTTTTTATGAACTATATCAAAGATTTAAAACTAGAATTTTTGATTTTCTTTGATAGTTGTACAAACTTTGTTTTGCCACTGGTAGGGCCTCTACCCCGACTTCTATAAAACCTTGTTCTCTAAACCAATGTAAGCTTTGTGTTGTTAAAACAAAGAGTTGCTTGATGCCGATGTTTTTTGCTTCGTGTTTCATATGTTCCAAAAGGACCAAGCCGCGGTGCCCGTCACGGTAGTCTTGATGGATAGCAACGCAGGCCATTTCGGCCATTTTTTCATCATGATATGGATAGAGTGCTGCACAACCTATGATTAAGCGGTCTTTTTCAATCACGGTAAACTTATGGATTTCTTGTTCTAGCTGTTCACGAGAACGACGTACCAAAATACCTTGTTCTTCTAATGGTAAAATCAGGTCGAAAATCCCGCTGATATCATCAATGTGTGCTTGGCGAACTTGTTCGGTGCGCGCGGTAACCACTTGAGTACCGATGCCATCAAAAGAGAACAATTCTTGAATTAAGGCGCCATCGTCTTTGTAACTGACTAAGTGGCTGCGAGTAACCCCAGCACGGCAGGCTGAGACAGAGGCTCGTAGGAAACGAAGCGTTCCTGTGGTGTCATCAAGGGTTGGGTTACTTTCCGATTCTAACTTGCGGATTAACTCTTCTACTTCGGCTGGAAATAGCTCGGCAATGGCATTGCCACGTTCATCAATGATCCCCTGAGCAGAACAGAAACCGATCAACTTGTCGGCCTTCAGACGTATGGCAACTTGAGTGGCGATTTCTTCAGATAACAAGTTAAAACACTCACCGGTTACTGAGCTAGCAATGGGTCCTAAAAGAACGATTGAATCTTGATTGAGAATACGATTGATACCTTCGATATCAATACGACGCACTTTACCACTATGACAGTAGTCAATGCCGTTATCCACACCAAGCGGTTGAGCAATAACAAAATTGCCACTGACGATGTTCAGTTTGTTACCTGCCATTGGTGTGTTATTGATGTTCATGGATAAACGAGCTGTGATCGCGAGCTGAAGTTGTCCTGCCGCTTGCATAACTAATCCTAAAGCCGTTTCATCCGTTACGCGGATACCTTTATGGTAAGGGGTTGAATGGTCATGTTGGTCAAGCAAGTGGTTTATTTGCGGGCGAGCGCCATACACAAGAACGATTTTTACACCCAAACTATGGAGTAAAGCTAAGTCACTAATAATATTTGGAAAGTTTTTATCTGCTATCCCTTCGCCACCTAACATTACAACCATGGTTTTATCTCGGTGGGCATTTACGTAGGGTACAGACTGCCTGAAACCTTTTACTAGTGCGGTACTGCGTATTTTCACTGCTTGATACCTTTGTGGTTATATATGTCTAAATAATGACTTTTTATTCACGACAGAGCAAGGTGTTTTTTTGATTCTACTGCAAATATTTACGACTTAGCTTTGGAGTCTACTTTTCATGGGTTACACTTTATTGATAAAGACATCATAGAATGAATATACCCAAGTTATTTGAAGATGCTGAAACAGTGTCTAGAGGTTATTTGGGCATAAAAGTGTGGAACTCTCATCGAGTTTCATTCCGTTAATTGAATTAAACCTACTTCACTACCGGAGTAGGTTAGGTAATGAAACTTGGCATCTCGTAAGACAAAAATCCTTGAATGGTCGCTACTAGGCGTAGCGGTTCTTGGTACTTTAATTGCTGCATTAATGTATGGTCATCTTTATTTGAAGGCTCAATTGCTTTTTGCGCCTGAAATGGCTATCCACGGGCGGTGGGTTGAACAAAATGTTCCGTCATACTCCGCGCAAACAATAGAAGTGAAAAAGAACGCTATTTCAGTTCAAGGTCACACGGTGACCACGCGCTACAAGTTTGATGGTACGTTTTTGAGTTATCGGGCGGGGGGGATTAATTACAAGTTCAAAATGACCAATGACGAACTGACGGAAATGAAATTAATTTCTCCTTCTTATTACAGCCCTGTGTTCCGACTGTCAGAAAAATACAAAAATAACATTAGGTAACCTTTCCAACATTGCGCTTCAAGGCGGAGTTTGCCATTCTTGGTGTGAACCTGATTTTACGGATGCTCTGCTTGTGATAAAACGTGCTTTACCTTTTGTTTGCCTGACCCTTTTGTTTGGCTGTGCTCCTACTGACCGAGGGCAGCAATATCTTGATAAAAATTTTCCCAGTATTCTTAATCAAGTCGACCAAGTTAGTTCTAATGCACCGCGCGACTATGCAACGTTTGAGAAGCAGAGCGAAGCGGTGGTGTCGAGCTCTCCGTCATTAGCGAATATGTACCAGCCTCTTTATGAAAAACTCAATGAGTGGGTGATGGAAAGTGGCGATCCGACTCAATTAGCAAAATATGGGATTCAGTCTGCGCAGTTAGGCGGCGGTGACAAAGAAGGCAATGTACTCTTTACGGGCTACTTCTCTCCTGTGATCGAGATGCGCCATGAGAAAGATGAAACCTATAAATACCCAGTTTACGGTGCGCCACAGTGCGATCAAGACTGTCCAACACGTGCGCAAATCTATGATGGTGCTTTAGCAGGCAAAGGGTTAGAGCTGGGTTACGCCAGTAACATGATTGACCCATTTATTATGGAAGTGCAAGGCAGTGGCTTTGTTCATTTTGGTGACGATGACTCGCTAGAGTATTTTGCCTACGGCGGTAAAAACAATAAAGCGTATATCTCGATTGGTAAGATTTTAATCGACCGCGGTGAAGTGCCACGGGAAAAAATGTCACTCAAGGCTATCAAAGATTGGGTACTAAATCATAATGAAGAAGAAGTGCGTGAGTTACTTGAACAAAACCCTTCTTTTGTGTTCTTTCTACCACGTGCAGCAGCTCCGGTAAGTGGAACGGCTGGGGTGCCATTATTGCCGATGGCATCCGTTGCTGGTGACCGTTCAATCTTCCCTATGGGAACGCCTATTTTGGCGGAGGTTCCTTTGCTTAACGCCGATGGAACTTGGTCTGGTGCTCATCAACTCAGACTGTTGATTGTGCTTGATACTGGTGGTGCGGTGAAACAGAATCATCTTGATCTTTACCATGGCATGGGACCAAGAGCTGGCACCGAAGCGGGTCACTATAAGCACTTTGGCCGAGTATGGAAGTTAGGTTTAAAAGACTCAAGTACACAAGCCCCTTGGGCTCTGCCGCCAGAAAAGCTAGAATAGACCCATCTTGCTTGCAAGAGATAGACATTTGTAGAAAGAGTGCGTATAAAACGCACTCTTTCTTTTTGATAGACCTGCATTGGATTGGTGTTATGCGTGAACTAGACTCCCCAGCCTCAGACAGTTATAACCAACGTTTTGGTGGTACACGACGTTTATACGGTAATAGCGAAGTGGATATCCTTCGTGCGGCACATGTGTGCGTCATAGGTATTGGTGGGGTAGGCTCTTGGGCTGTGGAAGCACTAGCTCGTACAGGGATAGGTGAGCTAACGTTGATCGATATGGATGACGTGTGCGTGACCAATATTAACCGTCAAATTCATGCGATGACAGGTACGGTCGGACAAAGCAAAATAGAAGTGATGGCTGAGCGTGTTAAACTGATAAACCCTGAGTGTAAGGTTAACCTCATTGACGATTTCATTACGCCCGACAATCAACATGAGTATCTGTCAAAAGAGTATGACTACGTTTTAGATGCCATTGATAGTGTTAAAGCCAAAGCTGCGTTGTTGGCTTACTGCCGCAGTAATAAAATTAAAGTGATTACTACAGGTGGAGCCGGCGGTCAGACGGATCCTACTCAGATTACCGTGGCCGATTTAACTAAGACGATTCAAGACCCTTTAGCGAAAAAACTCAAAGATCGTTTACGTCGTCACCATAATTTCCCAACCAATCCAGCACGTAAGTTTGGCATTGATTGCGTGTTCTCAACCGAGCAGCTTAAATACCCACAAGCGGATGGGTCGGTTTGTAATACCAAAGCCACGGCAGAAGGTCCTAAACGAATGGATTGTGCGTCTGGGTTTGGTGCGGCAACTGTCGTGACAGCAACATTTGGTTTTGTTGCGGTTTCTCGCATCGTAGAGAAAATTATTAATAAATATTCAAAAAATAGTTAAGCAAAAGTATGATCGGTTAGTTGTCGGTCCTGCTTTATGGAGTGAGTGATGTCGCCTTTTCCTGAAAGTCCTTTTGGTACTGCAATTACCCATCGAAATATTATTGATACCATGAGTCAGTTTACTAGCTGGGAAGATCGTTATCGCCAAGTTGTTATGTGGGGTAAACAGCTACCGGTTATGAGTGATGTGCTAAAAACGGATCAAGTGACCGTCAGTGGTTGTGAAAGCCAAGTATGGTTGTTAGCTCAGCAAGTGCATGATAATTGGTATTTTCATGCTGATTCCGATGCGCGGATTGTGCGCGGTTTAATTGCTATTGTACTCGCAGCTTTTGATGGTTTAACAGCGAAAGAAATCGCTCTATTTGATGTAGATGATTACTTCGCTCAGCTTGGCTTAATAGAGCATTTATCACCTTCACGTGGTAATGGTTTAAAAGCGATAGTAGAGCAGATTAAAGCCGTTGCTTAATTGCTGATAGATAGCTGACAAATAAAAATAGCCCACCGAATTGAGGTGGGCTATTTGTTTTAACGATCACGAATGTTTCTAACGATAGTAAAGCCTATAAAATATCGATGGCTTTATTGAGTGCAGCTATTAAGCGCTCGACATCATCAAATGTGTTGTAAATACCAAACGAGATGCGCACCGTGCCTTTGATATTGAGTGCGTCCATTAGAGGATGAGCACAATGATGACCTTCCCTTACCGCGATACCTTGCTGATTGAGCAGGGTTGCAATGTCTTGATGGTGAATACCAGGCATGATAAAGCTGAGCACAGTAGCATTAGGCTGATAGCCAATGATTTGGACATCAGACATTTGCTGTAATGCTTGATACGTTGCTGTTTGTAATTGATGCAGATGGTGATGTACCGCCTCACTATCAAACTGTTGATACCAATCAATCGCGCAGGCCAGACCGATCGCACCCGCGACGTTAGGGGTTCCTGCTTCAAAGCGAGCTGGTGGATTTGCAAAGGTGGTGCCAGAAAAAGAGACTTTCTCCACCATTTTTCCGCCACCATGCCAAGGCGGCATTTGAGCGAGTATGTCTGCTTTGCCATAAAGCACGCCAATCCCGTTGGGTGCGTAGATCTTATGGCCAGAGAAGAGGTAAAAGTCAGCGTCTAAGGCTTGCACATCCACTTTTTCATGCACAATACCTTGAGCCCCATCGACTAACACTTTGGCGCCGATTTGATGTGCAGCGGCAATCACCTGCTCAATGGGCTGGCGAGCACCAGTCACATTGGTCATATGGGCAATAGCGACCAACTTACAGCGCTCACTCAGCAACTGGGTAAATTGAGCAAAATCGAACTCTCCGTTGGCGGTAATCGGCACTTTGACGACTTTTGCTCCAGTTTGTTCTGCGACCAATTGCCAAGGCACGATATTGGCGTGGTGTTCGTTTTCACACACCAGTATTTCATCGCCGGTGTTGAGCGCATTACGGGCGTAGCTTTGGGCAACTAAATTGATTGATTCGGTTGCACCACGAGTCCAAATAATGGTCTCTTTACTTGGCGCGCCAATAAAATCAGCTACAGTTTGACGAGCTTGCTCAAATTTAGCTGTCGCTTCAGCTGTCATGCTATGACTACCACGGTGCACATTAGCGTTGTGAAAACGGTAGTAATCGGCCATTGCTTCAATGACAACTGTAGGCTTTTGTGTTGTTGCAGCACTGTCTAAATAGACCAGTGGCATGTCGTTTATGGTTTGAGTGAACGCTGGAAATTGCGCTCGGATCTCTGAGTCCCACATAAGTTGTTACTGCTCTTCACCAAGTTTGTCGTATTGCAATTGTGGTAGAACGACCATAGGTTCTGCCACTTGTCGCGCAAGTTCTTTTCCTGACAATTGAATGATAATTTCGATAGCAAATTCTAATGCTGAACCTGGTCCCTGACTGGTCAACAGATTATTGAGTACATCATAGGTGACACGTCTTGCGCGTAATAGGTCTGCCGGAATGTTGTCTTGGAAATTAGGGTGGCAAGTCATGATGGCTCCAGGGAACAGATCATGATGCTGTAAAACGATGGCGGGCGCGGCACAAATTGCAGCCACGAGACGACCATCGTATTTTTGTTGGCGCACGATTTCAATTAGCACGGTACTGTCACGAAAGACCTCGGCACCACCGACTCCACCAGAGAGAACCACGGCGTCAAATTCTTCATCAGCAATATCCACTAGAGTGCAATCAGCCGTTAGTGTTACCCCACGCGAGGCCTTCATGGTTAAGCTGCCATTAAAGTCAGCACTGGCAACAGTGACTTGGTAACCAGCTCGAGTCAGAATATCGATCACAGTAATGGCTTCCATCTCTTCAGTGCCGGGCGCGATAGGGACGAGTATACGTTTTGTCATGCTTGTATCCATAGTTGCTCCATCTGTTTGATTTGTTCAAACAGACGTAAGTTATTTGGCACAGCAATATGGTGTTGCTGTGCTTGTTGAATAAGGTATCCAGTAATGAAGTCTATCTCGGTTCGCCTTTGCTGGGCAATGTCCTGTTTCATCGAGGAGTGATTGGCTTTCGTGGCGACAATGACCTGATGGACTCGTAACGAGAGTTCTTCCAGCGAAGTTGTGAGACTTTCAGCACTCATGACCGCGGCAATTTCACCTAATAAGGCTTTGATTATGGGGCTAAATTGTTCTTCATCCAATGCGCCATTGGGGCATTGATGAATTGCAGTGAGTGGATTGATGACGCAGTTAATCGCCAGCTTGTTCCATAGAGGAATACGAATGTCGCTCACCCACAGCACTTCGCTGAGGGCATGGTTAAATACTTCTGCAAGAAAAGTACATTGTTCGCCAGATAAGTTTGCAGCCCCCAACATGGTTTGGCCCAGTCCCGAGTGGCAAACTTGCTGGGCATCCGTTTTAAATGCACCATGGGTCGTGGTGGCTAATACAAGTGGGAAGTGCTGAATTTTCTCGTAAACACTATCTGTTGCCCCCATGCCATTTTGCATACAGACGATGATCGTATCGGGATGAAGGTGCTGGATCAACGGGAGTAATGCGGGTTCGAGTTGCCATGCTTTGACGGTCACTAAGAGCAGATCCGCGGTTTTTAATGCCTCGGTATCATTAGTGGTAAAATCGATGGTTGGCAATGTGTCTTCTGCAAGAGTGCATAATGAAAGAGGATACAAACCGGATTGCGACGGGGTGTGGTGCCACAAACTGACACGATGACCTGCTTGGTGCAGGTGATAAGCCCAAAGAGAGCCTATGGCTCCAGGACCAACAACCACAATATTCATTCTCACCTCTGTACTGCGCTAAACAGAGGCAAGAATAATGATTGTTTTTTCGAATGCCAAATAAAAAATGGCGCGGATGTCGCGCCATTTAGACATTCAACAAACAAGTTGGATTAGAACTTGTAAGTTACGTCGAAGTAGTGAGAAACGCCTGAAGAACGTAAAGCTGAAGAATCTTTGATACCGTAAACGTCATCAAATACTTTTAGACCGTAACCCGCTGCAAAGCGGTCGTTGTGCCAGTATAGACCGTTGAACCATGCAAGGCCGTGGCTAGAAGATGCGCCCGCTTTTTCTTGTAGGTCAAATTCGTAATCTAAGTAACCTTGGTAAGCGATGAATGAACCGTTGTCGAAGTTAACAACAGGTTTAAACCATACAGTAGAGAATTGGTAACCGTTCCACTCGTTTTTCTTGATGTTATAAGATTTGTACAGGTTGAATTGTACTTTACCAAACCAAGGCACCATTACGTCAGTACCGATACCGTTTTTGGTTGCGTAGCCACCAGTAGAACCGCCATCGATAGTGGTGTAGTTAGCAACGTACCATTCTTTGATTGGACCAACTGATAGGTCAGTGTTGAATAGACCGTCAAGAGACATACGAGGCGCAAATTTAGCAAACATTTTGTCGCTACCAGCTTTATCGTTGCTGTCTTTGTCCGCTAGGTTAAATACATCTAGGTAACCATAAAGATCGAAAATTCCAGAACGACCGCCAAATTCCATTTCAAAGTATTCGTGGTCAGTGTTTCCTGGTTTCTCATCAAGTACATACATTAAGTTGAACTGCATCCACTTGTAATCATTTTTGTGTGTGTCGCCGTCAGTGTAATCTGCTGCCATTGCTGGTGCAGAAACTGATGCTGCTAAACCCAAAGCTAAAAGTAATTTGCGCATTTCTGTGATTCTCTACGTTTATATTGTGATTCAGAAGGTCGATAACGTTTCTGAGCTTCCATTCAGGGCGATGATAGCGATAAATATCTCAATTAAAAGAGGTAAATTATGTAACACAGATCATTTTTGGTGATCTGAATCACGTAAATAAAAATTTCAACGGAACTTTATTTTTATTACACATTTTTGCAGGTTTTATGTGATCTTAATCGTATGCTTGTCGAAATTCGCGATAAGGAAACGTTTGCTATCTTTAAATAAGAAATTGTGAACTGATCGCATTTAATTTGCTTAACGTACGATCTGCCATCAGTATCGAAAAGAGGTGATGTGTGGAAGAGATCATGTTGTTTCCTTTAGGATCGGTTTTGATGCCTGAAGGAAAAATGAAATTAAGAATTTTTGAACCTCGCTACCAGCGGATGGTTGCTCAAGCCAGTAAAACAGACACTGGCTTTGGCATCTGTTTGTACGACAGCAGTGCAGACAAAAAGAGCAACCCGTTATCGCACTTTGGTACTTGGGTTAAAATTGTCGATTTTGAGACCTTAGGGGATGGCTTGCTCGGTATTACTGTGGTTGGAGCTAAACGGTTTAAAATCCGCAGTGTCAGGTCGGAGTTTGATGGTTTGCGAATGGCAAAAATCGATCTATTACCTTCTTGGCCTGTTCGTCACATGGACGAAAATGAAGCTTTCTTGGCTCATCGTTTGCAGAAAGTGTATAGAGATTTTCCTCAATTAGGTGAACTTTATACTCACTGTTTTTATGATGACGCGAGTTGGGTTACACAGCGCTGGCTGGAGCTCATGCCATTAGTAAATCAGCAGTTCGATCAAATATCTCAAAACAATGATTGTGACAAAGCGCTATCGTACCTGCTCAATGCTATCGAATCTTTTGGGGACGGAGAGTGATCCTTTTTTGCAGCCCTGCGTATGACACTTATACCCAAGTAACCTCAAGATGCGGTTTCAGCGAGAATGTATTCGCTCATAGGCAAGGCACCGATTTGAATACCTAGTTATTCTACGTAGAAAATCGGTAACTCAGCATAGGAGCGAATACAACTCGCCCCTTGGGAGCTCATCAACAAGCCCATTTCTGCGCCCAATGACGTTGAAAGGGAATGACCATTCCTTCCGTCATTGAGCTTGACCTGTGCTCGTTGATGAAGCTCTGAAGTCTGCATCTTGAGGTCATTTGGGTATATCTGGATAGGTTTTCTATCCGGTTTATTTAGGTCAGCAACCACGGACTCGATGTTACTATGCGTATTGAACGGAATGAATCAATGCCTCCTAGCCAATATGGCCGCAAAGAGTGGACCGATTGTATGGAGAGGATTAAGCAGCACGACAAGGATGCATATGCGTTGGTATTTCGCTTTTATGCGCCGAAATTAAGGTCCTTTGTCTTTAAGTTTGTGCACTCGGATCAGGTCGCAGCAGAGTTAGTTCAAGATGTGATGGCAGTTGTGTGGCAGAAAGCACATCTTTTCGATGGATCGAAGAGCGCCCTTTCAACTTGGATTTTTACTATCGCTCGCAATCATTGTTTCGACGTTATTCGCAAGCAGAAAGGGCAAGAAGCCTACCTGTTTGCCGACGATATCTGGCCAACAGAATACTGTCCTCCCGATTTAGTTGAGCATTACGCTCCCGAGCATGAAAGGTTGAAAGAGCAGGTTTTGCAAAAACTGACTCTGCTACCTCAGGCTCAGCAAGATATTGTGAAAGCAGTATTTATTGACGAAATGCCGCAACAGCAAGTTGCTGACCTTTTCAATATACCTTTAGGTACCGTTAAATCTCGGTTACGTCTCGCAGTAGAAAAGCTGCGTGTAGCGATAGATGTGGAGCAATTATGAGTCATCATCCTTCAATAGACATGCTTGAAGCCTACGCGCTCGGGCAATTGGATATCGGGCATAGTATCGCTGTATCGGCGCATCTTGAGTTTTGTCCAGCTTGTCGCAGTCAATTGTTTCGGTTAGAGGAACTCGCAGGCCAGCAATTGCATAGTTTACCTGAGTCAGAGCCTTATGGCTTAGATACGGATGCTAATGACGCTGCCAGTGGACATTGGGACGATATGCTGGAGAAGATTACCGAAATGCCCCAGATTAGCGCTAGACCGACATCTCCAGCGCTACTTTGCTCCCCTAAAGTGGACATAGATGGTGTTAGTTTACGGGTTCCCAAAGCGTTACATCACTTACTAAAGAGCCAACCGGAATGGCGTAGTTATGCAGGCAAGGTGTACAGTTTGCCCTTGCATAATGAAGAGTCTAGCCGTGTGAATTTACTCTACATCGGACAAAATGTGTTGGTACCGCAGCACACCCATAAAGGCACAGAGGCAACCTTGGTATTGCATGGTGGTTTTAGTGACGAAGACGGTGAGTATCATGCTGGGGACTTCATACTACGCGACGCAAGTATCAGGCATTCGCCGAAAACGGCGGTGGGGCAGAATTGCTTATGCCTAACTGTGTTGACAGATAGCATGGTATTTACTCAAGGGATAGCAAGACTATTTAACCTGTTTGGTCGTGGGGTCTATCCTTAAATCCCGCAGAGGGGGACCGGTTTTGTCCCCCTACTCAAGTGCAGCAACGATTGCTCACCCACTTTGTTTAACTGCCATCTAACGGTTTTTAGGTTAGTGCTAGGTCGTTAATCATCTCTTTGTTTGGCTTTGTCGAGTAACGCATCGAAGTAGTGTCTCAAGCTATAGAGCATGATAAGACTCGGGATCACCATAATCGCTGTGAGAACAAAGAACAGTGACCAGTCATTGAGATACTCTGCTAATTGTCCGCTAAACGAAGAGAGTGTCGTTCGACTAAAATTCCCTAACGATGCCAATAGCGCATATTGGGTAGCAGAGAACGCTTGTCCGGTCAAAAGAGTAAGGAAAGAAACAAAAGCGACTGTGGAGAACGCTGTGGTGAAATTGTCCGTTATTATAGCAGCAAGCAGTATATGTTCATTGGGTCCAACTTGTGCCAACCAAGCAAACATCAAATTGCTCGCAGACATCGCAATGCCGCCTACTATCAAGCCGCGCACAATACCAAAACGGACATTGACCATACTGCCCACAAAGGTAAACAGCATGGTAATACCCCAGCCGAGCAGTTTGGAATAATAGCCAATTTGTTCGTTACTAAAGCCCACTTCTTTATAGAATGCGATAGACATTCTGCCTAAGAAAGCTTCACCGATTTTAAACAGAAAAACGAATAACAGCAGAGTTAATGCTACTTGGGGCCCGTTGCGGCGGAAAAAATCCGCGAAAGGTTCAACGACGGTGACTGACCACCAAGTCATTATCGGACCATTCATGTTTTTGCGATAACGCTGTTCTGCCTGTTGTTGCAATTGTTCACGATGATTGTTCGGCTCTTTTACCAGTAAGGTGAAGACCATTAATATCACTACAATGGCAGCCATGCCGTAAAAGACAGAGTTCCAACCAGAGCTGTCGGCATTAATAAAGGCCAAATATCCTGGCAGAGAATAGCCTGTCCACCAACCAATTACTGCCATCGCAGATGCTTGAGGTAACTTGCTCTCTTCAGATTTAGCAAAACTATCGATACGAAACGCATCAATGGCAATATCTTGCGTAGCTGAGGCGGTGGCGATTAAAAACGCCAGTGCCGAAGCTTGCCAAATATGAGCAGCAGGGTTGACTCCTGCTAACAGCAGTGTGCCAATAAAAATCAGAATTTGGCAGACAAAAATCCAACTGCGGCGCTGACCAAGCCAGCGATAGAAGATAGGAATTTTTACTCGGTCGACAAGGGGGGCCCAACAGAAGTTAATGGCATAAACTGCAAAAACACTACCAAAATAGCCGATAGCGGCTAGGCTAAGTCCTGCATCTTTTAACCAGCCTGACATGCTGGAGCCAATTAGTACCCAAGGAAAGCCGCTTGAGCAGCCGAGCATAAATACCCATAGTAAACGGCGGTCAAGGTAACTTTGAATCGTTTCTCGCCAAGAAGTTGCGTGGTGATG
Organism: Vibrio tritonius; assembly: GCF_001547935.1. Taxonomy (NCBI): domain Bacteria; kingdom Pseudomonadati; phylum Pseudomonadota; class Gammaproteobacteria; order Vibrionales; family Vibrionaceae; genus Vibrio; species Vibrio tritonius. The sequence continues at coordinate 695,250 of NZ_AP014635.1, forward strand.
GGGCATAGTACATCCTTGATAAACAAAAGCTCCAAATCAATGGAGCTTTTGTCAAAGTGGTTCTTAACTACTTCAGTTTTTCAGCACATAAATGTCTAAAAACTTATGTATAAAAAGCTAGGGTGTCAGGGTTACTTTGCTTATGACAATCGGTGTTACGGGAACATCCTGCATGAAACCAACATTATGTGTTGGTTTGGTTGCCATTTTTTGAATAACATCAAAGCCTTTAGTTACTTTACCAAATACGGCATAACCTGGATTCTGACGGCTAAAGTTCAGAAAATCATTATCTTTTAAGTTAATGAAGAACTGGCGTGTAGCCGAATCTGGATTATTGGTTCTTGCCATTGCAATCGTTGCAGTGTCATTACGTAACCCATTATAGGCTTCATTCTTAATTGGTAACTCAGTGTTCAGCGTCTTTAGATTGGCATCAAAGCCGCCACCTTGTGCCATAAAACCTGGAATCACTCGGTGAAATTGGCTACCAACATAACTACCATCTTTCACATAGTGCAGAAAGTTAGCCACGGTGATTGGCGCCTTTTCTTGGTTTAACTCAACAGTAAACGCACCAAGATTGGTCTCAAACGTTACTTGGGGCGCGGACCAAACTGTTGAGCTAACTAGAGCAATTAATGCTATCCACCACTTACCCATGGAAGCGTTCCTTCATATAGTTTTGTAGCTCAGAGTCATTAGCGATCTCTTTCAAAACGTTATTAACCACATCGTTAAATACCATTTGCACGTCTTGAATATTGGCGCTTAATGCAGCAGTGCGTTTTGCCGTTCCCGTGTAGGTTTTTACTAGGCGACCTTGCGGGGTTTCGGCTGTCAGTTGAATGACCACTTTGGCATCCATCTGATTTTCCATGATGGAGTGTTTCACATTTACTAATGCTTGTTCTACTTGAACGGTTATGCTGTTTTCACTGTTGACTGTGACATTGAAACCTTGAGAACCAAATTGTTCAGCGAGAGCGTTCTCTAGTGCGATACGCACGTTTTGATTGGCATGAATCGGTTCAATGTGATTACGACCGCTATCAACTAAAGCAACGTATTGAGCTGATCGCACATCTTTACTCGTTAGGGTAAAAGAAGCGTTCTTTACGATGTCTGCGTTGCTGATGACAGCTTTAGGCATGAAGTTAACTTGCTCTTGTTGTGGAGCTGCACAAGCGGTCAGTAAGGCGATGGACGCCGCGAGAACCAATTTTTTCATGGTCAATTCCTTTCTTTGTTTTAGCATCAGATGCTTAGCCTTTGATAGCTTCTAAGATAACAAACTTTTGATTGCCTGCGACAGTCTTAACATGCGACTTGCCGAATAAGCGTGATAATTTTAAGTCATACCGTAGGTGACGATTACCGATCACCAGCAACTTGCCACCTTTTTTCAGTACATGTTTAGCATCACAGAACATTTGCCATGCAATGTGATCTGTAATCGCCTGTTGTTGATGAAACGGAGGGTTACACAATACCAACTCAGTCATCCCTGCAGCGAATTGTTCGAGGCAGTTATTGGCAACGCATTCTATTGAACGGTCATTTCCCAAATTGGCGATAAGATTCAGCCTCGCTGATTCCACCGCCATATAACTTTCATCAACACAGGTAATAGCCGCCTGAGGATTTAGTTGCCCCATTTTTACTGAAAGAACGCCGTTTCCACATCCCAAGTCAATAAAATGCGCTAAGTCTGGAAGGGTTGGCAAATGTTCCAACAAAAAACGTGCTCCCTGATCCAGATTTTCTCCCGAATAGACATTGGGAAGGTTGTTCAGTTCAATCTGACTATCAGTAACTTGCCAAGTGGTATTGGGGCTGACATTGAGAACTGGCTCACAATCGGCTGTACTAAATACCAAACGATGTTTCTTCCACGCCAAAGAGGTCGTCGTTGTGCCCAAATATCGACTAAATAGATTGAGTGTTGACGTATGAATCTCTTTGGCCTTATTTACGGCAATAATCGGAACCTGAATATCAATAGATTGACGTAATTGGCTTAATTGCCATGTTAAATGACGATTATTGCGTGGAATCTGCATTAAAACCAAATCCACTTTATTAGGTATAGCATCCATTGTGGTGAGTAATGTCACCGCAGGGCAATGATTTTGCTGTAAGTTATGCTTTATACCTTTATGAGCGAGGAACGAATCGCTCATGACCGTTACTTGGTGTTTACCGGAAAACCAACAGCTTAGGGCACCAAATTGATCGTTGAGAATTAAAATATTTAATCCATCAGGCAGTTCCATCTCTTCAATGTGGTTAATGAGATATTCATCGCCAGCATCCCATGCTTGCAATGTCTCGTTGCTGCGTACCGGGTAGCGGTGCAATGTCAGCGTTTGATGATGTAACGAAAGCTCAATATTCATAATTACGATGAGTTAACTGATGGAAACGCTATTGTCGCAAATGGTGAAAGAACAAGAAACCAAAACCTTTCTCTTCTGCCAGCTTGAGAGTTACACTGTGGAGGTTTATACCCAAGTAACCGCATCTTGAGGTCATTTGGGTATATTAAAGATTAATCGTCCACATGCAGATGTGACAAGGATACAATATGATTCAAGAAGTGATTGAAACAAAACTCCATAATGAGTTTTCACCTCAATATCTCAGTGTGGTTAACGAAAGCTACATGCACAATGTGCCACCCGGGGCTGAAAGTCATTTTAAAGTGGTTGTAGTGAGTGACAAGTTTGAGAATTTGCGATTAATCGCTCGTCATCGCTTAGTAAATCAAGCATTGGCTGAAGAGTTAGCTAATCATATTCATGCATTGGCGATCCATACCTATACACCTGACGAGTGGAAAGAACGTTCCTCAGGCAGTCCTGATAGTCCTATGTGTGTTGGTGGTCACTAATTCCACTATTTGGCTCAAATAATAAGCAAAGAGCGTTTTTTTGAGCAATAATGTAACAGGTTTTAAACAACTCAAATCAATATTTACATGGTGAATTATTGTTCGGGTTTATATTGACCCTTATGACCTTATTCATGATGTGGATAATTTTTACTGTGCGATGTATCAAATAGCAAATGATTTATCAGTAAAAGCGGAAGATTAATAATGATTTTCGCGCTAAATCTGATGATCCGGAATGGCATCAAGTTCGTAAAAAATGCTAAACTATCGCACCTGATAAATCTTGACTCTTAAATGTGACAAGGTTTTTAAAAGGATGTTGCGACTTTGATGATACGTATAACATCAAAGCGGACACTGATAATGTCGTGTCTAGGGGGCGTCAATCATCGAAAGTCTCTAATCAGAACGATTTCTGGCAAATCGAGAATGATATGCGCCTCAAATTTGCGCAATTAAAGAATCTTTTTCCCGATAAAAAAGTAGTGCAAGTGCGTATGATTACAATAAAAAAGGGTTTGGACCTTCCTATTTCTGGAACTCCTTCCCAGGTGATTAATGATGGTAAAGCCATCAAAAAAGTCGCCTTGCTTGGCGAAGAGTATGTTGGCATGCGTCCAACAATGCATGTTCGCGTAGGTGATGTAGTGAAAAAAGGTCAGGTACTTTTTGAAGACAAAAAGAACCTTGGCGTGAAATTTACTGCACCAGCTAGCGGTACTGTGTCTGAAATCAACCGTGGTGCAAAACGTGTTCTTCAATCTGTTGTGATTGAAGTAGCAGGTGATGACCAAGTTGAATTCAACAAGTTCGAAGCCAACCAAATTGCAAGTCTTGATCGTGAAGCGGTCAAAACTCAATTGGTGGATTCTGGCCTTTGGACTGCATTGCGTACTCGTCCGTTCAGCAAGGTACCAGCAATTGATTCCAACACTAAAGCGATTTTTGTAACTGCAATGGATACCAATCCTCTTGCAGCGGAGCCTAGTGTCGTTATCAATGAACAATCTGACGCTTTCAAAGCAGGTTTAGACATTCTTTCAGTTCTAACTGAAGGTAAAGTGTACGTTTGTAAAAAAGGTACAAGTCTACCTCGTGCGACTCAGTCAAACGTTGAAGAACATGTTTTTGATGGTCCTCACCCAGCAGGTCTTCCTGGCACTCACATGCATTTCCTTTTCCCTGTAAATGCAGACAATGTGGCATGGTCTATCAACTACCAAGACGTGATTGCGTTCGGTAAGTTGTTCCTAACTGGTGAATTGAGCACAGAACGTGTTATTTCTCTTGCTGGCCCAGTTGTAAATAATCCTCGTCTAATTCGTACTGTTGTAGGTGCGAGCCTTGAAGAAATTTTGGATAACGAAATTATGCCTGGCGAAGTTCGAGTGATTTCTGGTTCTGTACTTTCTGGTACACATGCAACTGGCCCACATGCATACCTTGGCCGTTACCATCTTCAAGTTTCAGTATTGCGTGAAGGCCGTGACAAAGAGTTTCTTGGCTGGGCATTACCAGGTAAGAACAAGTTCTCAGTCACTCGCTCTTTCTTAAGCCACATGTTTAAAGGTCAGTTGTTCAACATGACAACAACGACTGGTGGTAGCGAACGTTCAATGGTGCCAATCGGTAGTTACGAGAAAGTAATGCCGCTAGACATGGAGCCTACATTATTGCTGCGTGATCTTTGTGCCGGTGACTCTGATAGCGCTGTGCGCTTAGGGGCTCTAGAACTGGATGAAGAAGATCTAGCATTATGTACCTTTGTATGTCCTGGTAAATACGAGTACGGCGCGTTACTTCGTGAGTGCCTGGATAAGATTGAGAAAGAAGGGTAATTTCATGGGCCTTAAAAAGTTTCTTGAGGATATCGAGCATCACTTTGAACCAGGCGGTAAATATGAAATGTGGTTTGCGCTTTACGAAGCTGCAGCGACCATTTTCTATACTCCTGGTCAAGTGACAAACAAAAGCTCGCACGTCCGTGATGCCGTTGACCTAAAACGCATCATGATCATGGTTTGGCTAGCTGTTTTCCCTGCCATGTTCTTCGGTATGTACAACGCTGGTGGTCAAGCCATCGCTGCTTTGCATCACATGTATGCAGGTGACCAATTCACTTCAATTGTGAATGGCAACTGGCACTACTGGTTCACCGAAATGATCGGTGGCACTTTGGGTGCAGATGCAGGGTGGGGCAGCAAAATGCTGCTTGGCGCTACTTACTTCCTACCTATCTATGCGACGGTATTTATCGTTGGTGGTTTCTGGGAAGTATTGTTCTGTATGGTTCGTAAGCACGAAGTTAACGAAGGTTTCTTTGTTACTTCAATCCTGTTTGCATTGATCGTTCCACCAACACTACCTCTATGGCAAGCAGCGCTAGGTATTACCTTCGGTGTGGTTGTTGCTAAAGAAGTATTCGGTGGTACTGGTCGTAACTTCTTGAACCCTGCATTGGCTGGCCGTGCTTTCCTATTCTTCGCTTACCCAGGTCAAATCTCGGGTGACTTAGTATGGACTGCAGCGGATGGTTTCTCTGGTGCAACTGCTCTTAGCCAATGGGCTCAAGGTGGCGGCGGTTCACTAGTGAACGCTGCAACTGGTCAAACAATCACTTGGATGGATGCATTCCTAGGTAACATCCCTGGATCAATCGGTGAAACTTCAACACTGGCTCTTTTGATCGGTGCTGCACTGATTGTTTACATGGGTATTGCTTCATGGCGCATCATCGGCGGTGTAATGATCGGTATGATCGCACTGTCTACTCTATTTAATGTGATTGGTTCAGACACTAACGCAATGTTCAATATGCCTTGGCATTGGCACCTAGTTCTTGGTGGCTTCGCATTTGGTATGTTCTTCATGGCGACAGACCCAGTTTCTGCTTCTTTCACTAATAAAGGTAAATGGGCTTACGGCATTCTAATCGGCGCAATGTGTGTGTTGGTTCGTGTGGTTAACCCTGCATACCCAGAAGGCATGATGTTAGCGATCTTGTTCTCTAACCTATTTGCTCCTCTGTTCGACCACGTAGTTGTCGAAAGAAACATCAAACGGAGACTAGCGCGCTATGGCAAGTAATAACGATAGCATTAAAAAAACGCTGTTTGTTGTTATCGTGTTGAGCCTTGTGTGCTCAATCATCGTATCGGTAGCGGCAGTCAGCCTGCGTGATAAACAACAACTGAATGCGAAGCTAGATAAACAAAGCAAGATTCTAGATGTGTCAGGCATTGATTTATCTAAAGGTAAGATCCCTGATCTTTACGCACAGTATATCGAACCAAAACTATTGGATTTCTCAACTGGCGACCTAGTTGATGAGACTAAAGATGGTGTTTCAGCGGCAGATTACGACCAACGTGCTGCAGCGGGCAACGCAAAACAGTCTATCAAACTGAAAGCAGAAGACGATCCAGCGAAAATCATCAACCGTGCAAATTATGGTCTTGTTTACCTAGTGAAGAATGGTGATGAAGTTTCTCGTATGATTCTACCAATTCACGGTAATGGTCTATGGTCTATGATGTACGCGTTTGTCGCAGTTGAAATGGACGCGAACACAGTAGACGGCATCATTTACTACGAACAAGGTGAAACTCCAGGATTGGGTGGTGAAGTTGAGAACCCACAATGGCGTGCTCAATTTGTTGGTAAAAAACTGTTTGATGAAAACGGTAAGCCTGCAATTCGTATCGTAAAAGGTGGCGCTCCATCAGGTTCTGAACATGGTGTTGATGCTCTATCTGGTGCAACACTAACTAGTAATGGGGTTCAAAACCAATTCAATTTCTGGTTAGGCGATATGGGCTATGGTCCATTCCTAGCAAAAGTTCGTGACGGAGGTCTGAACTAATGTCTAGTGCAAAAAGTCTTAAAAAGAGCTTGTTAGAGCCGGTATTGGATAACAACCCAATTGCACTTCAAGTGTTGGGTGTGTGTTCTGCTCTTGCTGTAACAACTAAACTAGAAACAGCGTTTGTAATGACAATTGCGGTTATGTTTGTAACTGCGTTTTCTAACTTCTTTGTTTCTTTGATTCGTAACCACATTCCTGGCAGCGTACGTATCATCGTTCAGATGGCTATTATCGCTTCTTTGGTAATCGTGGTAGACCAAATTCTGCGAGCTTACGTTTACGACGTTTCAAAACAGCTTTCGGTATTCGTTGGTCTGATCATTACTAACTGTATCGTAATGGGTCGTGCAGAAGCATTTGCTATGAAATCTGCGCCAATCCCATCATTTATTGATGGTATTGCAAACGGTCTAGGTTACGGTTTCGTATTGGTCACTGTTGGTTTCTTCCGTGAGCTTCTGGGTTCAGGCAAACTTTTCGGTATGGAAGTTCTGCCTCTAGTGAAAGACGGCGGTTGGTATCAGCCAAATGGTTTGATGCTACTTGCTCCGTCAGCTTTCTTCCTAATCGGCTTCCTGATTTGGGCGATTCGTACGTTCAAACCTGAACAAGTAGAAGCGAAGGAGTAAGGTAGTCATGGAACATTATATTAGTTTGCTAGTTAGATCGATTTTTATCGAGAACATGGCGCTGTCTTTCTTCTTGGGTATGTGTACATTCCTTGCTGTATCAAAGAAAGTTAAGACTTCATTCGGTCTAGGTATCGCGGTAACTGTGGTACTTACCATTGCTGTTCCGGTAAACAACCTAGTTTACAACTTGTTGCTTAAGCCAGGTGCACTAGGCGAAGGTATCGACCTAAGCTTCCTTAACTTTATTACTTTCATCGGTGTTATTGCAGCGTTAGTACAGATTCTTGAAATGATTCTGGACCGCTTCTTCCCACCGTTGTACAACGCGTTAGGTATCTTCCTACCTTTGATCACAGTTAACTGTGCAATCTTCGGTGGCGTATCTTTCATGGTACAACGTGACTACAACTTCGGTGAATCGGTTGTCTACGGCTTTGGCTCAGGTTTGGGCTGGATGCTAGCAATCGTTGCTCTTGCAGGTATCCGTGAGAAAATGAAGTACTCAGACGTACCTCCTGGTCTGCGTGGTCTAGGTATTACCTTTATCACTGCTGGTCTAATGGCGATTGGCTTTATGTCTTTCTCTGGTGTTCAACTGTAAGTCGGGTAAACCGCAACAATTAAGGAATAGTCAATGGACGTTATTCTTCTTGGTGTAGTGATGTTTACTCTGATTGTACTGGTATTGGTATTAGTGATTCTATTCGCTAAATCAAAACTGGTTCCAACAGGTGACATTACAATCTCTATCAACGGCGATCCTGAAAAATCGTTCGTTACTCAACCAGGCGGTAAGCTACTGAGTGCTCTTGCTGGTGCAGGCGTATTCGTATCTTCAGCTTGTGGTGGCGGTGGCTCTTGTGGTCAGTGTCGCGTAAAAGTTAAATCTGGCGGTGGTGACATTCTACCTACAGAGCTTGATCACATTACTAAAGGTGAAGCTCGCGAAGGTGAACGTCTATCTTGTCAAGTTGCAGTGAAAACTGATATGGAACTTGAATTGCCAGAAGAGATCTTTGGTGTGAAAAAATGGGAATGTACTGTTATCTCTAACGATAACAAAGCAACCTTCATCAAAGAACTTAAGCTGCAAATTCCTGATGGCGAATCTGTACCTTTCCGTGCAGGTGGTTACATTCAGATTGAAGCTCCAGCGCACCACGTAAAATACTCAGACTTTGATGTACCTGAGAAATTCCGTGAAGACTGGGATAAATTCAATCTGTTCCGCTATGAGTCAAAAGTAGATGAGCCTATCATCCGTGCTTACTCAATGGCTAACTACCCAGAAGAACACGGTATCATCATGCTTAACGTGCGTATCGCGACTCCGCCACCACGTAACCCTGATGTACCGCCAGGTCAAATGTCTTCTTACATCTGGTCACTAAAAGAAGGTGATAAGTGTACGATTTCTGGCCCATTTGGTGAGTTCTTCGCGAAAGATACTGACGCAGAAATGGTATTTATCGGTGGTGGTGCAGGTATGGCTCCTATGCGTTCTCATATCTTCGACCAGCTAAAACGTCTAGATTCGAAACGTAAGATTTCATTCTGGTACGGTGCTCGTTCAACTCGCGAAATGTTCTATGTTGAAGACTTCGATACGCTAGCAGCTGAACACGATAACTTCACATGGCACGTAGCTCTGTCTGATCCAACTCCAGAAGATAACTGGGATGGTTACACAGGCTTCATCCACAACGTTGTGTACGAAAACTACCTACGTGATCATGAAGCACCAGAAGATTGTGAATACTACATGTGTGGTCCACCAATCATGAACGCTTCTGTTATCAACATGCTACATAACCTAGGTGTTGAAGACGAAAACATTCTATTGGATGACTTCGGTGGTTAATCTCCGGTCTCTAAGCTGAATGATGGCTGGCTTCCATAGGAAGTCAGCCATTCTTTCGTTTAAGGCTGCGCTATTATTTTATGCATTGTGCTTTCTTTCGCGGAAAGCTGAGCTGTGATAGGAAAGGCAAACGATGCTTTCTCTATCCCAGTTTATTAAAGGTGAGTATGTGAAATACCTCTTCGTCTTGTTCTCATGTTTGGTTTTTTTAGCCGGTTGTGGCCGTCAAGTTGAACAAGTGCATTTAAGTGGTCCTACTATGGGGACGACTTATAATGTGAAATATCTGGTTGCAGAAACATCACCTGATGCAGCGGTATTGCAGCAAGGGATCGATAAGATCCTTGTTCAAGTGAACGATCAAATGTCGACGTATCGCAAAGATTCAGAATTGAGTCGCTTTAATCAGACTCATGATACTGAACCGTTTATCCTGTCAAAGGAAACGGCAACCGTAGTGAAAGAAGCGCTGCGGTTGAATAAGCTAACATTAGGTAAGCTGGATGTGACGGTCGGCCCTTTAGTGAATTTATGGGGTTTTGGTCCGGAGGGGAGACCCGATAAAGTGCCTTCTGCCAAGGCACTAGCAGATCGTCGAGCTGAGGTCGGTATTTCACATCTGACATTAGATGGTGTGCAACTTAGCAAAGACATCCCTAATTTGTATGTCGATTTATCGACGATTGCCAAAGGTTGGGGAGTCGACCAAGTGGCCGATTATCTCGAACAATCAGGTATAGACAACTATATGGTTGAGATCGGTGGAGAAATTCGACTTAAAGGTCTTAACCGTGATGGTGTAAAATGGCGTATAGCAATTGAAAAGCCAGTGGCGAATGAACGTAGTGTTCAGGAAATTATTAGCCCTGGAACGATGGCCATGGCAACATCGGGCGATTACCGTAATTACTTTGAACAAGATGGTATTCGATATTCCCATATTATCGACCCTGACACCGGAAAACCGATTAATAATCGAGTGGTGTCAGTTACGGTATTGCATCCATCTTGTATGACTGCCGATGGCTTAGCCACGGGATTAATGGTTTTAGGCGATGAGCAAGGAATGGCCATTGCTAAGCAACATCACTTAGCGGTGATGATGATTGTGAAAACGGATACAGGATTCGAAGAAAAAGTTTCAGAGGCTTTTCGCCCTTATCTGAAAAAGCAGTAAATAAGTGAGCAGATTATTATGAGTACATTTTTGATTACATTTGCCATCTTTGTCTGTGTGATTGCAGCAATGGCAGTAGGTTATATCTTCCAGAAAAAAGTAGTACGTGGTAGCTGTGGTGGTTTAGGTGCCGTAGGTATCGAGAAAGTGTGTAACTGCCCAGAGCCGTGTGATGCACGCAAACGTCGCGAAGCGAAAGCCGCCAAACGTGCAGCATTGGTTGCGGAATGGGAAAAGGATCGTATTGCCTAACTTAACTTATAACTGAGATAGGTAATAAAACCGGGTTGATGTTAATTGCTTACGAGTAAATTACGTCCCCGGTTTTTTGCTAAATAGAGCCGACTATCTGCAAGGGTGAGCAGTTGATTGATGTCGCTATCATCCCCCTGAGCGGTTCCGATGCTGATGGTAACTCGAATTGAGTTGTCTAAATAGGGAATGGTTGTTTTCTCTATTCTTTGCCTTAGATTGTCGAGCCGTTGGATAAAATCATCATAGGTGCCGAAAAACTGAACACAAAATTCTTCGCCACCAAATCTTGCCACGACGGAGTCGGAAAAGTAGAGGTTTAGTATGTGAGCCACCGAGGTGAGTACTTTATCGCCACCATCATGACCCCAAGTATCGTTCACTTTTTTAAAATGGTCGATGTCCATCATGGCAACATGACAGCTGTGTTTGGTTTGCTCTTTGTATTGATTAAAAAAGTAGCGCCGATTCCACAATCCGGTTAATGCATCTTGGTTAGCCAGTCGAAACAGTTCGTTATTCGCTTCTTTCATATCCAATAGCTGGTGGACTCGGCAGTAAAATTCTTCTTGATTAAAGGGTTTGTTTAAGAAGTCATTAGCTCCCGCTTTAAGAAAGCGGGCCGTCATGGTTTTATCTTCAGAGCTTGATACGCCTAAGATGGCTAATTCGTTTTTACTGACGGACTGGCGAATTTCACGAATCATCTCTATGCCGTCTTTGTGAGGCATGTCATGGTCGGTAATTATAATGCTAATATCTTTATTTTCTTGAAGTTTTTTTAGTGCATCATTGCCATCAATTGCCGTTGTTGTACGAATATATTGATGTTCAAGAAGTTGTGAAACATGGCGACGAACGGTTTTGGAATCATCTACAACAAGTGCATGATGATTTTGATTGTTAAATAATCGTTTCATCATAGGAATGATGTAAGACACTGAACTCATGCTGTCCTTGAGTATATAATCTAATACTCCTCTGGCGATGCAGCGTTCACGCACTTTTTCATTGAATGTGGCGGTAAGTACTACGACTTTTTGTTTCGTAGCAAGCACTAGGTCGATCACTTCTCCATCTTGAGCGTCAGGTAAGCAGTAATCTAGTACTGCACAGAAAAAGGTATGGCCCTGAGATATGATGTGTTTCGCTTCTGCCAAGGATTCTGCGCAAATGACCTCATAGCCAATTTGAGATAGCTGGTTAAATAGGTAGTTACGAAAAGCTCTACTGTCCTCTACAACTAGAATTTTATGATTCAAGTCACCACCCTTGTTCCCACGCGCTTGTCGGTTATTTAACTATAAAAAGAATAGATCTAAATTTGAGAAACGCCTCTTTATTCCCGAATTAAGTGTCTGTTTTGCGATAATTGTGTATACTGTTTTTACATACAGTGTATTTGAGCTGAAGATGTGAGCACAGAACGACTAAAAAAAATTATTCATATCGATATGGATTGTTTTTATGCAGCAGTTGAAATGCGTGATCACCCTGAATACCGTGGGCGGCCTCTGGCTGTCGGTGGTAGTGAGAAGCAGCGTGGCGTCTTAAGTACCTGTAATTATGAAGCGCGTCAATTTGGATTGCACTCGGCAATGCCTACCGCACAAGCCCTTAAATTGTGCCCCAACCTTTTGCTTGTACCTGGACGTATGCAGGTTTACAAATCTGTATCTCGTCAGATTCATGCTATTTTTCAACGTTATACCTCAATTATTGAGCCTTTATCCCTTGATGAGGCGTTTCTTGACGTTACAGATAGCCATTTATGTCATGGCAGTGCCACATTGATTGCAGAAGCAATTCGGCGTGATATTTGGCAAGAGCTGAATCTCACGGCTTCAGCTGGTGTTGCTCCAGTGAAGTTTCTAGCTAAAGTGGCTTCGGATATGAATAAACCGAACGGTCAGTTTGTTGTTCCCCCTGATAACGTTCAAGACGTGGTCGATAAACTGCCGCTGGGGAAAATACCCGGAGTAGGCAAGGTGAGTCTAGAAAAGCTCAATCGTGCCGGGTTTTATTTATGTGAAGATATCAAAAATAGTGATTATCGAGATTTGTTGATTAAATTTGGCCGCTTAGGTGAGTCATTATGGAAGAAAAGCCACGGCGTTGATCGTCGAGAAGTGATTGTTGAGAGAGAACGTAAGTCTGTTGGTGTTGAACGTACGTTTAGCCACAATATCTCTAGTTATGAAGAGTGCTGGCAGGTGATTGAACGAAAGTTATTTCCAGAACTTGACCAACGGCTAACTAAAGCTTGCCCTGAAAGAGCGATTATCAAGCAAGGTATCAAGGTGAAGTTTGCCGACTTTCAACTTACAACTATCGAGCATATTCATCCCCAGTTGGAGCTTAGTGATTTTAAAGGGTTGCTCCGTGAGGTGTTGCGACGTCAACAGGGACGGGAGATTCGTTTGCTCGGACTATCTGTCATGCTCAAACCTGAAGCTCCTGGAGAGCAACTTAGCTTTTTTTAATTTGCAGTGAAATTAAGTACACTGGTAATTAAACACAGTTACTTGTTTTTAAGAGAGAAAATGATGAGACCAATACTCTTTATCGTGACCCTACTGACTTGTACTTCTGCGCTGGCTTCCCAGTGTCGAGTTGATATTAAGAATGAAGTACATATCAGAAATGACCAAGTAGAGATTCATCGTGCCGATGGTCAAATAGCGACACTAGCTGCTGATAATCAGTTACAGATAGACGGTCAATCGGTTGCTCTTAATTCAGAACAAGCGTCTGCTATGGGGCGGTTTCGCCAAAGTATGAGTGATAGTGTTCCTAAGGTGAAACAGGTCATTACTGATGGGTTGGCGATGGCGGATTCTGTCATCGATGATTTGTCTGCCAGTATGGGAGAGCCTGGTGCATTTGATAATTTAAAGGAGGGGGTTCGCTCCTATGCACAAGACTGGGAGGGTCGTTACTATAAAAACGGCGAGTTCGTGTTACCGGCCAGCAGTTATGAACAAATGAAGCAACAGTGGACGGGAGAGTTTGAAAAGGCCAAGGTCTTTTTTAGCCGAGAATTTATGACTAATGCTTTCAATACCATAGCGCAAAGTATGAAAGAAGAGGGGGGATTTAATCTCACCAAATTAAATGATTTGATGGCGAAACTCAAAACGTCGATGGCTGATCACTTAAAAGCGCATCAAAAAGAGCTGAATAAAAAGCGTGCAGAGCTATGTGATTCACTCGATAACATGGTTGAGCAAGAAAAGTCTTTGCATAACAAGATTCCACAACTCAAAGATTATCAAGTCTTTACTATTTAAGCTCATTAAGCTCAAACATTTCAATCATGATAAGGCGCTGTTTAACAGCGCCTTATCAGTTTTTATCGAGGCAAGTGGTTGTTTGGTTGAATTAAAGGATAAAAAACAATCAGAGAGAGTGGGGGTGATATAATTGTTTACTGTTTGGCTTTTTATTGGTTCACATCACTTAAATTCATTGATTAATTAGTGGAATTAATTTACTGTACTAGCCAACTAGTTCGTAAGTATTTGTGAGTGGTAATGGCACAGTCAGCATCTCGAGAGACATTCGGTTCTCGTCTTGGATTTATTCTTTCTGCCGCAGGCGCAGCGGTAGGCTTAGGTAATATTTGGGGATTCCCTACTCAAGCTGCTAGTAATGGTGGCGGCGCATTTTTGCTGGTGTATTTAGTACTCATTTTAGTTGTAGCTTATCCTATGCTAGTTGTTGAGATGGCGATTGGCCGCTATGGACAAGCAAACCCAGTTGATAGTATGCGCTCACTAACTGATAACGCACTGGCAAAAAAAGCAGGGAGTGCGGTTGGCTGGTTAGGCTTAAGTGTACCTAGTGCTGTATTGGCATTTTATAGTATCGTTGGTGGATGGATAATCTGTTATATGCTGGGAGCGATAACTGATCTTGCTGGTTTAGATCAGATGACCCAGTGGCTCAAGGGCTTTAGTGTCGAACGTAACCTGTTTGGTACGGTACTGTTTTATGTGTTTACGATTTTAATCGTCCAAGGTGGCGTGAAAGATGGGATCGAAAAATGGTCCACTCGATTGATGCCAGCTCTATTTGTACTGTTTGGTGTGATGTTTATTTACATCATGATGCAGCAGGGTGCAATGGATGGTTTGCGTCATTACTTGATTCCTGATTTTTCAAAAATTTGGGACAAAAAATTGATACTGGCAGCGATGGGACAAGGCTTTTTCTCATTGACTATCGGTGGCTGTTCAATGCTGATTTATGGCTCGTATTTAAGTAAAAAAGAGAACTTACCGAAGATGGCGATGAATGTGACGTTAGTTGATACTTCGGTTGCGTTTATTGCAGGGTTAGTTGTGTTACCGGCCATGTTTGTTGCGATGAATAAAGGTGTACCAATTTATGCAGCTGATGGTGCGCTACTGAGTTCGGATACGCTTGTATTTCGCGTGTTACCCATGCTATTTGATAGCCTAGGCATACTTGGTGAAGTCTTTGCTGTCGTGTTCTTCTTACTGCTGACTATCGCAGCATTAACGTCGTCTATTTCTATGCTGGAATGCCCAGTTGCGTTGGTGGGAGAACGTTTTCAAACTAAACGTACACCAACTGCATGGGTGCTAGGCTTGATTATCGCTTTGTTTAGTATTGTTATCGTTTACCACTTTGAAACCTTATTTGGTTTGGTTGCGATGGTTGCAACGCAATACTTGCAACCCTTTACGGCTCTGCTGTTCTGCTTATTTGGTGGCTGGGTATGGAGAAGTAATGCGAAATTTAATGAGCTTTCTCTAGGATTTGATGAGTTCCGTAATAGCTTGTTTGGAAAAATCTGGCCTTGGTATATTCGTTTGGTCTGTCCGTTATTAGTTGCGGCTATTATTTGGGCCTCATTTAGCTAACCAGCAGAAGAGCAAGTGCTATATAGACCATGATGACAAAAAGCCCCTCAAATTTGCGGGGCTTTTTGTATTGATAAGGTTAAGGTTGGGTAGATTGAAGATACCCAGTAGTCAGCGGCTCTAACTCCATATCACTAATATCTTCGATAAACTCTTCAACAAGCTGCTCAACAATCTCATCATCTTGAGAGAAATAGGCAATGTTAAATACCGCATCGCCTTCGTTAACTAAAGGTAGGGTTTGCTGGCCGATGATGACTCCACCTTTGTTGGCTCTGAGTTCTTCTTTTATCTTACCGAGAGGTGAGTTGACGTAGGCAAGGGTCTGTCCTTTCTCTACTTTGTCACCTAGGGAAACTAAGGTTCGTAGGATGCCATCCGTTTCAGCACGAGCCCAACTGGTGGATTTTGCAATGATGGTGGTCGGTGTCTTCTTACGGCTCTTTCTCAGCATATTCACCGCTTGCATGGTTCTTAGTATGCCCATGACACCGGCGTGAATTGCAATAGGATCGAAACGTAGTGCTTCACCCGCTTCATAGGTGAGAACTGTGATACCACACTTTTCTGCTTCACTACGAAGTGAGCCGCCACGCAATGGCGAATCTAATGTCACTGGTGTCGCGAAGGCTTGGGCAATGCGTAACGTTTCTGGCGTGCTCAAATCAGCACGAATTTGCGGCAAATTGGTTCGGTGAATTGCGCCAGTATGTAGGTCGATAATGTAATTACAGCGAGTGACGACTTGCGAGAAAAAGGTGTGGGCCATGCGTGAGGCAAGGGAGCCTTTTTCACTGCCGGGAAAGCTGCGGTTTAAGTCGCGTCGGTCTGGTAAGTAACGTGACTTATGAATAAAGCCAAATACGTTAACAATAGGAACCGCGATAAGTGTGCCTTTTAACTTATTCTCATCAATAGAGTTAATCAGTTGTCGAACGATTTCTACTCCATTGAGTTCATCCCCATGGATTGCGGCATTGACCATCATCACAGGGCCTTCATAGGCACCATTAATGATTTCTATTGGAATAGACAAAGGAGAGTGGGTATAAAGCTTGGCGGCTTCAAGTTCTATTACAGCTCGGCCAGCTGGGGGAACGGATTCCCCCAGAAGATTAAAAGCGACGTTTTTTCTTACTTTTTTAACCTTTTCCACGTGTTTTTGTCCTTTTGCTTGCCGCATTCTTCTCGATAAATTCGATGATCATGCCGGCAATATCTTTCCCTGTTGCGGCTTCTATGCCTTCAAGACCAGGAGATGAATTGACTTCCATGACAAGTGGGCCGCGTTCTGAGCGCAGCAAATCAACACCCGCCACATTCAGTCCCATTGCTTTTGCTGCTTCAATTGCAGTTTTGCGTTCTTGAGGGGTGATTTTTATTAATGATGCGGTACCACCTCTATGAAGATTAGACCGAAATTCGCCTTCTGCACCTTGTCGTTTCATCGCCGCGATCACTTTATCACCGATAACAAAGCAGCGAATGTCGGCACCACCTGCTTCTTTGATGTATTCCTGCACCATGATGTTCGCTTTTAGGCCCATAAAGGCTTCAATCACGCTTTCTGCTGCAGTTCGGGTTTCAGCAAGAACAACCCCGATACCTTGGGTGCCTTCAAGTAGCTTTATCACTACAGGAGCACCGCCTACCATATCTAGCAGATCCTTTACATCGTCAGGTTTGCTGGCAAAGCCAGTAATTGGCATGCCAATACCTTTGCGCGATAGTAGCTGCATTGAGCGTAACTTATCACGAGAGCGGCTAATCGCAACGGATTCATTCACCGGATACACGCCCATCATTTCGAATTGACGCAATACCGCCGTGCCATAAAAAGTTACCGAAGCGCCAATACGCGGAATAATGGCATCAATATCTATCAGCTCTTCACCTTTAAAGTGAATTTGTGGCTTATCTGAGTTGATGTTCATGTAACAGCGTAGAGCATCGATTACCTTTACTTCATGGCCACGTTGCTGGCAAGCTTCTATCAGGCGTCGGGTCGAATAGAGCGAGCCGTTGCGCGACAGAATACCAATTTTCATTGTTCAGTTTCCTCAAATGGGATTAAAAATGATTCAACAGGATCAACTACGATACGATGGTGCATGGCTGTACGACCAAGCAGCATACGAAATGCCATGTTTTCTCTGTTAGTTAGGGTAATTTCAGCTAGCCAAGTTTGGCCGCCGATACAGATATCGGTGCGAATAACGTAACGCTTTTCCTCATGTCCACCAGAGTCACGCACTACGCGTTCATCAACGATAGGGGCTTCACACTCTGTGACCACTTCATCATTATGTTGTTTCGGGTGGATCCAAAAACGTACCCAAGGCGCTTCATCACGTTCAAATGTCTCCACACGAAAAGCGTGTAAACAGGAGGTGCGAGCACCAGTGTCGATTTTAGCGTTAATCTTAATAATGCCTAAGCCAGGAAGGCTGAGGGTTTCTCGCCATCCGACAATCATTTTATCTGTCATCATAATGTCTTTCGTTGGAGAGTTTGAAATTCATCTTTGGAGCAGCGAGTTAATATTACGCTGTCAGGAGAGGCATCGGTGCATGAGTTCGACTCGAAGCCTTGAGGGGGCGAACTCTAGCAGTTGATACTTTGCTGTTGCCAATGAAAAATATCATTCGTATCGACAAAATTTATTAATCATTCTCAAGAAATTTTTCAATCAATAGAAGCACAGCTTATTGGCAAAATATGACCACTCAATGACGCCCACTCAGCCAGACCAAAAAAAAGTCGAATCCAAGGATTCGACTTTTAAGCTTAGGCTTTCGTTGGGATATTTTCTAGTAAACTGAGCATTTGTTGCCAGAATAATTCCACAGTATCAATTTTGACTTTCTCATCTGGTGAGTGAGGGAACTTGATGGTTGGGCCAAAAGAGATCATATCCATTTCAGGGTATGGCTTTTTGAATAGACCACATTCAAGACCTGCGTGGATCACCATGATGTTAGGCTTGTGACCATAGATCCCTTCATACATATCACGGAAGATGTGCATGATGGCTGAGTCTGCATCGGGTTTCCAACCTGGGTAAGCGTTAGCGAATTCAATCTCCGCTCCAGCTAATTGAGCTACAGAAGTCAGCATACCTTCGATTTGTTCACGGCCAGAGTCAATTAATGAGCGAATTAAGCACAATACGGTAACTTTATCTGCTTCCGTTGTTATTACACCTACGTTAAGAGATGTTTCCACTACGCCTTCTATTTCATCACTCATGCGCATTACGCCGTTAGGGCAGGCATTTAAACCAGCAATAAAGGTTTGTTGCGATGCACTTGAGAAAACGTCGAAAGAGCCAGAAACATCTTCATTAAATGTCACGATGTTGGTTTCGATTTTATTGAGTTCTTCTTGGATAAGAGAAGTGAATGCGCTAAATGCTTGATCAAGCGCTGGTAGGTTTTGTTCTGCAACCGCAACAGTGACGAAACCTTCACGAGGAATTGCATTGCGCAGGCTACCGCCACGAAAATCGATAAGGCGAAGATCCAAACCTTGAGTGTGGTCCGCTAGGAAGCGGCCTAGTAGTTTATTGGCGTTAGCACGACCGGTATGAATATCTGCACCAGAGTGACCGCCTTTTAAACCTTTTAGAATCAATTTACGGACGACGAAACCGGCAGGTAGCGCTTCACGTTGAATTGGGAACGTGAATGCACCGTCTACACCACCAGCACAACCCATGTAAACTTCGCCTTCGGTTTCTGAATCGGTATTAAGTAGGATGTCACCTTCTAACCAACCTTCTTTCAAACCAAATGCACCGGTCATGCCAGCTTCTTCATCGATAGTTAGCAGTACTTCAAGAGGGCCGTGTTTGATCTCTTTTGATGCCAAAACAGCAAGGCAGGTAGCCATGCCGATGCCATTATCAGCGCCTAGAGTGGTACCTTTTGCTGTTACCCACTCCCCATCAACATACGGTTGAATCGGATCTTTAGTAAAGTCGTGCTCGGTATCTTCATTTTTCTGAGGAACCATATCGATGTGTGCTTGTAGTACCACACCTTTACGATCTTCCATACCCGCAGTTGCTGGTTTCTTGATGATTACGTTACCAGTTTCATCACGACGAACGTCCAAGCCTTCACTGCTTGCCCAGTCAACAATATAAGAGGCTAGTTGCTCTTCATGTTTAGAAGGGTGAGGAATTGAACAGATCTTATCAAAGAACTGCCAAACAGGGGCTGGGGATAATAAGCTAATTTCAGAATGGAATTCAGACACGAATAACTCCTAGATGTGTAATCTTTCCTGATGCTCATCGTTATTTGAGACAACGTGGGATCAAGAGGGACAAATTTACCTCACAGCATATCACCCTAAGCGGATTCGGAGTAGCGTTTCAATGTGAACCGGTCGGATCTTGCTACGTTATTTATAGCTTTCTCCAATAGATCAGTTAGATGAGAAATGATCAATCTAACGAAATCACAGATGTTCTATTACGTAATTTCATCTGTTTTTTGTGCGCAATGTCTTTAAATATTCACTAATGTGTAATTTTATTACTTAATTTATTTGTTTTAAGTCAATAATAGAAAAAATTGTGATTTTTATCACCATGAGTATTGTAATAAATTTTCTTGGTGGTATATTTGTAACCAACTTCGATGTTGAAGTTAAATTGCTCAATGGACGAGTCTTGAAGATCCTTCTTAGGAAGATCAAAAAATCGGTTAGCAGTCAGGTTTTTTGGCGGATCTTGAAAGGTTTACCCAGTGGTGTTTGAGTGTCTGACGATGACATCACTGATCATTAGGTGCTGGTTATGTGACCAAACCTTGTGACTCGAACAGTTTGTTCACCCCTATTATTGGAATTCATTCGCAGTCCGTTTTGGGCTCACCATGATTCACCGCCATCTCACTATGAGGTGGCGTTTTTTTTGCCTAAAATTCGTGATATGTGCTTAGGGAATGAATAAAGCAGCTGAAAAGCTGCTTTATTTCTGTTGTTAGCGGGTATTCACTACTTAGTTAACGCTTGGAGCTGTTCTTTGACGATCTCTAAACCTTTTACAACCAGTTCTGATTCAATCGTTAGTGGTGGTAGGAAACGAATGACATTACCTTTCACGCCACAAGAAAGCAGAATGAGACCATTCTCATTACATGCTTTAACTAATTGTTTGGTTAAAGCTGCTAAAGGTTCCTTTGTTTCAGGATCGTTGAGCTCGATAGCCACCATAGCGCCTACTTGGCGAATGTCACCAATTTGTGGGATCACGCTTTGCATGCTTTCTAGCTGCTCTTTAAACAACAAACCAATGTGTTGGGCACGCTCAACCAGTTTTTCTTCTTTGATGATCTTCAATACTTCAACCGCTGCGGTACATGCGATCGCATTACCAGCATAAGTGCCGCCAATGCCGCCCGCTTGCGGGTGATCCATGATATCGGCTCGGCCTACCACTCCAGAGATAGGGAAGCCACCGCCAAGACCTTTTGCGATTGTGATCAAATCAGGAACCACATCGTAGTGTTCGCAAGCGAACATACGGCCAGTTCGGGCGAAACCACTTTGGATTTCGTCACAAATCATCACGATGCCATGTTGGTCACTCAATTCACGAATGGCTTTTACCCAAGATGCTGGCGCTTGATAGAAGCCTCCTTCCCCTTGAATCGGCTCAAAAATGATCGCTGCAATTTGGGTGGGTTCAATATCACAAGCAAACAGGTCATCAAAGGCGGCTAGGCTCTCTTCTTCCGTGACTCCGTGATACGCATTTGGGTAAGGCAAGTGATACACGTTATTTGGGAAAGGACCAAACCCAGCTTTATAAGGGTTCACTTTACCGGTTAGCCCCATACACATATTGGTACGGCCGTGGAACCCGCCTTTAAAAGCAATGACGCCAGGGCGACCAGTGAAATGGCGAGCAAATTTAATCGCGTTTTCTACTGCTTCAGAGCCTGTGGTTAAGAAAGCGGCTTTCTTTTCAAAATCACCCGGAGCGGCATCTACTACGCCTTCTCCTAACTCAACAAAACTGGTGTAAGGAACCACTGTTGAGCACGTGTGGCTAAAGTTTTCCAGTTGAGCTTTTACTGCTTCAACGATCCGAGGGTGGCTGTGACCCGTGTTGACGACGGCAATACCTGCTGCGAAATCGATGTACTCATTGCCTTCGATATCGGTAATGGTGGCATTTTTTGCTTTCGCTGCATAAACCGGGGCTAGGTTTGCTTCGCCTTTACAGATTACTTTTTCTTTACGGCTTTGCCATTCCTGATTCGTCATGATGTATGTCCTTATAAAAACGAGCTGAGGTATAAAAACCACCAAAGCAGAGGTATTGAGTATTCAAATATTCGTCGATGCCATAGAGCGCGCTTTTGCGCGATTTGTGAACGGACAATCCAATCGCTTTGATGAAGTTATGTTAGCGACAAAAAAGCAGGAGACTTAGTACCAGTTAGTAGAAAAAGGTAGTACCAGATAATACAAAAAGTCGGGAAAAGTTTACTCAGGACTCACTTTGACAATTCTAATGTAAAGAGTGAGAAATCAATCTGAACAATTGGTCAGGAGTTATTTGTTTTGTCATATGAATTTTATACGGAACTAAGATCCTAATTCTTATGCAGAACGAGCGGATTGTTTGCAGTATTTTCTGCGAAAAATGTGATGAGTAACGAATTCTGTCTGGAATTTGTTATTTTATGACTTTATAATCTGCGCCCAATCGATTACGCAACCGTTTACTAATTTACCTTTTATAGGAATCGAACATGCTGGAAAAACTTTTCAAACTCGGTGAGCACGGTACGACCGTTCGCACTGAGGTCATTGCGGGGATTACTACTTTCCTTACAATGGCTTACATCATTTTTGTGAACCCAGCGATTTTATCTGAAACAGGGATGGATCGTGACTCAGTATTCGTAGCAACCTGTCTAGCCGCTGCTGCTGGTTGTTTTATCATGGGTTTGGTAGCTAACTACCCAATCGCATTAGCACCAGGTATGGGCTTGAACGCCTTCTTTACCTTTGCTGTTGTGAAAGGCATGAACTACTCATGGGAAGTAGCACTAGCAGCTGTATTCTGCTCTGGTGTTATCTTTATTTTGTTAAGCCTATTCCGTATTCGTGAATGGATTATCAACTCGATTCCGATGTCTTTACGTACTGGTATTTCTGCTGGTATCGGTCTGTTTTTAGCGTTTATCGCGCTACAAAGTGCTGGGATCATCGTCGATAACCCGGCAACTTTGATTTCATTGGGTGATATCACGTCAATGAAATGTTTATTAGCGGCGGCTGGTTTCTTCATCACTGTTGGTTTGGTTTATCGTAACGTCACTGGCGCAGTAATGATTTCAATCTTAAGTGTTACTGTTTTGGGTATTATCTTTGGTGATGTGCCATACCACGGTATTTTCTCTGCGCCACCAAGCATGGCTCCGACTTTCCTTAAGTTGGATTTCGCAGGTGTATTCCAAGTCGGTATGATTTCTGTGGTATTTGCATTCCTATTTGTGGATATCTTTGATACGGCTGGTACATTGATGGGCGTTGCAACTAAAGCGGGCTTGATCGATAAAGATGGTAAACTTCCTCGCCTAAACCGTGCTCTACTTGCTGACTCAACAGCAACTTCTATTGGTGCACTGTTTGGTACATCGAACACGACATCATTCGTTGAAAGTACTGCAGGTGTTGCTGCTGGTGGTCGTACAGGTTTAACAGCAGTTGTTGTTGGCTTTTTATTCCTGCTTGCATTATTCTTCTCACCAGTTGCAGGTATGATCCCTGCTTATGCAACAGCTGGTGCGCTGCTGTATGTATCTGTTCTTATGCTTTCTGGTCTTGCTAACGTTGATTGGCACGACCTAACAGAAGCGGCACCTGCTGCCGTTACATGTATCATGATGCCAATGACTTACTCGATTGCTGAAGGTATTTCTTTTGGTTTCATTTCCTACGCTATTATCAAATTGCTAAGTGGCAAAGCTCGTGAAGTTTCTGTCAGTGTTTGGTTTATGGCAATCGTATTTGTTATCAAATACGCTATGGGATAAGCGGTACAACACTTTTCAAATTTAGGTTATACAAATGAGCAAAAAATTCGTTATCACTTGGGACAATATGCAGGCGTACTGCCGTGAGCTCGCTGAGCTACAAATGCCTGCAGAACAATGGAAAGGTATCCTAGGTGTAAGCCGTGGTGGCTTGGTTCCTGCAGCTATCCTCGCTCGTGAATTGGGTATTCGTTACGTAGATACAGTTTGTATCTCCAGCTACGACCATGATCATCAACGTGACATGACGGTTGTGAAAGCACCAGAACACGATGGTGAAGGTTACCTAGTGGTAGACGACTTGGTTGATAGCGGTGATACAGCTCGTAAAATCCGCGAAATGTACCCAAAAGCGAAATTTGTGACCGTTTGTGCTAAACCAGCAGGCAAAGATTTGGTTGATCAGTACATTGTGGATATTCCACAAGATACTTGGATTGAGCAACCATGGGATTTGTCTCTGTCTTTTGTTGAGCCAATCAACCGTAAACAAAAGTAAAGCTTGCATAATTGAGTAGAAAATGGCCCTTTGTAGGGCCATTTTTTTTATTACTATATACCCCAAGGGTGGAGTGTCTTCGCTGAAACAGCATCTCAAGGTTACTTGGGTATAGCGGTTTTGGTATCATGTTCGAGACGATTGAGCATAGACAGTCACCGTTTATGAGGGATACTCTAAAGCCTCCTTTCTTGATGATATGAGATACATTTAGTGGAATGTTGTGTCATGTCACCTGCCATTAGACACCATTATTTGAGACGTGCAGTTATGTCTGAAGAACGAAGTAAAAACCTTTCCGAGACGTTATTTAAAAAACACAAACAAGCTAAGGAAACCTCGATTCTTACTCCTTATATGCCAAGTAGTTTGGAGTTTCTTGAGCAAAAAAAACAGAGTGAAGGATTTGCTTGGTATCGTAATTTGAGACGGCTGCAATGGGCTTGGCAGGGTGTGGATCCTGTTGAACAAGAAGAAGTTTTATCACGTATTGCAGCGTCTAAACATTCTCGCAGCGAAGATAATTGGCTTGATACTGTTATCGGTTATCACAGTGGTAACTGGGCTTATGAATGGAACAAACTTGGTATGCGCCATCAACAGCGCGGTAGAGAGCTCGAAGGTGAGGAGGGCGCTGATGAGTTGTTCAGTGCGTCCCTTTGCTACAGCATTGCTGGGTACCCACATCTGAAAAACGATAATTTGGCCCTCCAAGCACAAGGGTTGGCCAACGCGGCGTATCAAGAAGCGGCTAAAAAAACAGGCTATGTGATCAAGCGTCTTGAGTTTCCATTTCAAAACAAAAAAATCATCGGTCATTTGCATCTGGCAAAAACCGATACGCCAAAGCCGGTGGTGATTGTGAGTGGTGGCTTGGATATCCTGCAAACGGATATGTGGCGTCTGTTTCGTGATTACTTAGCTCAGCGTGATATTGCGATGTTGACGCTCGATATGCCTTCCATCGGTTTTAGTAGTCATTGGTCAATCAGTGAAAACTCTTCACTATTGCATCAAGAAGTCTTAAATCAACTCCACTCATTGCCATGGGTCGATCATCGTCGCGTCGGTTTAGTTGGTTTTCGTTTTGGGGGCAATGCTATGGCTCGGTTATCTTTTCTTGAGCCAGATAAGATTCGCGCTTGTGTCACATTAGGAGCGCCCATTCATGATGTATTTGTTTCATCTGATAAACTAAAAAAAATGTCGAAAATGTATCTTGACGTGTTGGCTTCTCGTTTGGGGAAAAAAGCCGTTGATGTCAATAGTATGGCTGGGCAGATTATGGCTTGGTCTTTGAAGGTGCAGGGCTTTTTATCGAGTCGTCGCACAAAAGTGCCCATTTTAGCTTTAGGGTTGGAAGGCGATCCTGTATCCCCGCATTCAGATAATCAACTGTTGGCGCTGTTTAGCCAATATGGCAAAGCTACGCAAATAAAAAGCAAAACAATTTCACGAGGATATGAGCAAGCGCTCGATTTAGCAATAAAGTGGCTAGAAGATGAACTTTACAGATGACATTTTGACCAAATTGGATAAGAGTGGGAACTGTTACTTTTTAAGCATCTGATTCTTAAAAGTAATAGCCCTTCTTTACTATTGAAATGGAGAGTCAATATGTCAGAAGTGACAAAGCTTCCTACTCATTTTCGTTTGTTGGCCGCCTTCAAAACTGTAGGTCCTTATTTGCGTGAAGAACAATCGAAAGATGGTTCATACTGGTTTGACTGTCTCGCTGTGTGTGTGGACGACAAAAAGGCTCCGGAAAAACGCGAATTTTGGGGCTGGTGGATGATATTGACACCCACCGACTCAGGATTTGAAGCAACATATCATTCAGGTCGATATGATTTGGAAGGTGATTGGGTTGGCGATGCCATTCCTCAATCGGCTCAATCAGAAGTGGAAAGAACTCAAAGCGACTTTGAGAAAAAATTGGCAAAAATGCTCGATGAGCGCTTTGCGAAATCCTTATCTTCGGTAGAATAACGCTACCAATCTAGTCGTATACCATACGAACATTCCGGTCATTAAGAAAAAGGTGCTTTAAGCACCTTTTTTGCTTGTTTATTGGCTGGTTGATTGTTAAAACATCCACTCTCAAATGTTTTCCCATTACAGAAGAAATCATGACTAAACATCAACAAAGCGGCAATACAACGCATACTATAGTTGTAAAGCTGGGAACCAGTGTTCTTACCGGTGGTACACTCGCTCTTGATCGCGCTCATATGGTTGAACTAGCGCGGCAGTGTGCTGAACTGAAAAAACAAGGTCACAATGTTGTGATCGTCTCCTCTGGCGCCATCGCTGCCGGACGTGAACACCTTGGTTACCCCGCACTGCCCAACGCTATCTCAAGTAAGCAGTTACTTGCGGCAGTAGGGCAGAGTCAGTTGATTGAAGCTTGGGAACGCTTGTTCTCTATTTATGGAATCAAAATTGGCCAAATGTTGTTAACGCGTGCCGATTTGGAAGACCGTGAACGTTTCTTAAATGCTCGCGATATGATTCATGCTTTGGTGGAGCATGGCATTGTGCCCGTGGTTAACGAAAACGATGCGGTAGCGACCAATGAAATCAAAGTCGGTGATAACGATAACTTATCCGCATTAGTGGGCATTTTATGTGGTGCCGACAAACTGTTATTGCTTACCGACCAAAAAGGACTTTTTACGGCAGATCCGCGTAAAGATCCGAGTGCAGAGCTAATCAAAGAAGTGAAAACCATTGATGATACCTTGCGTAAAATTGCTGGCGGTAGTGGTACAACGCTGGGCACAGGCGGTATGGCGACCAAACTGCAAGCTGCGGATATTGCTCGTCGCGCCGGTATGGAAGTGATCATTGCCGCTGGTCGTGCGCCAAATGTGATTTTTGATGCACTGAGTGACCATCCGCAAGGAACCCGTTTTCTACCACTAGAAGAATCGTTAGAGAATCGAAAAACATGGATTCTTGCCGGACCTTCATCTTCTGGTGATGTTGTGATTGATGATGGTGCAGTCCGAGCAGTTGAATCAAAAGGCAGTAGCCTACTGGCTAAAGGTGTTGTTAGTGTGAGTGGCGTATTTGCTCGCGGTGCTGTAGTTAGAGTTTTGGATGGTAAAGGCCAGCAAAAAGCACGCGGCATAGTGGCCTATTCGAGTGAAGACTTGGCTAAAATTGCAGGTAAACATAGTAAAGTGATCTTTGATATCCTTGGTTATGACCATGGTTCAGAAGTGATTCATCGTGACAACATGGTTGTGATTCAAGAATAGGAGATGAGTGTGGACTTAACGATTATGGGAAAAGCGGCGAAAGAAGCGGCTTTTCAATTGGCGATTGCCCCAACAGCCCAAAAAAACCAAGCATTAGCGATCATTGCTGATGAGTTGGAAGCTCACGCTCCTGCCATTTTGGCGGCTAATGCCAAAGATATTGCTTCGGGTAAAGCCGCTGGTTTAAGTGATGCGATGCTAGACCGATTATTGCTTGATGAGTCTCGTCTTAGTGCGATTGCAGCCGATGTGCGTAATGTGATTGCGTTAAACGATCCCGTTGGCAGTGAAATTGACAGTCGCGTGCTAGAAAATGGCATGTCACTTTCTCGTCGTCGTGTTCCATTGGGTGTGATTGGCGTGATTTATGAAGCGCGCCCAAACGTGACGATTGATATTGCCGCACTGTGTTTAAAAACCGGTAATGCGAGCATTTTACGAGGCGGTAAAGAGACCTTTCATTCCAATATGGAATTGGTCAAAGTGATTCAATCTGCCTTAAGCAAAGCCGATTTACCAGCTGCTGCGGTCCAGTACATTGAGAAACCTGACCGTGAATTGGTCTCACAGCTTCTTAAACTCGATGATTATGTGGATATGATCATTCCGCGAGGCGGGGCTGGTTTACATAAGATGTGTAAAGAAAACAGTACCATTCCCGTTATTATCGGTGGGTTTGGTATTAGTCATATGTTTGTCGATGAGAGTGCGGATTTAGTGCGAGCTATCGCGGTAATTGATAACGCAAAAACGCAGCGTCCTTCTGCTTGTAACTCGCTTGATACCTTACTTGTGCATCAATGTGTCGCAGATGAATTACTACCACAGCTCATTACTGCTATTGGAGATAAAGTGACTTTTGTTACGGATGCTTCTGCAAGCAAGTGGTTTGCTAATGCACCCCAAGTGCGTGACGCGCAAGATGGTGATTTTGATACCGAGTGGCTGAGTTATACCTTGGGCGTGAAAGTGGTGACTGGTGTCGATGAAGCGATTGAGCACATGCATGAACACAATGCGAGCCATTCGGATGCCATTTTGACTAATTCGATTGTCCATGCAGAAAAATTCATCAATTCAGCAGGCTCTGCTGCAGTGTATGTGAATGCTTCCACTCGCTTTACTGACGGCGCTCAGTTTGGCCTTGGTGCCGAAGTAGCGGTGTCAACTCAGAAGTTACATGCTCGAGGACCTATGGGACTTGAGGAGTTAACCAGTTACAAATGGGTCGGAAAAGCGGATTATCTGTCGCGTAGCTAGCACTTTTACCATCAAGTTACGTAAAAAGGGGTCTGATGGCCCCTTTTTCTTTTCTTCCCAGAATGAATTCCGTTACACTTGAATTCGTTGAGATGGAGGTGATATGCATTGTCCTTTTTGTTCTGCGAGCGATACGAAAGTGATCGACTCAAGGCTGGTTGCAGATGGCCATCAAGTTCGCCGTCGTCGCCAGTGTTTAGCGTGTAGTGAGCGCTTTACCACATTCGAAACCGCTGAGCTGGTTATGCCCCGGGTAATAAAATCGAATGGCAACCGAGAACCATTTGATGAAAATAAAATGGTGGGTGGATTGCAGCGCGCATTAGAAAAGCGCCCAGTTAGCGCTGATTCGATCGAATTGGCCATCAGTACCATTAAATCGAAATTACGAGCCACGGGTGAGCGAGAAGTACCAAGTAAGTTAATTGGTAACTTAGTAATGGAACAACTAAAAGAACTGGATAAAGTCGCGTACATTCGTTTTGCGTCGGTTTATCGTAGTTTTGAAGATGTTCGTGAATTTGGCGAAGAAATCGCCAAGCTTGAAGATTAACTCAAATTCAATATGCCTCAATTTACCTCTTTTGATCATCAAATGATGTCCCGTGCGATTAGCCTCGCTAAGCGCGGGATATTTACTACCACTCCTAATCCTAATGTTGGTTGCGTCATTGCGCTTGGCGAACAAATCGTCGGGGAGGGGTACCATCGCAAAGCAGGTGAACCTCATGCAGAAGTTCACGCGATGCGTATGGCTGGTGAAAAAGCCGTTGGTGCAACGGCTTACGTTACTCTTGAACCTTGTTCTCATTACGGGCGAACGCCGCCATGTGCTTTAGGTCTTATCAAGGCTGGGGTGACAAAAGTGATTTGTGCCATGACCGATCCTAACCCTCAAGTCGCTGGGCGTGGTATTCGGATGCTGCAAGAGGCTGGAGTTGAGGTGTTAGTTGGGCTGTTGGAGCAAGATGCTCGGGCGTTAAATCCAGCGTTTTTAACCCGTATGGAGCGTGGTCGTCCTTATGTACAACTGAAAATGGCGGCCAGTTTGGATGGACAAACCGCATTAGCGAATGGTCGCAGCCAATGGATTACCTCGCCTCAGGCTCGCAAAGATGTTCAGCATTATCGCGCGCTTGCCAGTGCTGTGCTCTCGACTAGTCAAACAGTTGTGGCTGACAACGCCTCATTGAACGTGCGTTGGAGTGAACTGCCGACAGCAATACAAGAAGAGTATCCCGAGCAAGAGCTGCGTCAACCAACTCGCGTTATCTTGGATCGTCAACATCAATTAACACCAGAGCTTAAGTTATATGCAACGGATGGGCCTGTCTTGACTGTCGCTCACAGTGCAGCTGATATTTGTGTTGCTGTGGATGAAGACCAGCAGTTATCGTTAGTGGATACGCTTGAACAACTCGCCAGCGCACATAATATCAACCATGTTTGGGTTGAAGCGGGAGCGACACTAGCTAAATCGTTTATTGAACAAGAGCTGGTGGATGAAATTGTGTTGTATCTTGCCCCTAAAATTATGGGGTCGGATGGCCGTGGGCTTTTCGGAGCGTTGGGGTTAACGGATATGTCACAAGTACAGAATTTTACGATTAAAGATCTGCGTCAAGTTGGGCCAGATATTCGCGTTGTATTAACGCCGAAGAATTAAGAAGAGTCAATTATGTTTACTGGAATTGTTGAAGCTGTAGGTCGGTTACGTGCGATTACCCCGCGAGGTGAGGATGTGACGGTTACGGTTGAAGTGGGCAACCTTGATATGTCGGATGTAAAACTGGGTGACAGTATTGCAACTAACGGGGTTTGTTTAACCGTAGTGGCTTTTGACCAGCATACCTATCAAGCGGATCTTTCGGTTGAAACACTTAAAAAGTCGAGTTTTGTTGATAGCCAAGCTGGCGACAAAGTGAATTTAGAAAAGGCGATGTTGCCGACCACTCGCTTTGGTGGTCATATTGTTTCAGGCCATGTGGATGGTGTGGGTGAAATCGTAGAGCGTAATCCAGTTGGACGTGCGATCGAGTTTTGGGTTCAAATGCCTGCTGAACTATCGAAATATGTGGCTGAGAAAGGCTCGATTACCGTTGATGGTATCAGCCTGACGGTAAATGACTTACGTAAAAATGCGTTTAAGTTGACGATTGTGCCGCACACTACATCCGAAACAACAATCGATTCATTTCGAGTTGGGCGTAAAGTTAATTTGGAAGTGGATGTGTTGGCTCGCTACATGGAGCGTTTACTGCGTGGCAGTGAAGCAGAAACTCAACCAGAATCTCGAATTACGCTAGAATTCTTACAACAAAATGGCTTTGCTTAAACGGTATGTTTAAGCAAAGCACGACATTTGATCAATGATGATGCAATAGGATAAGTAGTATGACAATTAGTACGCCTCAAGAAATTATCGATGATATTCGCCAAGGAAAAATGGTCATTCTTATGGATGATGAAGACCGTGAAAATGAAGGTGATATCATTATGGCGGCTGAGTTTGTAACGCCAGAAGCGATTAACTTTATGGCGACTCATGGTCGCGGCCTGATCTGTCTTACGTTAACCAAAGAACGTTGTGCGCGTCTTGGCCTTAATCCGATGGTTAAAGATAACGGAGCGCAATTTTCGACCGCTTTTACCGTGTCTATTGAAGCCGCGGAGGGGGTTACCACTGGTATTTCAGCAGCAGATCGCGCACGAACCGTACAAGCAGCAGTCGCTCAAGATGCCAAAGCAGCGGACTTAGTTCAGCCGGGCCATGTGTTTCCACTTGCAGCGCAAGAGGGAGGCGTATTAATGCGCGCAGGCCATACCGAAGCTGGATGCGATTTAGCGCGTTTAGCTGGGCTTGAACCTGCTTCAGTGATCGTTGAAATCCTCAATGATGATGGCACCATGGCACGTCGTCCTGATTTAGAAGTGTTTGCTGAAAAACACGATATTAAACTGGGGACTATTGCTGCTTTAATCGAATACCGTAACAACACCGAAACCACCATTGAACGTGTTGCTCAGTGCAAATTGCCGACTGAATTTGGTGAATTTGATTTGGTGACGTATCGAGATGTGATTGATGATCAAGTTCATTACGCATTGGTGAAGGGCGATTTAGCGGATGATGCGCCTTTGGTGCGTGTACATCTGCAAGACACCTTTACTGATTTACTACGCAGTAATCGTAACTCTGATCGGAGTTGGACCCTAGACCAAGCCATGACACGTATTGGTAACGAAGGTGGTGTGCTGGTTATTTTGGGTAAAGAAGAGAGCAGCGATTTACTGATTCACCGTGTGAAAGCATTTGAAATGCAAGATAAAGGTGAAGCTCCAGCGATGGCTAAAAAGCCAGGCACGTCGCGTCGAGTAGGTGTAGGGTCGCAAATCCTAGCCGATTTAGGGGTGAGTAATATGCGTTTACTCTCTTCCGAAAATAAAAAATACCACTCTCTCGGTGGCTTTGGTTTAAACGTCGTCGAATACGTTTGCCAATAAGTATTTGATCAAGACCTTCCTCCACAGCAAGTGTGCTGTGGGGGCGGGTTGGTTTTGGCGTAAATACTATTAGATATGCCTCACAAATTTGTGCTAGAATCCGGCGATTCTCACGTGATGATTAGAGTTTAAAGGATAGCTTATGAAAGTGATCGAAGGTGGCTTCCCAGCGCCAAGTGCGAAAATTGCAATTGTAATTTCTCGTTTTAACAGTTTTATCAATGAAAGTTTACTGTCTGGTGCCATCGATACTTTGAAGCGTCATGGTCAGGTTGCTGATGATAACATTACCGTCGTTCGTTGCCCTGGTGCTGTTGAACTCCCTCTAGTTGCGCAACGTGTTGCTAAAACTGGCAAATTCGATGCGATTATTTCTCTTGGCACAGTAATCCGTGGTGGTACACCACACTTCGAATACGTAAGTAGTGAGATGAATAAAGGGTTAGCACACGTATCACTAGAGTACAGTATCCCTGTTGCTTTTGGTGTGCTAACAGTTGATACAATTGATCAAGCAATTGAACGCGCAGGAACCAAGGCTGGTAATAAAGGTGCAGAGGCTGCACTGAGCGCGCTTGAAATGATTAATGTTCTTTCTGAAATTGATTCCTAATGGGGGCCAGTGTGAAACCAGCCGCACGTCGTAATGCACGTCAATTTGCACTACAAGCTATTTATTCGTGGCAAATTACACATGAAAATGTGGCTACGATTGAAGAACAATTCCTTTCTGGTGGCAAATATGATGAGGAAGAGCATCGCGCATCTGAGCCAGCACTTGCTGCGCCTGAAACCGATGTTGAATACTTCCGTGACCTGCTGACCGGTGTGGTCCTTAGCCACAAAGAGTTAGACAGCAAACTTCGTCCTTTCGTTTCTCGTCCAATGCAAGACTTGGATTTGATGGAGCTGGCGTTGTTGCGTTTAGCTATGTACGAAATGACACGTCGTGAAGATGTACCGTACAAAGTAGTAATTAATGAAGCTATTGAACTAGCTAAAGTTTTTGCTGCAGAAGAAAGTCATAAGTTTGTGAACGGAGTGCTGGATAAAGCAGCACCTCATGTGCGCAAAAAAGCGTAATTCGCGATACAATCCTAAGGTCAGCATTGCTGACCTTTTTTATTACCTGTGATTTGTCACAGGCATCTGCCCTAAACAACGTAGACCATAAATCAAAGGGCAGAACGCGAGCCACTTGGTTCGCTGTTTTACGTCAACCTGATTCTAGGAAAAAAGCTCATGCCTGGTGAATTTGATTTTATACAGAGATACCTGTCAGATAGACAGGTGAATCGTAAAGACGTTCATCTGTCGCTTGGTGACGATTGTGCCATCGTAAAAGCGCCAGAGAATGTGCGTATCGCTCTCAGTACCGATACTCTCGTCGCGGGCACCCATTTTCTTGCTAGCGCTAACCCAGCATGGGTGGCCCACAAAGCATTGGCTTCTAACTTAAGTGATCTTGCTGCGATGGGGGCCACTCCTGCATGGGTATCACTTGCCTTAACTTTGCCGGAAATGGATGAAGTGTGGCTTGCGCCATTTTGTGATACCTTTTTTGAGCTCGCTAATTACTATCATCTGCAATTGATCGGTGGTGATACAACGCGTGGCCCGCTTAGTATGACTTTAACAGTACAAGGTTTTATTCCTGAATCCACAGCCTTGATGCGTAGCGGCGCTAAAGTGGGTGACTGGATTTTTGTGACCGGAGAGCTTGGGGATAGCAAGGCGGGGCTGGATGTCATTTTAGATAGTGCACTGCGTACGAAACCTTTTGCTTTGGAATTGGAAAAACGTCACTATATTTCCACACCACGTATTGTGGTTGGTCAAGCTCTGTTACCACATGCTTCTGCTGCAGTGGATATTTCCGATGGTTTGATTGCCGACCTGCGTCATATCCTAAACTGTTCGGGCGTTGGTGCGAGCATTGATGTTAGCCAGCTCCCTTATTCCTCTGAGTTACTTGCCTATTGTGGGGATGAGACATTGGCGACTCAATATGCACTGACCAGTGGTGAAGAGTATGAACTTTGCTTTACGGTGCCAGCAGAGCAGCGTAGCACTGTAGAGAATGCACTCGCTCACACTGGGACCAAAGTGACCTGTATTGGTCAAATTCGTCCTCAAGGTGTGTTTGAATTGCACAATAAAGGCCAAGCCGTTGATTGGCAAATCAACGGATACGATCATTTTAAGGCGTAGTATGACCTCTCCTAAACAACGACTCTCTCTCGCTAATCCTTGGCATCTTTTGGCGACTGGCTTTGGTAGTGGACTTTCACCTGTCGTGCCGGGCACGATGGGAACATTAGCTTCAGTGCCATTTTTTCTTTTGCTTGGTCAATTGCCTGTCATCCTCTACGTTGTAGTGGTCGTAATTGCCTCTATTGTGGGGATTAAAATTTGTCAGATCACTTCTGATGACATGGGAGTACATGATCACGGCTCGATAGTATGGGACGAATTCGCTGGTTTTTGGATCACCATGTTGATTGTCCCTTTGCTTGGGATTTCAGTGCTTGATTGGCGCTGGGTACTGACCGGTTTTGTCCTATTTCGCTTTTTTGACATGCTTAAACCTTGGCCAATCAGTTGGCTGGATAAACGCGTGCATGGCGGGTTAGGTATTATGATTGATGATTTAGTGGCAGGTGTGATTGCTGGCTTGTGTCTATTTGGTATTGGCCATTGGGCTAACTGGATCTAGTCATCATCTGTGATATTTTTCTGTAAAACAAAAACGCCTGCATCAAGCAGGCGTTTTGCTATCTCACTAAAAACGGTTAAGTAAGAACTATTTTAGCTTTGCGAGGTCCGATTCTATCTCAGCAATTTTACTCGCGACGACTTTTTCCAGATGACGTAAGTCGGTAAGGATCTTCTCTTTCACATCGACTTCGGGTTTGACTTCTGGTTTAGTGATCTTATTCAGCTCATCAATTATCAAAGTGAGGTTACGGCTAATTTCCGTAATTTCTTTGTATTGATGAGTGCCACCATCAACTAACACATTTTTAATTTGGCGAGGAAACTTAAACTTAACGCTTTTCGCAAACAGTTCGCCTTTCTGTTTTTTGAAGTAAATTTTCAGCACGTCCTTATGTGCTTCCTGACGAAGTGAATAACGCTCAATCAGTGTAGGATCCTGAATACCTAAACCATTTAGGTGTGGAAACATAAGAAACCTCTATTTATATCAAAGAGAAAACGATCCAATCCAATGTAGCAGCCAGACTTCGTGGTAGATAGAGCCAGATGCAGAAAAAACCATCACTTTGTGGACAAGATCGCTTTAACTCATAAGTTAGTTGGGAGCAAGCTCAGATATATTGTCAATCAATGATTGACGTAGCTGCTCTTCTTCCTCTTGATTTAATCGGCCACCATTGGTACTCGTGAGAATAAATAAGTCCTCAGCTCGTTCCCCAATCGTAGTGATTTTTGCTCCGTGCAAATCTAAGTTTAGATCAGCAAATGTTGCACCGATGGTGGCAAGTAGTCCAGGTGTGTCCAAGGCCACTAATTCTATCAAAGTGCGTTTGCGGCTGCGGGTGGGCAAAAAGTCCACTTGGGTGGCGACTTTAAAGTGTTTCAAGTTTCTAGGAATGCGGCGAGTTTTGCCTTTATGTGAGTCGGTATGTTGCAACACTTTCTCTAATTGACCAATTAAGGCAGGGTGAGATTGCTCGTCAATCGCTGCGCCATTCTGGTCTAGTACCATAAAGGTATCCAATACATAGCCATCTTTGCTGGTCATAATCTGCGCGTCGTGGACGTTCAAATTACGACGGTCTAATTCGGCCACTACACTGGCAAATAGGGCGGGTTGGTCTTTGGTGTAGACAAAGATCTCAGTACCACCCCGGGTCGGTTTTTTACTGATAAGTACTAATGTCTGTGTAGGGTCTTCCAAGCGTAATAGCTGACCGCAATGCCAAGCGATTTGTTTATGGGTATGGCGTAAAAAATAATCAGCCTTAAACCGTAACCATAGCATGTCGATTTGCTGTGGTGAGAAGCCTTCTTTACGCAGTAATGCCGATGCCATTTGCTGATTATGGCGAATACGTTCGCGCACATCGACGGGGTTTTCTAAACCGCGCCGCAATGCTCTTTGGGTGGAATAATAGAGTTCTGCAAGTAAGGTACGTTTCCAACTGTTCCACAGCTCAGGGTTAGTCGCGCAAATATCGGCCACCGTTAAACAGACTAATGCATCGAGATATTCTTCATCTCGAACTGTTTTGGCAAACGTAATGATCACCTCTGGGTCATAAATGTCACGACGCTGGGCCGTCACTGACATCAATAAGTGATTTTGCACTAGCCAAGAGACTAATCGCGCTTCTGGCTTAGATAATCCATGTTCTAAACAAAAATCATAAGCTTCAACAGCGCCTATTTCTGAGTGGTCTCCACCGCGACCTTTGCCAATGTCGTGGAAAATTGCCGCTAAAGTCAGTAGCTCTTTTTTCTGGGTGCGGGGATAAATTTCGCAGCAGATGGGGTGTTTTTCATAGTTGTTTGGATCGTTAAACTTATTGATGTGTTTCAGTAGCCGTACACTATGTTCATCCACAGTATAAACATGAAAAAGGTCGAACTGCATTTGGCCTACAATATGACTCCATTGTGGCAAATAGGTCGCGAGCACACCGAGTTCATGCATTTGTGGAAAGGCATTTTGTAAGGCATTCGGATGTCGCACCAGCTCCATGAATTTTTCACGAGCTTCAGGAATCGAATGCAGGAATAAGTTCAAGCGGCGTCTGGCGGTGCGTAATTGGCGCATCGTTGTTGGTGCAACCCCTTCAATCGATGAGTCATTCGCCATATGTAGGAACATATCCAAAATGGTTTCTGGCCGAGCTTGAAATAGTGCTGGTTTACGCGCTTCGATGAGGTTACCACGTTGTTGAAAATCTTCGTCAATCACTTGTGGTTCATCTTCTTCGCCATTATTGAGGATGGCTTGGTTAAACAACATGAGTAACATGCGATTGAGTTCTACTACGCGGCGTAGTGTTCGATAAAACTCTTTCATCATCATCTCGACCGGACGGTTTGCTTCGCCGGTAAAACCCAAATGTTCGGCAACTTGTGCTTGGTGAGCAAAGGTCAGGCGGTTGTCGTAACGTTTGAGTTCAAGGTGCAAAGCAAAGCGTACGCGCCAGAGAAAGTCTTGGCACTCAAGCAGTTCTCGATACTCGGCATCAGTTAAAAAACCGAAGCGACTCATCTCATACAGTGAAGTAGCACCAAAGTGGCGGCGAGCAACCCAACCTAACGTATGGATATCACGCAACCCTCCCGGTGTATTTTTTATATCGGGCTCAAGGTTGTAAGTGGTGTCATGATAACGACCATGACGCTCTTTTTGTTCTTGAATCTTAGCTCGGTAAAAGGTCTCACTTGGCCAAAACGATTCCGATAAAATCACCATTTTTAGATGGTGAAAGGTATCTGCGCAACCACACAGTAATCGAGCTTCTTGTAAGTTGGTTGCCACGGTGAGATCTTCGCTACCGATCTCGGCGCATTGAGTAACAGTGCGCACTGCATGACCTACTTCAAGACGTAAATCCCACAAAAAAGTGATGAATTCACTGATCTTCAGTGCTAATTCTTCTGGTAGTGCGTGTTGCGATACCACCAAAATGTCGATATCTGAGAGCGGGTGTAATTCACCACGTCCGTAGCCACCAACAGCAACTAGGGCTATCTCTTCGATACGATCAAAGTGGTAGAAACTCCATAGACGCTGTAGTAGCTCATCCATGTAGTAAGAGCGACCATGGACCAAATCGGCAATCGGCTCACGCAGGAGAAATTGCTCTTTTTGATAAGCTGCAAAATGATCGAGTTGTTTTTTGATTTCAGGAAGAATTAATTGTTCGTCCTGAAAAGTTTTGGGAGATTGAAAAGGCATAACTGCATTCCATGCGAGTAGATTCCAACTGAATCAGACTGTAGCAGATTGGCTCAGATAAAAAAATATCCCAGCAAGGCTGGGATACATATTGAAGCTGAAAAGTGCTTATGCGTTGTTGAAGTGACGAGGAATGGTTTCGTCTTTACGCAATGTTAGGATTTCACAACCCTCTTTGGTTACCAGTAGGGTATGTTCCCACTGGGCTGAGTTTTTACCGTCAGCAGTGTAAACCGTCCAATCGTCTTCTTCGTCAAGGCGACAACCGAACTTACCAGCGTTAATCATAGGTTCGATGGTGAAGATCATACCTTCGCGAAGGATAGTTCGGTCATTATTACGGTAGTGAACTACTTGTGGCTCTTCGTGGAAGCCAGCACCCACACCGTGACCACAATAATCACGAACGATAGAGAATTTCATCGTTGGATTATTTTTGTTATTGGCTTTGACATGTTTTTCAATCGCAGTACCGATTTCACCAAGCTGAGCTCCTGGTTTTACTTTTTTCAGTGCGATATACAAACATTCTTGAGCAACAAAACATAAACGTTTGTCAGCAGGGGAAACGTCGCCGACCAAGAACATTTTTGATGTATCACCGTGGTAACCATCTTTGATTACGGTGATATCGATGTTCATGATGTCGCCATCTTTAAGTACCGCAGGGCGGACATAAGGACCGTATTCGCCATCTTGTGTTGCTGGAATACCATGACAAACAATATGATTAATTGAAGTACAGATAGATTTAGGGAAACCGTGGTAGTTCAGTGGTGCAGGAATCGCGTCCTGAACTTCTGTGATGTATTTGTGGCAGATTTGATCTAATTCCTCAGTGGTAACACCTGGTTTTACATGAGGTTCGATCATTTCTAGCACTTCAGCGGCCAAACGACCAGCGACGCGCATCTTTTCAATTTCTTCAGCGTTCTTAATAATTACAGACATCGGCTTTCTCAATTTGTATTCGAGCACGGGTATGTGCGATGGGCAATATTGTAACAGCCGAGCGATGAAGCGCAATAATCTGTTTAATACGAATAAGAATACATCGCAATAACGATAGGGTGAACAATCGCCGATATCATTTTTTTCTAGCCATAACAGGGCAAAATATGGTATAAAGCGCGCCGAACTCTAGGTCTGTTTTCTTCATTTATGGCGAAGCAGATTTGGTGTTTAAACTTAACTTTTAATTTCACACACATTCCGTCACGTGTTCCGGGGTGCCCATTAAGGGTCGGATGCATGGGGAATGTGGAGGCCTAACCCCATAGAGGATTATATAATGGCAACTGTATCAATGCGCGATATGCTTAAAGCTGGTGTTCACTTCGGTCACCAAACTCGTTACTGGAACCCAAAAATGAAGCCATTCATCTTTGGCGCTCGTAACAAAGTTCATATCATCAACCTAGAAAAAACTGTACCAATGTTCAATGAAGCTCTAGCTGAGCTAAACAAAATTGGCGAGAAAAAAGGTAAAGTTCTTTTCGTTGGTACTAAACGCGCTGCATCTGAAGCTGTTAAAGAAGCTGCTATCGCTAGCAACCAATTCTACGTTAACAACCGCTGGTTGGGCGGTATGCTGACTAACTGGAAAACTGTTCGTCAATCAATCAAACGTCTGAAAGATCTAGAAAACCAATCTACTGACGGTACTTTTGACAAACTGACTAAGAAAGAAGCTCTAATGCGTACTCGCGAAATGGAGAAGCTAGAGAAATCTCTTGGTGGTATTAAAGACATGGGCGGTCTTCCAGATGCTCTATTCGTAATCGACGCTGATCACGAGCACATCGCTGTTAAAGAAGCAAACAACCTAGGTATTCCAGTATTCGCAGTTGTTGATACTAACTCTAACCCAGACGGTATCGACTACATCATTCCAGGTAACGACGACGCAATCCGCGCTGTTCAACTTTACCTGAACGCTGCTGCTGAATCTGTAAACGAAGGTCGCAACAAAGATGTTGCTGCAATCGCTGAAAAAGACGGTTTCGTAGAAGCTGAATAATAGCGGCTCTAAGTCACACTTAGTTGGCAGTGTCATTAAGTTGTCATTGTAAGCTAGGTTATAGTTAGCATTGGGGGCCGAAGATATAGGCCCCCAATTTTTACCAACTCCAGAATTAAACTGAGGAATAGAGAATGGCTGTTACTGCTGCTCTAGTAAAAGAACTGCGCGAACGTACTGGCGCAGGTATGATGGAATGTAAGAAAGCACTTGTTGAAACTGACGGTGACATCGAGCTAGCGATCGAAAACATGCGTAAAAGCGGCGCTGCTAAAGCGGCTAAAAAAGCGGGTAACGTTGCTGCTGAAGGCACTATCATCATCAAAGAAGGCAACGGTTTTGCTGCACTAGTTGAAATCAACTGCCAAACTGACTTCGTTGCTAAAGACACTGGTTTTAAAGCATTCGCTGAAGAAGTAGCAACTGTTGCTGCTGAAGCTAAAGTTTCTGTTGAAGAACTTCAAGCTAAATTCGAAGAAACTCGCGTTGCTCTTATTGCTAAAATCGGCGAAAACATCAACATCCGTCGCGTTGCATACCTAGATGGTGCACACGTTGCTTCTTACCGTCACGGCGAGAAAATCGGTGTTGTTGTTGCTGGTGAAGGCGACGCAGAAACTCTTAAACACGTTGCAATGCACGTTGCTGCATCACGTCCAGAATACCTAGATCCTTCTGACGTTCCTGCTGACGTAGTTGAAAAAGAGAAACAAGTTCAAGTTGAAATCGCTATGAACGAAGGCAAACCAGCTGAAATCGCAGAGAAAATGGTTGTTGGCCGTATGAAGAAATTCACTGGCGAAATCTCTCTAACTGGTCAAGCTTTCATCATGGAACCTAAGAAAACTGTTGGCGACGTGCTTAAAGAAGCTGGCGTTACAGTATCTGGTTTCATTCGCCTAGAAGTAGGTGAAGGTATCGAGAAGAAAGAAGAAATGAGCTTTGCAGAAGAAGTAGCTGCAGCTCAAAAAGGTTAATCTTTTACGATATTGCCTAATTAAAGACCGTAGCTTAGGCTGCGGTCTTTTTACGACTACCGTTCCATTAGCTGTGACGAATTGGTTCTAAACGTAGGCTTTCCCATTTAGAATCTATCCTTGACTGTTAATTAATCACTCTTTTAAAGGTAAGATCCATGACAACGAACCCTAAACCAGCATATCAACGGATTTTGTTAAAACTTAGCGGTGAAGCTCTACAAGGTGAAGAAGGTTTTGGTATTGACCCAGCCGTTCTTGACCGTATGGCTCAAGAGATTAAAGAACTGGTAGAACTAGGGGTTCAAGTTGGTGTTGTCATCGGGGGCGGAAACTTGTTCCGTGGAGCCGGCCTAGCTCAAGCGGGTATGAACCGTGTTGTTGGTGACCATATGGGGATGCTGGCAACAGTAATGAACGGTCTGGCTATGCGTGATGCACTACATCGTGCCTATGTTAACGCTCGCGTTATGTCTGCTATTCCTCTTAACGGCGTATGTGATGACTACAACTGGGCTGAAGCTATCAGCCAACTACGTGATGGTCGCGTAGTGATTTTCTCTGCAGGTACAGGCAATCCTTTCTTCACCACCGATTCTGCTGCGTGTTTACGTGGTATTGAAATCGAAGCGGATGTTGTATTGAAAGCAACAAAAGTTGATGGAGTTTACAGTGCTGATCCTGTAGCTAACCCAGAAGCACAACTGTATGATAAGCTTGCTTACAATGATGTGCTTGATAAAGAGCTGAAAGTGATGGATTTGGCAGCATTTACGCTGGCTCGCGATCACTCTATGCCAATTCGCGTTTTCAACATGAACAAACCAGGTGCATTGCGCCG
The DNA here is from genome assembly GCF_001547935.1 of Vibrio tritonius. Lineage (NCBI taxonomy): Bacteria > Pseudomonadati > Pseudomonadota > Gammaproteobacteria > Vibrionales > Vibrionaceae > Vibrio > Vibrio tritonius. Next base: position 737,184 of record NZ_AP014635.1, read on the forward strand.
TGTTGTTATGGGTGAAACGGAAGGCACGCTGATCAGCGCTTAAAGTATAATCACACTCGAGATAAAAAATTAAGGTGATATCGTGATTAATGAGATCAAAAAAGACGCTCAAGAGCGCATGGACAAAAGCGTTGAAGCGCTGAAAGCAAACCTGACTAAGGTTCGTACTGGTCGTGCACACCCAAGTCTTCTTGCGAGTATTTCTGTAGAATACTATGGCGCACCAACGCCTCTAAACCAAGTTGCTAACGTGGTAGCAGAAGATGCTCGTACTCTAGCAATCACTGTATTTGATCGCGAACTAACTCAGAAAGTAGAAAAAGCCATCATGATGTCAGATTTAGGTTTAAACCCTATGTCTGCTGGTACGGTTATTCGTGTTCCGCTGCCACCATTAACTGAAGAGCGTCGTCGCGATTTAGTTAAAATCGTTCGTGGTGAAGCCGAAGGTGGTCGTGTTGCTGTACGTAATATTCGCCGCGATGCTAACAGCGATCTAAAAGCGCTTTTGAAAGATAAAGAGATCTCCGAAGATGAAGATCGTAAAGCGCAAGAAGACATCCAAAAATTGACTGATGCAGCAATTAAGAGAATCGATGAGACTCTTGCTGCAAAAGAAAAAGAGTTGATGGACGTCTAATAATTCTAATAATTCAATGAAAAAAAACGCTGTGCTTACAGCTCAGCGTTTTTTTATTCGTTACTATCTACGTCTTTTGGTATTAAACAAAATAAACAATGCAAGATTCACAACTCTCTTCTGAGGTGCTACCTCAACACATTGCTATCATTATGGATGGTAACGGCCGTTGGGCAAAAGAACGTGGAAAACCACGGGTATTTGGCCATAAAAAAGGTGTGGATGCAGTTCGCAAAACCATCACTACAGCGGCAAAATTGGGCATCAAGGCAGTGACTCTTTTCGCATTCAGCAGCGAGAATTGGCGACGTCCAGAAGATGAAGTAGGGTTGCTGATGGAGCTGTTTATCACAGTCTTATCATCAGAAGTCAAACGACTTCATAAGAATAATCTACGCTTACGTATTATCGGGGATGTTTCCCGTTTTAACCCGCGTTTACAACGTAAGATTGAACAGGCCGAAGAGCTCACTCGTCATAATACGGGAATGGTGCTTAATGTTGCGGCTAATTACGGTGGTAAGTGGGATATTACGCAAGCAGCGAAGCAATTGGCTCAACAGGTGGCAAATGGGGAATTAACCCCTGAAGACATCGATGAGAGCAAAATGGCTCAGTATATTTCAATGTCCGATTTGCCTGACGTAGATCTACTTATTCGTACCAGCGGAGAGTGTCGGATCAGCAACTTTTTGTTGTGGCAATTGGCTTATGCTGAGATGTATTTCACGCCAGTTTATTGGCCAGAATTTGGTGAAGATAGCCTAGTTGAAGCTATCTCTTGGTTTGTGAACCGTGAACGACGTTTTGGTTGTACAGGGGAGCAGATTAAGGCCTTAATGGAAAAATAATAAAATAGGATCCAAAGTTTGAAGCAAAGAATTATTACAGCGCTCATACTTGCCCCTCTCGTTATCTTGGGCATTCTATACTTGCCCCTTGCTTGGTTTCTTTTCGCATTAGCGGTAATTACCTTAATTGGTTTCTGGGAATGGACGCAATTTGTTAATGCTAAATCACGTAATTTGGCGTTAATTCCTTCATTAGTATTCGGGGCTGGCAGCTTGATTTGGTTGCACCCAGATATGAATTCTCTCAATCATTTGACTTCCTCACACTACTCTTTACTAGTGATTGGCGTGATTTGGTGGGTAATTTCCAGCTATCTAGCCATCAGTTATCCTAAATCTCGTTCTTGGTGGGAAAATAGTCGCGTGATGCGTCATTTATTCGGTATTTTGACCTTACTACCATTTTATTGGAGTGTGGTTTATTTACGTGCTGAATCAATGGCAACCGATGCTTTTCATGGGGCTAAATTGGTGCTGTTTGTGTGCTTGATTGTTTGGGCTGCAGACAGTGGCGCTTACTTTGCTGGTAAGCGATTTGGTAAGCATAAAATGGCACCTGCTGTTAGCCCAAATAAGACAATTGAAGGCTTGCTGGGGGGGATGGTTATTTCCGTTCTTGTCGGCACTTTAGTCGCCCGTGGTTTTGAGTTGCATTTTAGTTCTGCAGCGATGATGTACTTTACTATTTTATGCACGGTCGGTATTTCTGTGTTGGGTGACCTAGTCGAAAGTATGTTTAAACGAGTATCAGACATCAAAGACAGTAGCAATATCATTCCAGGACATGGTGGTGTTCTTGACCGCATTGATAGCCTAACGGCAGCCTTCCCAGTTTTTGCATTTCTGTATTTCTTCTAAAAGAGTTAGGCAAGCGTTAGCTTGCCTAAACTAAATAACAACGGTTTTAGCTATGCGTAAGTTAACGATTCTTGGTGCAACAGGTTCTATTGGTGCGAGCACACTAAAAGTGGTCGCTGAAAATAAAGAGCAATTTGAAGTATTCGCTCTCGCAGCAGGAAGAAACGTAGCCAAAATGCGCGCTTTATGTGAAACATGGCGACCGACTTACGCAGTCATGGCAACGGCCGAAGCGGCTCAAGCGTTACAAGCAGAGTTAAGCAACTCAAAACTAGCAACAGAAGTGTTATACGGCGAAGAAGCGATGTGTCACGTCGCTTCTTGCGCAGAAGTCGATACCGTAATGGCTGCTATTGTTGGTGCAGCCGGTTTAGTGCCAACGATGGCTGCGGTAAAAGCAGGTAAACGGATTTTACTGGCTAACAAAGAAGCGTTAGTGATGTCTGGTCAACTGTTTATCGATGCAGTTGAACGACACGGTGCGGAATTGTTACCTGTAGACAGTGAACATAATGCGATTTTTCAATGTCTTCCTGCCCAAGTTCAAACCCAAATGGGGCGCTGTGATTTAGCAGGCGCTGGCGTTTCCCATATTATTTTAACTGGTTCAGGTGGTCCATTTCGTTACACCGACGTGAGTGAGCTTGCTGCGGTTACCCCAGCACAAGCGATTGCGCATCCTAACTGGTCAATGGGCCCCAAAATTTCCGTCGATTCCGCTACCATGATGAATAAAGGGCTTGAATACATTGAAGCCCGTTGGTTGTTCAATGCGGCGAAAGAACAATTACAAGTGTTAATTCACCCTCAATCTGTGATTCATTCTATGGTGCAATATCTGGATGGTTCGGTAATGGCTCAATTAGGTGAGCCTGATATGGCCACACCTATATCTGTTACCATGAACTATCCAGAGCGTATTCAAGCCGGTGTTCGTCCACTCGATTTTACGCAAATCAGTGAACTTACCTTTATGGCTCCAGATTTTTCCCGTTATCCATGCCTAGGTTTGGCAATTGATGCTTGCTACTTAGGTCAACACGCTACGACATCACTTAATGCGGCTAATGAAATTGCAGTTGATGCATTTTTAAAAGGCCATATTCGTTTTACGGATATTGCACGAGTTAATGAAAGTACTTTGTCAAAAGTGTGTGCGACAAACACTTCGTTACATAGCTATGACTTGGAAAGCTTACTAGAGCTAGATACAATGGCCCGCAGACAAGCCCGCCAAATAATAAAAGAGCGTATGTTATGACCGGCATAATATGGAATTTATTCGCATTCATTGTCGCCTTAGGTGTTTTGGTTGCAGTGCATGAGTTTGGTCACTTTTGGGTGGCAAGACGCTGCGGTATCAAAGTCGAGAAGTTTTCCATTGGTTTTGGTAAAGCTTTGTGGCAACGAGTCGGTAAAGATGGGACTCAATACAGTATTGCCGCAATTCCGCTAGGCGGTTATGTCAAAATGTTGGATGGACGAGTAGATGACATTCCTCCTGAACTTCAAGACCAAGCTTTTGATCATAAAACGTTATGGCAACGTGCAGCTGTTGTTGCAGCAGGTCCTGTGTTTAACTTCCTTTTTGCGATTATAGCTTATTGGTTAGTGTTTACTATTGGTGTTCCAACTGTAAAACCAGTGGTAGGTGAAGTATCTTCTTATTCGATCGCCGCAGATGCAGGGATTGCTCCTGGAATGGAGATTTTGGACGTTTCTGGGACCCGTACGCCAGATTGGGAAAGCGTCAATATGGAGCTCGCTTCTCATATTGGTGATGACAGCTTAACCTTGACCGTCACCTCACCAGAAAGTGTCGGACTGCAAGAAATCAAAACTTTAAACCTATCTAGTTGGAACTTTGACCCTGAATCAGAGTCTGCTATGGGAGCGCTCGGATTTAAGCCTTTTACTCCTGAAATATCGTTAACGCTGATTAATGTCGCTAAAGATGGGGCAGGAGCAAAAGCTGGTCTTGAAGTGGGTGATGAGCTGCAGTTTGTGGGTGGCCAGAAAATCACCCAATGGCAGCAGGTTGTCGATAGTATTCAAAATCATCCTGGTGAACCGATTACAGTAGACGTATTACGCCAAGGAGAACCTGTTTCTTTGGTCTTAACGCCCGAGCGTAAAGATCTTGGTAACGGTAAAGTGATTGGATTTGCTGGAATTGCTCCCAAAGTCGCAGATTGGCCTTCAGATTATCGATTTGAACTTCAGTTTGGTGTATTTGAGTCTTTCAGTAAAGCAGTTGATAAAACGGGACAAATCATTGGTTTAACCGTTAGTATGCTAAAAAAATTGGTGGTAGGTGATGTGGGGTTGAATAACCTTAGTGGACCTATCTCGATTGCGAAAGGTGCGGGAGCTACCGCCGATTATGGTTTGGTCTACTTCTTAGGGTTCTTGGCACTGATTAGTGTGAACCTTGGCATTATTAACCTTGTCCCATTACCAATGCTCGATGGAGGACACTTGTTGTTCTTTGCTATTGAAGCTGTAATTCGTCGTCCAGTACCAGAGAAGGTGCAGGAGATGGGATACCGCATTGGTGGAGCCATCATTTTCTCTTTAATGGCCGTGGCAATATTTAACGATTTTACTCGCCTGTGATTTTAAGCATTGGGCAAGGGTTGTAGTAAGGAATAACTCAAATAACTATGGCGATGAAAAAGATCCTTCTCGCGACACTGCTCGCAACAAGCGTGTCAGCGAACGGTGCCGAAAACTTTGTTGTAAAAGATATCCAGATTGAGGGGTTGCAGCGTGTTGCACTTGGTGCTGCGTTGTTAAAAATGCCTGTTCGTGTTGGAGATACCGTAGACTCACAAGATATTGCAGACATCATTCAGTCATTGTATGCCTCCGGTAACTTTGAGAATGTCAAAGTGTTGCGTGATGGTTCTGCATTAGTTGTGCAAGTTCAAGAGCGACCAACTATTGCGAGTGTTTCGTTCTCTGGCAATAAAGCGATTAAAGAAGAACAGCTCAAGCAGAACTTGGACGCTTCTAATATTCGTGTTGGTGAGGCGTTAGATCGTACCAAGCTAACCAATATCGAAAAGGGCTTAGAAGATTTCTATTACAGTGTCGGTAAATATAACGCGACGGTAAAAGCGGTGGTAACACCCTTGCCGCGTAACCGTGCTGACCTGAAATTTGTTTTCACTGAAGGTGTTTCTGCCAAAATCAAACAGATCAACTTTATCGGTAATCAAGTTTTTAGTGATGACGATTTGTTGAGTAAGTTCGATTTAAATGCAGACGTATCTTGGTGGAATTTCCTTTCGAGTGATAAATATCAAAAGCAAGTATTGGCTGGCGATTTAGAAAAACTCAGAACTTACTATTTAGATCGCGGTTACCTGAAATTTAAAGTGGAATCGACCGAAGTGTCGATCTCGCCAGATAAAAAGGGTGTGTATATCACGCTTAACATCAGTGAAGGTAAGCCTTACACAGTAAAAAGTGTTGATTTTAAAGGTAATCTCATTGGTAAAGAGGCTGAGTTCAAGTCTTTAGTTAATTTTGATATGGGCAGTACCTATAAAGGTTCTTCAGTTACTTCACTAGAAGAGAACGTGAAAAAACTGTTGGGCGAAGCTGGTTATGCTTATCCCCAAGTACGTACCGTTCCCACTTTTGATGATGATAAGCAAGAAGTTTCTTTAACGGTTCAAATTGACCCTGGGAAGCGTATGTACGTTCGTGATATTCGTTTCATGGGTAACACGGTGACCAAAGACGAAGTACTGCGTCGTGAAATGCGCCAAATGGAAGGTAGCTGGCTGAACTCCAAATCGGTTGAGTTAGGTAAAACACGTTTGAGTCGTCTTGGCTATTTTGAAACGGTTGATGTGCAAACTGACCGCGTTCCTGGTACCGATGACCAAGTTGATGTGGTTTATAAAGTAAAAGAAGCTAACTCCGGTAGTATCAACTTCGGTGTTGGTTACGGCACTGAGTCTGGGGTGAGTTTCCAAGTCGGTTTAACTCAAGATAACTTCTTGGGAAGTGGTAACCGCGTTAGTATCAGTGCGACCACCAATGACTATCAGAAAAACATCACGTTAGAGTATAAAGACCCATATTGGACACTCGATGGTGTGAGTTTAGGTGGTAAAGTCTTCCTGAATAAATTTGAAGCATCCGATGCGGGTATCGTCGACTACGACAACACTAGCTATGGTATGAACCTCACGTGGGGCTTCCCATTTGACGAACTGAACCGTTTTGAGTTTGGTGTTGGTTATACCCACAGTAAGATTGGTAACCTAAAGCCTTATTTACAAGTAGAGCAGTTCTTAAAAGCGCAGTCTGGTAACTTAACGTCAGATGGTAGTTTGGAAACAGATGACTTTGATATTAGTGTTGCTTGGACCCGTAATAACCTGAATAAAGGTTACTTCCCAACGGCGGGTAACTATCAACGCGCCTACTACGATATGACGGTTCCTGGCTCAGATGCGTTGTACTTCAAGATGCAATATGATGTGCGTCAGTACATTCCTCTAACCAAAAAAGAAGATTTCACCCTGTTACTGCGTGGTCGTCTAGGTTACGGTAATGGCTATGGTCAAACGGATGGTCAAGATAACCTCTACCCATTCTATGAAAACTTCTATGCTGGTGGTTTCTCTACACTACGCGGATTTAGCTCTAACAGTGCTGGTCCTAAAGCGGTGTATCGTAGTTATGCCGATTCAAATAATGGTACTGATACTGCGACAGATGAATCTGTTGGTGGTAATGCAACTTGGCTAGCGAGTGCCGAATTGATTGTACCAACGCCATTTGCTTCAGAAGAGGTACAAAGCCAGATTCGAACTAGTATCTTCTTTGATATGGCAAGTGTTTGGGATACCGAATTCCATTATAATGGTGACGTTTCATATGGTGATAAGTATTATTATGACTACTCAGACCCTATGAATTACCGTTCTTCATATGGTATGGCGTTACAGTGGATGTCTCCAATGGGACCTTTGGTCTTCTCGGTAGCGAAGCCTGTTAAAAAATACGAAGGTGATGACGAAGAATTCTTTACCTTTACCATCGGGAAAACCTTTTAATATAGGACTATATTTTGAAAAGTATCTTCAAAGCGGCTGGTGTCAGCCTTGTTATTCTTAGCTCATCATTCTTTGCCAATGCGGCACAAGCAGCTCAAAAAGTAGGCTTTATTAATACAGCCCAAGTTTTTCAATCTCTACCTCAACGTGAGGTGGTACTACAAAAACTTCAAACTGAGTTTAAAGATAAAGCTGATGAACTGAAAAGTATGCAGCAACAAGCTCAAGAAAAAATGCAAAAACTGAAACGTGATTCTTCTCTTATGAGCCAAGATGACATCGAAAAACTACGCATTGAAATTGGTCAGCTTGAAAGCAAATACAAAATCAAAGCTCAAGCGTTAGATCAAGCATCAAAACGTCGTGAAGCGGAAGAGAAACAGAAACTGTTCAAAATCATTCAAGATGCTGTAAAAAAAGTGGCTGAGAAAGACGGCTACGATATGATCGTTGATGCTGGTGCTCTGCAGTATGCGAAGCCTGAATACAACATCTCTGAAGAAGTGATTAAATCTATTAAGTAATTGTTATTATGACCACACTAACGTTAGCCGAATTGGCAAAAATTACCGGGGGTGAGCTGTTTGGCGATCACTCTGCGGTTGTGACAGCTGTCGCGCCGATGGATAAGGCTCAAGAGGGTCATGTTACCTTCTTGTCGAATCCTAAATACAGTAAACACCTTGCTGCGTGTAAAGCAACGGTCATCATGGTCAAAGCCTCTGAGCGAGAGCTTTGTCCATCAAATGCTTTAGTAGTGGCAGACCCCTATGTCGCGTTTGCGCTAGTGACACAAGCATTAGATACGACGCCAGCACCAGCAGTGGATATCGCACCATCAGCGGTGATCGCTAAGGATGCTAAGTTAGGAAAAAATGTTGCGATTGGCGCAAATGCAGTGATTGAGTCTGGTGTTGAACTGGGCGATAACGTTGTTATTGGTGCTGGTTGTTTCGTCGGCAAAAATACACAAATTGGTCAAAATACCAAGTTGTGGGCCAATGTGTCGGTTTATCACAGTGTGGTTATTGGTGAGCACTGTCTGGTTCAATCTGGAACTGTAATTGGTTCTGACGGGTTTGGTTATGCCAACGAACGAGGTGAGTGGATTAAGATTCCTCAACTTGGTTCAGTACGTATAGGTAATCGGGTTGAAATTGGTGCATGTACGACAATTGACCGTGGTGCACTCGATGATACTGTTATTGAAGATAATGTGATCATCGATAACCAATTGCAAATCGCTCATAACGTGCACATCGGATATGGTACAGCCATGGCAGGTGGTACTATCATCGCTGGCAGTACTACCATTGGTAAGTACTGTATTATCGGTGGAGCATCGGTAATCAATGGCCATATCGAAATCGCTGATGGTGTCACTATCACCGGTATGGGTATGGTAATGCGCAGCATTTCTGAAAAAGGCGTGTACTCTTCAGGTATCCCGCTTCAGACGAATAAAGAGTGGCGTAAAACCGCAACACGTGTTCATCGAATTGATGAAATGAACAAGCGTTTAAAAGCGGTAGAAAAGCTACTTGAACAAAAAAACGACGCTTAGTTCGGTTTTTTATCAAAAAGGCTCGCATGCGGCGAGTCTTTTTCGTCTATAATGCCCGCAGTTTAATTTAATCTGTACTTTTGAATAGGAATATGACTTTGACTACTGAAAAGAAAACGATGGATATCACTGAAATTCAGGCGCTTCTTCCTCATCGCTACCCATTTTTGTTGATTGATCGCGTTACGGGTTTTGAAGAAGGTAAGTATCTGATTGGTCTGAAAAACGTTTCAGTGAATGAGCCTCAGTTTACCGGTCATTTCCCTCAACTTCCTGTTTTTCCTGGCGTATTAATCCTTGAAGCAATGGCTCAAGCGACAGGTCTACTTGCATTTAAAACTTTTGGTGCACCAAAAGAGAATGAGCTGTATTACTTTGCTAGTATTGATAATGCTAAATTCCGTAAGCCTGTAGTGCCAGGTGATCAATTGGTCATCGAAGTTGAATTCTTGAAAGAGCGTCGTGGTATCGCTCTATTCAATGGCACGGCAAAAGTAGACGGTGAAGTTGTTTGTTCAGCTGAACTGAAATGTGCACGTCGAGAGTTTTAATATGATCCATGAAACCGCTCAAATCCATCCGTCAGCGGTGGTTGAAGAGGGTGCCGTTATTGGTGCCAACGTTAAAATTGGTCCGTTTTGTTACGTAGACAGTAAAGTTGAAATTGGCGAAGGCACTCAACTGATGTCTCACGTGGTGGTAAAAGGGCCAACCAAAATTGGTAAAGATAACCGCATTTTCCAATTTGCTTCGATTGGCGAAGAGTGTCAGGACCTGAAATACAAAGGTGAAGATACTCAGTTGATCATTGGTGATCGCAATACCATTCGTGAAAGCGTGACAATGCACCGTGGTACGATTCAAGATGGCGGTATCACGAAAGTGGGTAGCGACAACTTGTTTATGATTAACGCCCACGTTGCTCATGACTGTCTTGTCGGCGACCGCTGTATTTTTGCCAACAACGCAACCTTAGCGGGTCACGTGACGATTGAAGATAACGCGATTGTTGGCGGTATGTCTGCTATTCATCAGTTCTGTAAAGTAGGCGCGCACGCGATGCTTGGCGGTGGTTCAATCGTGGTACAAGATGTTCCTCCTTACGTGATGGCACAAGGTAACCACTGTGCGCCGTTCGGTATTAATATCGAAGGTTTGAAACGTCGTGGTTTCGAAAAAGCAGAAATCCACGCGATTCGCCGCGCATACAAAGCGATCTATCGTGCCGGTATTACTTTGGAAGAAGCGAAAGCGGAAATTGCCAAAGAAGCAAGCGAATTCCCAGTCGTACAGCGTTTCTTGGACTTCCTTGAAGACTCCAAACGCGGCATCATTCGTTAATTTTTGTTCAAGTTAATGAAATTAAAGATCGCTATTTTCGGGTAGCGATCTTTTCCATTTTTATGGAATGTCACTTTGCGAAGTGCTTTTCCATAAAATCGGACAGAGCATGACCAAGAGGATAAAAACGTGGAAAGACCATTGCGTATCGGCATTGTTGCCGGTGAGCTATCTGGAGATACGTTAGGCGAAGGATTTATTCAAGCAGTCAAAGCTCGTTATCCTAATGCTGAGTTTGTCGGTATTGGCGGACCAAAAATGATTGCCCAAGGATGCCAGTCTCTTTTTGATATGGAAGAGTTGGCGGTCATGGGATTAGTTGAAGTACTTGGCCGTTTACCTCGTCTTTTAAAAGTAAAAGCGGAACTTGTTCGCTATTTTACTCAAAATCCCCCTGATGTTTTCGTTGGGATTGATGCACCAGATTTTAACTTGCGTCTTGAACTCGATTTGAAACAAGCCGGTATCAAAACGGTTCATTATGTCAGTCCTTCAGTATGGGCATGGCGTCAAAAACGTATCTATAAAATCGCAGCTGCCACTAACCTAGTGTTGGCTTTTCTGCCTTTTGAAAAAGAATTTTACGATCGCTTCGATGTGCCATGTGAATTCATCGGGCATACGTTAGCGGATGCGATTCCATTCCATACGGATAAACAGCAAGCACGCCAACAGCTCGGTTTAGCACAAGACAAACAATGGCTGGCGGTATTGCCGGGCAGTCGCGGTGGTGAGATGAAAAAGCTCGCCGAACCTTTTATTCGTACGTGTTTGCGTTTACGTGAAACGCATCCTGAGTTGCAATTTGTCGTGGCGCTGGTGAATGCTAAGCGACGTGCTGAATTTGAAGAAATTCGCCAGCAAGTGGCTCCCGATCTTGAATTTACCTTAGTGGATGATACTGCGCGTAATGTGATTGCGGCATCCGATGCGGTGATGCTTGCATCAGGTACTGTCGCTCTTGAATGTATGCTGCTTAAGCGCCCAATGGTGGTTGGTTACCGTGTTAACCGCTTTACTGCATTTCTTGCCAAACGCTTATTGAAGACTAAGTACGTTTCTTTACCCAATATATTGGCAGATCAGCCGTTGGTTAAAGAGTTTTTGCAAGACGACTGTACGGTCGATAATTTGTATGCTGAAGTTTGTCACTTATTGGATGACGATAACCAAGCCATGTTGGATAAGTTTGATGAAATGCATCATTGGATTCGTAAAGATGCGGATGTTCAGGCTGCGAATGCAGTGCTTAATTTGATAGAGAAGGCATAACATGGCAAAAGCACCAGTAAAAGAGTTACCTCCTTTCGAAATGCCTGCTGGGTACACACTGATCGCTGGCGTCGATGAGGTTGGTCGTGGTCCACTGGTCGGTGATGTGGTGACAGCAGCGGTTATTTTGGATCCAAATAATCCGATTGAAGGGTTAAACGACTCAAAAAAATTGTCAGAAAAGAAACGGTTGGCTCTTTTCCCAGAGATTCAAGAGAAGGCGTTAGCGTGGGCGGTCGGCCGTTGTTCTCCACAAGAGATTGATGAGCTTAATATTTTGCAAGCGACCATGGTGGCAATGCAACGCGCTGTAGCTGGGTTAAAAGTGCAACCTGATTTGGTGTTGATCGATGGTAACCGCACACCAGAACTGCCAATGGATTCACAAGCTGTAGTGAAAGGGGATTTACGCGTGGCGCAAATTAGCGCTGCATCCATTATCGCAAAAGTCGTTCGCGACCATGAAATGGAAGAGCTCGACAAAACTTACCCACAGTTTGGTTTTGCTCAGCATAAAGGTTACCCAACCAAAGCACACTTTGAAGCCATTGAAAAACATGGTGTCATAGATCAACATCGTAAAAGTTTTGGTCCAGTAAAACGAGCACTCGGTTTATAATCCTAAACTTATCAGGGCGTGATGTCTTGACTAAGCAAATTTGAACACAAGGTAACTAGGATAGTATTTAATGTCTGACCCAAGGTTTATCCACTTACGCATTCACAGTGACTATTCCATGGTGGATGGGCTAGGAAAAGTCCCACCACTGGTAAAAAAAGTGGCTGAAATGGGCATGCCAGCCATGGCGTTAACCGACTTTACTAATCTGTGTGGTTTGGTGAAGTTTTATGGTAACGCCAACAGTAATGGCGTGAAGCCGATTGTCGGCGCGGATTTTTTAATGCGTTCCGAAGAGTTTGGGGATGAGCTCACCAAACTCACTGTATTGGCAAAAGATAATCAGGGGTACAAAAACCTTACCTTACTTATTTCTGAAGCTTATTTGCGCGGTCATATTCAAAATCAACCCGTTATCGACAAAGAGTGGTTGATTGAAAAGGCGCCGGGTCTGATCGTCATATCGGGTGGCCGCTGGGGTGAAGTGGGGCGAGCCCTGTTAAAAGGCAATCGTGGTACCGCAGAGCAATGTCTCGCCTTCTATGAAACTTATTTTAAAGATAATTTTTATTTGGAGCTGACGCGAACCGGGCGTCCCGATGAAGAAGCCTATCTGCATTTTGCATTGCAAGTAGCTGAAGAACACGACCTTCCTGTCGTAGCAACAAACGATGTGGTGTTTTTAACTGAAGACCTGTTTGATGCGCATGAAATTCGGGTAGCAATCCATGACGGTTATACCTTAGAAGATCCACGCCGACCAAAAAACTACAGCCCACAGCAGTACCTTCGCAGTGAAGAGGAAATGTGTGAGCTGTTTGCTGATATTCCAGAAGCACTACAAAACAGTGTCGAAATCGCCAAACGTTGTAACGTTACGGTGCGTCTGGGTGAATATTTCTTGCCGAACTTCCCAACCGAAGGGATGGAAATCGAAGAGTTTTTGGTTAAAAAATCTCATGAAGGTCTGGAAGAGCGCTTAGAGTTTTTATTCCCTGATCCCCAAGTTCGGGCAGAGCGCCGTCCTTCATATGATGAGCGTCTTGAAATTGAATTAGGCGTAATCAACCAGATGGGTTTCCCAGGTTACTTCCTGATCGTAATGGAGTTTATTCAGTGGTCTAAGGATAACGATATTCCAGTAGGGCCAGGGCGTGGTTCTGGTGCGGGCTCACTGGTGGCGTATTCACTGAAAATTACCGACTTGGATCCGCTCGAATACGATTTGCTGTTCGAACGTTTTCTTAACCCAGAACGTGTATCCATGCCCGACTTTGACGTCGACTTTTGTATGGATAAACGCGATAAGGTGATTGACCACGTCGCCGATATGTATGGCCGCGATGCGGTATCGCAGATCATTACCTTTGGTACCATGGCGGCTAAAGCCGTTATTCGTGATGTGGGTCGTGTCCTCGGACATCCTTTTGGTTTCTGCGACCGTATTTCTAAATTGATTCCGCCAGATCCGGGCATGACCTTGGAAAAAGCATTTAAAGCAGAGCCGGCGTTAGGTGAGCTTTACGAAGCTGATGAGGAAGTGAAAGAACTCATCGACATGTGTCGCATCTTGGAAGGATGTACTCGTAATGCCGGCAAGCACGCAGGTGGTGTGGTTATTTCGCCAACTACGATTACTGACTTTGCCCCAATTTATTGTGATTCAGAGGGTAATCACCCAGTTACTCAGTTCGATAAGAACGACGTGGAATATGCTGGTTTAGTTAAATTTGACTTCTTAGGTCTACGTACTCTAACCATCATTGACTGGGCTTTGGGGTTAATTAACCCACGTCAAGAGCAGAAAGGTTTACCACCGGTACGCATTGAATCTATTCCATTAGATGACCATGCCTCTTTCACTGTTTTGAAAAAGTCTGAAACCACCGCAGTATTCCAGTTGGAATCGCGTGGGATGAAAGAGCTTATCAAGCGTCTGCAACCCGACTGTTTTGAAGATATCATCGCATTGGTGGCGTTATTCCGTCCAGGGCCTTTGCAATCGGGCATGGTGGATAACTTTATCGACCGTAAGCATGGTGAGGAAGAAATATCCTACCCAGATGAAAAATGGCAGCATGAGTCTTTAAAAGAGATTCTTGAGCCCACCTACGGCATCATCCTGTATCAAGAACAGGTTATGCAGATTGCTCAGGTGTTGGCGGGGTATACCCTGGGTGGCGCAGATATGCTGCGTCGTGCAATGGGTAAGAAAAAACCAGAAGAGATGGCGAAGCAGCGTACGGTTTTCCGCGAAGGTGCGGAGAAAAACGGCGTTGACGGTGAGTTGGCGATGAAAATCTTCGACTTGGTGGAAAAATTCGCGGGTTATGGTTTTAACAAATCTCACTCAGCCGCTTACGCATTGGTTTCGTATCAAACACTGTGGCTAAAAACTCATCATCCTGCTGAGTTCATGGCGGCGGTAATGACCGCTGATATGGATAATACTGAAAAAGTGGTAGGTCTGGTCGATGAGTGCGTTCGGATGGGACTTACTGTATTGCCGCCCGACATAAACAAGGGTTTATATCGCTTTAACGTCGACGATGATGGCGCAATCGTGTATGGTATCGGCGCAATTAAAGGTGTGGGTGAAGGTCCGATTGAAGCGATTCTTGAAGCACGCAACGTAGACGGGTATTTTAAAGACCTATTTGATTTTTGTGCCCGTATTGATTTAAAACGTGTTAACAAACGTGTTTTAGAAAAGTTGATACTGGCTGGGGCGTTGGATCGTTTAGGTCCACATCGTGCAGCTATGATGGCATCACTTGATGATGCAGTGAAATCGGCAAGCCAATACCATCAAGCAGAGGCGTTTGGTCAAACCGATATGTTTGGTGTATTAACTGATGCACCAGAAGAGGTGGAACAAAAGTACACCCAAGTAGCTCCGTGGCCAGAGAAAGTATGGTTAGAGGGTGAACGAGAAACTCTCGGTCTATACTTAACCGGACACCCAATTAATGAATATTTAAAAGAACTAACTCACTACATTAGTTGTCGATTAAACGAGGCAGTACCGACTCGTCGCGATCAATCTCTGACTGTGGCAGGTTTGGTGATATCTGCTCGTGTAATGACAACCAAGAAAGGGTCTCGTATTGGCTTGATGACTCTTGACGACCGTTCAGGTCGAATGGAAGTGATGTTGTTCTCTGATGCGCTTGATCGTTATGCCGAACTGTTAGAAAAAGACAAAATTTTGGTGATTTCTGGACAGGTCAGCTTTGATGACTTCAATGGTGGTCTTAAAATGTCCGCGCGTGAAGTCATGGATTTGGGCAGCGCACGAGAGAAATATGCCCGCAGCTTGTCACTGTCGATTGAACAATCGCAAATCGACGAGCAGTTTTTTGAGCGCTTTAGTCAGATATTAGAGCCTCACCGAGCAGGGACGGTACCTGTCAATGTATATTACCAGCGTGCAGATGCAAGGGCGCGACTCGCACTCGGTACTGAGTGGCGTGTAACGCCAAACGATACATTGTTAGACGAATTAAAACAGCTACTTGGTCAAGACCAGGTAGAACTCGAATTTAACTAAAAAATTCAACGGTATTGTGCCAGTTGAATAGAAAAGGATCGTTAGATGAGCCTAAATTTTCTCGATTTTGAAAAACCTATCGTAGAACTGGAAGCTAAAATTCAGGCGCTTCGTGATGTATCTCGTCACGGCGGTGATGCTTCAGTTGATCTTGAAAAAGAGATCGAGCAGTTAGAAAAGAAAAGCTTAGAGCTTAAGAAAAAGATTTTTGGTGATTTAGGTGCTTGGCAAGTTGCTCAACTTGCTCGTCACCCTCAGCGTCCTTACACGCTAGATTACATCAAAAACATGTTTACTGAATTTGATGAGCTCGCAGGTGATCGTGCCTTTGCTGACGATAAAGCGATTGTTGGCGGTATGGCTCGTCTAGATGGTCGTCCTGTGATTGTCATTGGTCACCAAAAAGGTCGTGAAACTCGTGAAAAAGTGAAACGCAACTTTGGTATGCCAAAACCAGAAGGTTACCGTAAAGCGAAACGTTTGATGGAAATGGCTGAGCGTTTCAATATGCCAATCATCACCTTCATCGACACTGCGGGTGCATACCCTGGTGTTGGCGCAGAAGAACGTGGTCAATCTGAAGCGATTGCAACTAACCTTAAAGTGATGGCGGGTCTTAAAGTGCCAGTTATCTGTAACGTTGTTGGTGAAGGCGGTTCAGGTGGTGCGCTAGCGATTGGCGTGGGTGACTACGTGAACATGTTACAATTCTCAACCTACTCAGTAATCTCTCCTGAAGGTTGTGCATCTATTTTGTGGCGTGATTCAGATAAAGCACCACAAGCTGCGGAAGCGATGGGTCTAATTGCCCCTCGTTTGAAAGAGCTTGAGTTGATTGATGAGATTATTGAAGAGCCTCTAGGTGGCGCACATCGCGACCATGAGCTTACAGCAGCTAATATGAAAGCAACGCTGATTCGCCAGCTTGCTGAGTTAGATAAATTGGAAGCAAGCGATCTGTTGGATCGTCGTTACCAACGTCTAATGAATTACGGCTACTGCTAAGAGTCTTTTTTGTCAGGCTAATATTGCTTGTAAAGAGAAATAAAGAGGGTTGGCTTGGGCCAGCCCTTTTGTTTTTCTGCGAGTTAGGTTTTCAGAGCTTTTTGTTTGTAAAGTGAAGCGGTAAACTTTGGCTGTTAAGGTAAAATCTAGTTGTTAAATTGCAGGATATCCTAATCATGAACGACTTATATGTTGATGTCGCTCGTCAGCTTGATGAGCTTAAACCTGCTCGCCTTGTGATTGCCTTTAGCGGTGGGATTGATTCTAGGGTACTGTTGCACCTTATCGCGCGTTATCGCCAACATAATGCAATTCCATGCCTTGCTGTTCATATTCATCATGGTCTAAGTGATCATGCTGATGAATGGGCTAGCCAGTGCCAGCGCTGGGGGGCGGAAGAAGGGATTGAGGTCTGTGTTGAGCATGTAACGCTTGATCATGATTGTGGTGATAGCCTAGAGCAAATGGCGCGTGATGCTCGTTATGCTGTCTTGGCAAAGCATATTGATACCGAGACTCTGATGCTGCTAGGGCAGCATGCGGATGATCAAGTGGAAACGTTTCTACTGGCACTTAAGCGTGGTAGTGGTCCGAAAGGTTTATCCTCAATGGCTGCGTGCGGCGGTTTTGCCCAAGGACAATTACTGCGTCCTTTATTGAAAGTGACGCGTGCTGAGATTGAAGCGTATGCACAGCAAGTGCAGTTAACTTGGGTCGAGGACGAAAGCAACCAAGATACTCGTTTTGACCGTAACTTTTTACGTCATCAGGTAACGCCAGTATTGACTCAGCGTTGGCCTAGCTTTTATCAAGCAATTCAACGCAGTGCCGAGTTATGTGCCACGCAAGAAAGTGTTCTAGCTGAGCTGTTACAAGAGAAACTGCAGCAAGCTATGCATGCTGATGGCAGCTTGGTACTGGATGCATTGTATTCAAGTTCTGAGTTAGCGAGAGGACAACTGGTACGGTTATGGTTGCAACATCAGCAGATCCTGATGCCAAGTCGCAAGCATACTGAACTTATTTTACGTGAAATTGCTTTTGCGCAACCAGATGCCAATCCCAAGTTAAAATTGGGCAAGTATGAGATACGCCGTTTTCAACAACGACTTTACTGTATTGAAACTGAGAAAGATTTTTCGAGTTGGCATGCCACGCTCAACATAAATGAGCCTGTTATGTTGCCTGAGTCTTTAGGCTGCTTACGCTTGATAGCCAGTGAACAAGGCAACGTCCGTTTGCCTGCGAATAAGGCACCGTTTACCATTTCTTTTGACCCTAGTGGATTATCTGCCTGTCCTATCGGCCGCAGTGGTAGCCGTAAATTGAAAAAGCTCTATCAAGAATATAATGTTCCGAGTTGGCAGCGTAGGCAATTGCCTATTGTTCTTTGTGAAGACAAAGTCGTTGCGGTAGTGGGTTTATTTATTAGCCGCGAATTTAATGGTAAAGACTGTGAGCTCATCTGGGATAAATCTGAGGTTTTCATGGCAAACTCTTAACAAATATAGAATAAGGTGAAGCAATGAGAGTTTTTTCGTTAGTCTGTTTTTTGGTTAGTGCATTGTTTTCTTGCGCATTGTTTTCTGGTCAGGCATTGGCTGCTGACCCTGTAGCCGGTCAGCAAAAATCGGCTAGTTGTGTGGCGTGTCATGGCGCCAATGGGGTTGCGATTATTCCAGGCTATCCAAGCTTGAAAGGTCAAAACGAACAATATTTAGTGATGTCGATGCAGGCCTATAAGAATAAACAGCGTACTGGCGGTATGGCCAGTATGATGCAGGCACAGATGTCGATTCTTAGTAATGAAGATATTGAAAATATCGCCGCTTATTTTGCTAACATGAAGTAAGTATTCTCAGTCTGATTGAATGCGAATGCATCGGTCCGGCTTTTTCGTTGATTGTTTGCTTTGGCTAGATAATAATGCCGGCAAGTGTATGAAGTGTAAGGGACGAACATGAAAAAAATTGAAGCGATCATCAAACCGTTCAAGCTTGATGATGTCCGTGAAGCGTTGGCTGATGTCGGTATTACCGGTATGACGGTGTCTGAAGTAAAAGGCTTTGGTCGCCAAAAAGGTCACACAGAGCTTTACCGTGGTGCAGAGTACATGGTGGACTTTTTACCAAAAGTGAAACTTGAAATCGTTGTCTCTGATGATGTAGTTGAACAGTGTGTTGACACTATCATCGAAGTTGCCCAAACTGGCAAGATTGGTGACGGTAAAATCTTTATCACCGAAGTGGAACGTGTAGTGCGTATCCGTACAGGTGAAGAAGACGAAGACGCAATTTAGTCCCCTCATGTCAATATGTTGGAGTCGTATGATGTGCAACTCCAACATGTAATCGTTGAAAATCAAGGAGCCCATGCTCCTTTTTTTATAGTGAAAAACGTATGAGAAAACGCTACTTATTTTTTTCCAGCTTGTTGTTAATTGGCTCGGGGGTCAGTAGTTTCCTTACTATTTTCTCTATACCAAAACATCCACAGTTGTTGACTGTTAACGAAGAGGGAGAAGAACAACCTCTTGTCTGTTACCAAGGTGAGCCGCAGCACGTACTTGATCGCAACGGTGAGCTCAATGTTCTGGTCTGGAATATCTACAAACAAAATCGTGGGGAATGGGCCTCAGCATTAACGGGTTTTAGTTCTGATGCTGACCTGCTGCTGCTGCAAGAGGCGAGCATGAATGAGCCGTTGAAGCAGTGGATTGCGCAGAATAATTGGGATGGGGCACAAGCCAACGCGTTTCGAGTGCTCGGCGAATCAACCGGTGTGTTGAATTTGTCGAAACTCATGCCGAGTTTAGCTTGTGCCTATACTGAAGTTGAACCTTGGTTGCGTCTACCTAAATCAGGCATTTACGCCGAGTATCCTTTAAGTACCGGGGAAACACTTGCTAGTGTAAATCTGCATGCGGTTAACTTTACCTATGGTACAGCCGAGTATGAGGCGCAATTAGGGCGATTATTAGACCGACTTGCTCACCATCAAGGCCCTATTATTCTTGCCGGTGATTTTAATAGTTGGAGCTCTCGGCGCATGCATGTATTGACGCACGCATTGAGTGACATTGGTTTACGTGAAGTTGCATTTGATCCTGATAACCGCATTACTTTTTTCAACGATTTACCGCTCGACCATGTGTTTTATCGCGGATTAACATTAAATAGTGCGCGTGTACCTGAAACGCAAGCGTCAGACCACAATCCAATGTTGGTCTCATTCTCGCTGACTAAAGAGCAGCAATAACGTATGTAACGGTTAGCACTCAAACAAAAAAGAGCCTTTATATCGGCTCTTTTTTCGTTTAGATATCGGAGTGAGTCAAGCTTGGCTACACACTGACTTTGGTGACATCCACGTACAGTTTGAGTTTTTGCCCCGGCTGTAGGTATTTCTGATTCGCCATTTCGTTCCATTCGATGATGTCACCGGTTTTTACTTTGAAGCGACTAGCAATGCCACTTAGGGTATCGCCATTACGTACTTCATAGAACACCGTACGAATGATGGCACCGTCAGAACTCTCTTTCCAAATCACCAGCTTTTGCCCCACACGTAATGTGTCAATCGGGCTCATGCCATTCCATTTGGCTAATGAACGATAAGAAACATTATTTGAACGCGCAATGGTCCATAGGCTTTCTCCATCACGAACCGTATGATCGATTTTGTATTGGCCACGCGCTAAAGATTGCAGCTTGGCTAAACGGTTACTCGCGGTTAGAGCGTAAGCTTTTTCGTCTTTCACTGCCGTTGGAATCATCAAGTATTGACCGATACGAATGGTGTTTCCTGAAAGACTATTCGCAGTTTGAATTACCTTGGTTGTGGTACTGTGTTTTTGCGCAATCACACTCAGTGTGTCGCCTGAAACGACTTTATAACGAATCAGTTTCATACCAGAGCCACGATTCTTTTCAACGTTCGCCACAAATTTGGCTACTCGCTCAATTGGAATCAACAATTGGTAAGGGCCGCTTGGTGAGGTCGCCCACTGATTATAAGCTGGGTTATAGCTTTGGAGCTCTTTCACTGTCATGCCTGCATATTTAGCAGCAATGGCTAAATCGAGCTGTTCTTCAGGATCAACGAGTTGAAGTACTGGTGCATTGGTAATTTTAGGTAACTCGATGCCATACTTTTTCTGATGCGCCACGATATCTGCCAAAGCTAATAGCTTCGGAACATATCCTGTGGTTTCATCTGGTAAGTCAAGGGAGAAAAAGTCGGTTGGTTTCCCTAAACGTTGATTTTGACGGATTGCTCGTGAGATACGACCTCCGCCACTATTATAAGCAGCGATGGCTTGATACCAATCACCGTTGAAACGTTTACCTAATACACTAAGGTAATCTAATGCTGCATCGGTAGCGGCATCAACATCACGACGCCCGTCATACCAAAAATTTTGCTCGAGGCCGTACATTTTTCCGGTACTAGGAACAAATTGCCATAATCCAGCGGCACTGCCATGGGAATAAGCAAAAGCATCGAATGCACTTTCTACAATGGGTAAAAGGGCAAGTTCTAATGGTAAACCACGATCTTCGATCTTAGTGGTAATAAGATAGAGAAATGGTTTGGCGCGCTCCGCAACGATTTTTAAATGATTAGGATGCTTGAGGTACCAAGTACGGTAGTAATTGACCGACTTGTTATGCGGGATTCCAATGCTCAGTTGCATACCAATCCGTTGCCACAGGTCGTCTTGCTCTGAAGGTAGTATTACCTTAGGCTTTTTTACCTTTGTGGTGTCGTCTTTTTGCTGCGTTACAGTGGGTTGTACCACTGCAATGTCAGTTTGAGACGCAAGCTCCCCATTTGTCTCTACTGTTGTTTGATTCTCTGGCTGGGTAGTTTGGCAACCGGCTAGCAGCAGAGCAAATACCCAACTGAAATGTACTCGCATGTAAGACAGCCTTTCTTCTAAATGGCTGCTGATAATACTTGTCGTATTGACATCATGACAAGTAAGAAAACGTCAAAATTCGTTTTTCCACTCGCGCAAAGCTGCAAATACAGACAAAGGCTCAGCATTTAATGTGCGGTTAGATACTGATTTTGCAACACTTGTTAGGTGCGTTCGCAAAAAAGGATTGACCGCTTTTTCGATTTTTATTGTGCTCGGTAGGGTTGACCTATCTTGCGCTCTAAGACGAATAACATCGTCTCGATATAGTTTAAGTTCTTGATTATCTGGCTCTATTGCCATTGCAAAAGCAATGTTGCTGGTGGTGTACTCGTGAGCACAGTAGACCTCGGTTTCATCGGGTAACGTCAGTAATTTGTTAAGGGAGTGAAACATTTGCTCCATAGTTCCCTCAAAAACACGGCCACAGCCAGCAGAGAATAACACATCACCACAAAAAAGTTTGTTATCACCAATATAGCCTACATGACCAAGAGTGTGGCCAGGTAAATCGATTACGGTAAATAATTCTCCAAAAAGTTCAATTTGATTCCCTTCCTCTACAGGGTGAGTGAGCGTTGGAATGGGTTCTTTTTTCGGGCCAACCACATTAAGGTGAGGATAATGGTGAACTAGGTCTGGAACTCCACCGATATGGTCGTTATGGTGGTGGGTGATTAAGATGGCTTCTGGGGTTAGTTGGTGTTCTTGCAGATAACGTAATACAGGCGCTGCATCGCCCGGATCGACAATAGCGCAACGCTGATCGCTATTTTGAATCAGCCAGATGTAATTATCGTTAAATGCAGGTATGCTTTTGATATGTAACATGAGTTATCTCCAGTCGCCTAGGTGAAGCGAGTTAGCAATGAAACCAGCACGCAGCAAAAGAATAATTGAGCAGCCTCATTCTTGGGCCCAACTGAAAAATGGTCAGTGGGTCAGTGAATCCATTCAAATGCGCCTTGATGAGTGGAGCCCTAAACTGTTTGGCTACCATTTGCTCAAATTGGGTGGACTAAGCTGTGAGCTTGCCAGCAGTCACTGCAATATTCAACACCAAGTCCATATGGACATTGAAAATCCACTGCATACCGTGATTGCTGATGGTTATGATTTACCGTTTCTTGAAAAAAGTATTGACGCGGTTATCTTATCTCATCAACTGGATTACTGTAATGACCCGCACCGTTTATTGCGAGAGGTTGACAGAGTTCTGATAGACGATGGTTGTCTGATCATTACTGGGTTTAATCCAGTGAGTTGGATGGGCTTAACCCGGTTGTTGCCATGGCGGAAAAATAACCTACCTTGGAGTGGGCGAATGTTTACGCCTAACCGTGTTAAAGATTGGCTTGGTTTACTCAACTATCAAGTCGTGGATTGTGAGCAATATGCGGTATTTCCTATTTATAAATATCGCACGGTTTGGACTTGGTTAGAAAATTCAATGGGAGAGTGGGCCTCAGGTTTTGGCTGTCTCTATTTCATCGTGGCACGTAAGCGGACGTATCCATTACAACCTATCAAACCCCACTGGCGGTTTAAACGACGTTTTTATCCAGTAGGGCTTAATTATCGCATCAAAGATGATGGAGAGTGTCCACCACGAAGCTAGCCGTTAATTAGCTAGCTTGGTAGCCCGTGTCTTCTTCGGTTGGGTTACCTGCTGCTGTGCGGGCTAATTCATCACACAATTCGTTCTCACGATGGCCTGCGTGACCTTTTACCCAATGCCATTCAATGTCGTGGCGTTGAGTTTCTTGGTCGAGTAATTTCCATAGATCGGCATTCTTAACAGGTTTTTTATCCGCGGTTTTCCAGTCGCGTTTTTTCCAGTTATGGATCCATTGGGTAATACCTTGGCGAACGTATTGGCTATCGGTAGTCAATGTTACCTTGCAAGACTCTTTAAGTGTTTGTAAAGCAACAATTGCCGCCAACATTTCCATGCGATTGTTGGTCGTGAGTTTATAGCCTTTAGCCAGCGTTTTTTCGGTCTGTTTATAGCGCATTACCACACCGTAACCACCTGGGCCCGGATTGCCTAAACAAGAACCATCAGTGAAAATTTCCACCTGTTTCTTCATGATTTGATACTATTGGTTTAAGCACACAATTGGCATAGTCTGACATAGATATCCTAATGAATACTAGCATCAATTCCG
This sequence comes from Vibrio tritonius, assembly GCF_001547935.1. Taxonomy (NCBI): domain Bacteria; kingdom Pseudomonadati; phylum Pseudomonadota; class Gammaproteobacteria; order Vibrionales; family Vibrionaceae; genus Vibrio; species Vibrio tritonius. The sequence goes on from NZ_AP014635.1 coordinate 761,048, forward strand.
AATACAACCGTATCGTCGTACTCGATACGGAAACTACAGGTATGAACCGTGAAGGCGGTCCACACTACGAAGGGCACCGAATTATCGAGATCGGTGCAGTTGAAATCATTAACCGTAAACTGACGGGTAAGCATTTCCACGTCTATTTAAAACCGGATCGTTTGATTCAAGAAGAAGCAATTGATGTCCACGGTATTACCGATGAGTTTTTGGTAGATAAACCGGAATATCGTGATGTACACGCCGAGTTTATTGACTTCATTCAAGGTGCTGAATTAGTTGCCCACAATGCGCCCTTCGACGTGGGCTTTATGGATTATGAATTTGCTAAGCTAGGTAATACATCGGTTAAAACAGCAGATATTTGCAAAATTACCGATACCTTAGCGATGGCGAAGAAAATCTTCCCCGGTAAGCGTAACAACTTGGATGTATTGTGTGAGCGTTATGGTATCGATAACTCCCACCGTACTCTCCACGGCGCATTGCTCGATGCGGAAATTCTAGCGGATGTTTTCCTGCTGATGACCGGTGGGCAAACATCGTTGCAATTTTCGGCATCAGGATCGGCTTCAGGGGAAATGGGAGCAAGTTCAATAAAACGTGTGGCTACTGATAGAAAACCATTAAAGGTTTTGCAGGCAACTGCCGATGAAATACAAGCACATGAGGAAAGGTTGGGATTAGTCAGTAATTGCCTCTGGGGACAGTAGGAGAGTCTATGTGGAAGGTGTTAGTGGGTGCGTTGGCCTTGTTGGCTAGCATCCATGTTTGGGCGGCCAGTGAGTCCACAATGTCTCTGTTAGACAACCGATTTCGGGTGGATCCGAGCATAGAACAGATTACATTTGTGATTTATCGGGCTAACAATTCACGCCCGGTGGTCTTGGTTCGTCCTGACGGAAAGAAATACTACGCTTGGAAATCACCAGAAAATGTTCGGTGGTATGAAGAGTCGTCGATGGATATTATTTCCATTGAGAAACCGATGCCGGGACCTTGGCAAGCGGTCGGTAAAGTGACACCAAAAAACCACATCAAGATGCTCTCTAATCTGAAACTCGCTTCCGATACATTCCCCGCTCGTTTATATCAGGGTGAAGAAATTAAATTTACTGCGCGTTTAACCTCTGATGGAAAGCCGCTCCAAATTCGCGAGTTCCTCGATAAAATTCACCTAAAAGTGACCTTCACTAAATACATTGAAAACGAAGAAGCCTTAGTCAAAGAAGCGCGTCCTATTCCAGATGTGCTTGGTGAGTTTTCTGATGACGGTAAAGGACTTGATGAAAAGGCAAGTGATGGGGAGTTTACCGTTGCGCTAAAGATTCATTCAGAGCCGGGCAAGTATCGGGTGCGTATTACTTCTGGTAACGGTGTGTTCCTTCGAGCTCAAGAGCAAGTTGTACTTGTCTATCCTACTCCCTATTCAGCCACCTTTATCCAATCTCGTGTTACAGGGCAACCGCATCAAATTGTGCTTAGTGGTGAACAAGGTATGGTTACTCCGGGGTCCCTTGCCACGCAAATAGAACATAAAGATGCACAAGGTGCGACGGCTTACTATGATGCGCAAGCGGATAAAAATGATTTAAAAGTTACGGTGAATGTTCCTAACAGTGGTGAGTTAGGTCAGTATTCTTGGTCTGGTACTTTATATACTAACGATTTAGCATCCGGACGCTCTTTAGTTTTTCCAATTAGTGAGCATACTTACAGCATTGTCAGTGAGATTGACCTAGAGCAAACGCGTTTAATGCGCGAAAAAGAAGCGGAAATGCAGCGTAAAATTCAACAAGAGAAAGATCTGCTGCAAGCTCGAGAAGATGCCCGTAAAAGTCGTATGATGGCGATCATCATTGGTAATGTGGTGGTTATTTTAGTTGGTCTAATTGCTTGGTTTGTCATTCGTAAATTGAAAGCGCGCAAGGCGTTGCAACCTGAGATGCAATTGGATATGCCAAAAAAATAGTAGGTTTGTGCATTTAATAATGCAGAAACGTCGGAAAGGTGGAAATCTTTTATATAAATGGTCGACAGTGTGGGAAGAATGGGTAAACTCACACTGGTTAAGCGTCATTTCATTAAGAGAATGTCCTACACAGAACAACAAAGAGAACCAAACCTATGTACCATGATTTGATCAAAAGCGAATTAACTGAAGCAGCTGAAGTATTGAACGCTTTTTTGAGCGATGAGCATAACATTGCTCAAATTGAAGCGGCGGCAAAGCTGATTGCGGACTCTTTTAAACAAGGTGGTAAAGTGCTGTCTTGTGGTAACGGTGGCTCACACTGTGATGCAATGCACTTTGCTGAAGAACTGACAGGGCGTTACCGTGAAAACCGTCCTGGCTACCCAGGTATTGCGATTTCTGACCCAAGCCACTTGTCTTGTGTGAGTAACGATTTCGGTTACGATTTCGTTTTTTCTCGCTACGTTGAAGCGGTAGGCATGAAAGGGGATGTCCTGTTTGGTTTATCGACTTCTGGTAATTCAGGTAATATTTTAAAAGCCATTGAAGCGGCGAAAGCAAAAGGGATGAAAACCATTGCTCTGACCGGTAAAGATGGCGGTAAAATGGCCGGTGTTGCGGATATTGAAATTCGTGTACCACACTTTGGTTATGCTGATCGCATTCAAGAAGTTCATATTAAAATCATTCACATCGTGATCCAATTGATCGAAAAAGAGATGGCGTAATGACGTTCATCCCCACGGGGAGTCCATGACTCTCGGTGGGGATGGTGGTTTAAAATAAGGAGTGGTTTAAACCATGTGTGAGTTGCTCGGCATGAGCGCAAATGTGCCCACCGATATTTGTTTTAGTTTTACTGGATTAATTCAACGAGGCGGCCGGACAGGCCCTCATCGTGATGGTTGGGGGATTACCTTTTATGAAGGAAAAGGTTTTCGTACCTTTAAAGATCCTGCTCCAAGCTGCCAGTCTAAAATTGCACAATTAGTTCAAAGTTATCCTATCAAAAGCCGTGCGGTTATTAGCCACATTCGTCAAGCAAATCGTGGTAGCGTGTGTTTGGAAAATACCCACCCTTTTACCCGCGAGTTGTGGGGGCGTTACTGGACTTTTGCTCATAATGGTCAATTGACTGACTATGAGACGATGGCGACGGGGCGGCATCGTCCTGTCGGTAAAACGGATAGTGAGGTGGCATTTTGCTGGTTGCTTAACCAAATGGAACATCGTTATCCTGAGCCACCGGTTAATATGACTGGGGTGTTTCGCTTTATTTGCGAATTGTGCGATGAACTAAAAGAGAAAGGGGTATTTAATATGCTTCTCTCTGATGGTGAGTATGTCATGAGTTACTGTACTAACCATTTGTATTGGATCACGCGCCAAGCTCCGTTTGGTCATGCAGCCTTGATTGACGAAGATGTGGAAATCAATTTCCAAGAAGAAACAACACCAGAAGATGTCGTGTCAGTTATCGCTACTCAGCCGTTAACCGGTAATGAGGCTTGGCAACGCATGAAGCCTGGAGAGTTTAGCTTATTCCATTTTGGTAAGCGCATTGCGACCAATCAAGCTGAATTAGTTAATGTTCCTTTTGCCGCTCCTCGGCCTGGAAATCAAGCTCCAACAGAACCTCTACGCTAGGGCTTGAGCAATAGATTCAAGTAACTTCAAGGTACTGTTTCAGTGGCAAATAAAAAGGGTTGAACTCAGTTCAACCCTTTTATACATCGGTATGATTTGAATTATTCGTAAGCGTGACCGTGAATGCCTAACGCTTTGCCATCAAGGAATGCTTTACCTTCTTTCATTTCTAAACGGCCTTCTACAAACCACTGCACTACCAATGGATAAATGCGGTGCTCTTGTGCTTGAACTCGTTCAGTAAGAATCTCAATCGTATCCTCATCGAAGATAGGCACTTTCGCTTGCAGGATAACGGGTCCACCATCAAGCTGTTCTGTTACAAAGTGAACGCTTGTGCCGTGTTCTTCGTCACCAGCCAAAATTGCACGTTGATAGGTATTCAAACCAGGATATTTAGGTAATAGAGATGGGTGAATGTTGATCATTCGACCCATGTAGTGACGAACAAAGTCGCTGCTTAAAATACGCATGAAACCGGCAAGAACCACTAAATCTGGATTAAACTCGTCCATTTGACGCATCAACTCTTGGTCGTAAGCATCACGAGTATCAAAAGACTTAGGGTCGATAAATACTGGTTGAGCGCCTGCTTGCTCTGCTCGTTCTAACCCATAAGCAGTTGCTTTATTCGAAAAAACAGCCGTGACTTTGCCGCCTTTAATGCTTGATTTACAAGCATCAATAATCGCTTGCAAGTTGGTACCATTTCCTGAAATTAAAACAACAACACTTTTCATAGGTTAAATTATCTCTACTTGACCTTCATTAGAATTTGCTGCTGCAATTGTACCGATTACCCACGCAGTTTCACCTTCTTTTTGCAGAAGCTGCACAGCATCTTGCGCTTGATCAGCAGGAAGCGCGATAATTAAGCCCACACCACAGTTGAATGTACGGTACATTTCATGGGTGTCTACATTACCTTTTTCTTGTAGCCAGTTGAAAATTGCAGGCCATTCCCAGCTGTTACCATCGATAACGGCTTTAGTGCCTTCTGGTAGTACTCGAGGGATATTTTCCCAGAAGCCGCCACCAGTAATGTGAGAAATTGCGTGAATGTCATGCTCGGCAATCAGTTTAAGACCTGATTTGATGTAAATTTTGGTTGGAGCAAGTAGGTGTTCACCAACAGTTTTACCTTCCAACATCTCGCTTTTATCTGCTTGAGATACTTCTAGGATTTTACGAACTAGTGAATAGCCGTTTGAGTGAGGGCCGCTTGAACCTACTGCAATGAGGGCATCGCCTGCTGCTACTTTGGTGCCGTCGATGATGTCTTCTTTTTCAACCACACCAACACAGAAACCAGCTACGTCGTAGTCTTCGCCTTCGTACATGCCAGGCATCTCAGCGGTTTCGCCACCGATAAGGGCACAACCTGCTTGCAGACAGCCTTCAGCGATACCTGATACAACGTCTGCAGCTGTGTCTACATCAAGCTTGCCTGTTGCATAGTAATCAAGGAAGAAAAGTGGCTCTGCACCTTGAACGATAAGATCGTTCACACACATAGCAACAAGATCGATACCGATCGTGTCGTGCTTTTGCATATCCAAAGCAAGTCGTAGTTTAGTACCTACACCGTCGGTACCTGAAACTAACACTGGCTGTTTGTATTTGGTTGGTAGCTCACATAGGGCACCAAAACCACCAAGGCCACCCATTACTTCTGGGCGACGAGTTCGTTTTACTGCGCCTTTAATGCGATTGACAAGTTCGTTACCTGCATCAATATCTACACCAGCGTCTTTATAGCTTAGAGAAGTTTTGTTACCGCTCACGGGGAAAGTCCTCGGTCTTAGTTGGATATGAAAACGGCGCTATTCTACCGCCTTATAATCAAAAGGAAAACGTTTGCGCGAGTTTTTTCGTAAGATTTTTTTTGTTTTTTCCCTTGCATTTGCGTAATGATGATTTTGGTAAAGTTAACTTACGCTATTGTTCTTGAGGGGAAATGGCCTAAACCGTACAAAAAGAGAGTAAATCTGTGTATAATCCGAAGGTTTGTTTAAATTATGCCGGAGATGGAAATGAAAGTTGTTGAAGTAAAACACCCGCTAGTAAAACATAAGATTGGTTTGATGCGTGAGGGTGATATCAGCACAAAACGTTTTCGTGAGTTAGCAACCGAAGTAGGTAGCTTGTTAACTTATGAAGCGACCGCAGACTTTGAAACAGAAAAAGTTACCATTGATGGGTGGATGGGTCCAGTTGAGATCGATCAAATCAAAGGTAAAAAGGTGACTGTGGTTCCAATTCTTCGCGCAGGTCTAGGCATGATGGATGGTGTTTTGGAACACATTCCTAGTGCACGTATCAGCGTAGTTGGCGTGTACCGTGATGAAGAAACGTTAGAGCCAGTACCTTATTTCAATAAGTTAGCTTCTAACATTGAAGAGCGCATGGCACTTGTTGTTGATCCTATGTTGGCAACTGGCGGCTCTATGATTGCAACGATCGATCTTCTGAAAGAAAAAGGTTGTGACCATATTAAAGTACTAGTATTGGTTGCTGCTCCTGAGGGTATTGCTGCTCTTGAAAAAGCACATCCAGATGTTGAGCTTTATTGTGCATCAATCGATGAGAAGTTAAACGACAAAGGTTACATTGTTCCTGGTCTTGGTGACGCGGGCGACAAAATTTTCGGTACTAAATAATTAAAATAAGTAATTAAAAAGAGAGGGAGCCAAGTGGCTCCCTCTCTTTTATTGATGCGCGCAGAAAAATGCGAACGCTATTTTTTCAAGCTTAATGTGCCACCCACTTTTTTATGCGTAGGTTTGCTTGGCCGGTTTGAATTATTCGTTGGGCGTGACGCATCATCACGTCTCTGGCTTGGTTTACGCGAGAATTCAGAACGTTCGTTACCTGAACGTTCATTAGTATTACTGCGAGATTGGCGGCCTTTCTTGGAGTTAGGTGCATGACGGAACTCTTCTGCATTGTTACCGCGAAATGTCCGAGGTTTCTGATTACGGCGCGCTTTGGATGTTTGGTTTTCTTCACGGCTATCGTAAAGTTTTGCCGCCGTCGCTTGACGAATTTTCTTGCCATTGGCAGCAATGCTTGACGCTTCTTCTGTTCCGCTAGAATCTTCACACAAAGAGAGAAGTTGTGATACTTCATCATCACTCAAATAACGCCATTCACCATTGGGAAGGCCATCAAGAGAGATATTCATAATCCGGACACGGCGCAGTTTGTAGACTTCGTAACCGAGAGCTTCACACATACGACGAATTTGGCGGTTTAGTCCCTGAGTCAAAACGATACGAAAACTGAATTTGGTTTCTTTTGTTACGGTACAAGGAAGCGTCACCGTATCGAGGATATTCACACCACTCGACATCTGCTTGATGAAGTCATCGCTGATGGGCTTATCAACACGAACGACATACTCTTTTTCGTGATTGTTTCCAGCGCGCAAGATCTTATTCACGATGTCGCCATCATTGGTCAAAAAAATCAAACCGTCAGAAGGTTTATCGAGACGACCAATAGGGAAAATACGTTTTGAGTGACCAATGAAATCAACAATATTACCCGGAACATCTCGTTCGGTTGTACAGGTAATGCCAGTTGGTTTATTAAGTGCAATATAAATGGTGCGAGGTTTGGCGCCGACAGGTTTTCCATCAACGCATACTTCGTCTTGGATAGTGACTTTAGTTCCCATCTCTGGTTTTTGACCATTAATGGTCACTCGACCTTGTTCGATAAGTTTATCGGCCTCACGACGGGAGCAAAAACCTGTTTCACTGATGAACTTATTGAGGCGTTTTTCTTCCGGTTGCGACATGGAAATCTCCTAATAATCTTAGAGGGGGGGTCTATTAAAAGAGCCACAACTCAACGCGCTCTTTAGTCAAAAGAGCGCGCATTCTAACAGGTCTATGGTTTCAGCCAAGTCGTTTTTGATGGCGCTCGCGGTTTTCCATTTTTTTCTCATCGCTCTTACGCAGTAATACATAAACAGCACCAGTGCCGCCATGAAATTGCAAAGCACTGTGGACACATTGTACTTCTTTTATTTGTGGTAACCATGACGCGACATAGCTTTTCATTAAGGCTGGTGGATTTGAACGTGCACCTTTACCGTGAACAATCATCACAGTACGGATGTCCATCCGTAAACACTGGCGTAAAAAGGCCACAATTTCATCCCGTGCCTGTTGTAGGGTTCTTTTATGCAAATCAAGTCTTGCTTGAATGGGGTATTTTCCTAAACGGAGTTTGCGATACACACCATCTTGAACACCATCACGTTTAAACTCGATCACGTCCTCTGGTTTGAGCATTGGCGCGTTATCGATGGAGAGATATTCTGGATCCCCTTCACTCAAGTGGGTGGCAGCTTCGCGTCTGGCTAAATGCGCTTCGGTTACCTGTATCGACTTTGGGTGTTCAGCTGTATCTTGTTTAATAGGCTTTACGTCACCCATCATTTGCTGGAACAGCTCGAAATCGTCTTCTTGAGACATAATCAATTATCTCGAATCCATGAATAGGTTATTTGATTATAACAATGCGGCAAGCAATGGGAATAAAAGACAAATAAAAAACCGGAGCAGGAAAGGGTCTACTCCGGTGCGTAGCGTCACTCTATCTTTCAATAGGTGCTAAGCGATCTAGTGAGGAGATTTGTCGTTCAGGACTTTGTCACAATAAAAAAGATCGCCAAGCATCGCTTTAGTTTGTTCTTGGATGTCCATTACCACTGAATTAGCCCACAGTGTAACCATACTGGAGAGTCCTAGAACCACCTTTTTTATTGCAAAGTATCGAAGACAGAGCTTAAGTTAAGGGTTACTCATTTTACGTACATTGATCTATATCAATGTTATTCGCGCGATTCATTTTCGCATATTGGTGATGGGAATTTAGTCACATTTTTCATGGGGTGGCGGGTTTTTGAGCGAACGGAATTTATTTGTAAGAAAGTGCTTGCGCCAGAAAAAAGAATCAGTAATATACGCATCCGTTCCCGATGATAAATACATCGGTTGAGCAACTCGGTGAATAGCGCAGTTTGGTAGCGCATCTGGTTTGGGACCAGAGGGTCGGGGGTTCGAATCCCTCTTCACCGACCACTTTCTAAGAAAGCCCCGGCAGCAATGTCGGGGCTTTTTTGCGTTTAGAGCCAAAGCTTATCCAGAGCTAGCGGGATTGTGCGCATTTACCGCAACGATCTCGATCTGGCCCCCTCCTTCTTTAGAGGGAGGGCTGGGGAGGGAGCTAGCGCGCACGGAAGTTACTGTCTTCGCGATATTTTCCGAGTCTTCTACTCAAAATCGCAGTCTGCAGCTTTAGCTTGATTAAGCCTTGTCACCGAAAACCCCTGCTTTTCCATCAGATCTAACACATTATTTGGCCCAATTAAATGCAGCACACCAACGACCATCACATAATTGCCTTGGGAATCGGGATAAAAGCTGGTTGAACTGAGCTTATTGGCCCAATCGAGATTACGTTTATCCACCACATCATCACGCATTTGTGCTGACATGCCATCTGCTTCAGCAAAACGCATCAAATTATTTTCATCGCCCGCTTTCCAGCTCTGAATTAAGCATTGCATAGTGGTTTCACTGCTTTTCCACTCTTTGAGCATGCCGAGTAAAAGCTCTTTCCCGTCATCAGGCTGTTGAGTGAGTAGGTCAATTTGAAATTGTAATTTCTCAAGGCCAATCACAGGAATGTTGTGCTGGGTCGCTTGGCTAAGCATCCGAGTATCGACCCCATTTCCTGAATGGTAACCCAGTTGGCTTAAATGATCATTTTGCAGAGCAATGGCTGTTGCCCATGGTGCCATCTCGCGGTATCGATCAGAATTCAACCCCAAGCTTTTCGCCATTGTAGAGAGCTGTGTTAACTGCTTTTTATTGAGAATATCTTTGGTCTTAACGGTTTGTGGTGGATATGTTACTCCGTTGGTGTTGCGGGTATCGGTTTCAACGATTAATCCTGAACCTTGGGTTAGGGTATCAGTAATGATTTTAGGTAAAGGATACATGGATGGAGTACCAACATGCACTGAGCCGATAACATAGAGGTTTAAATCTCCTCGGCTTACTTGCCAGTACAAAGGTTCTGCTTTAGTTACTGTAGTAAACAGCGCGAGAACGCCAGCAAGTACACGTAAATTCAACGGCATAGAATTGAGATCTCCAGTATTGGCTTGGATTTACTGTAGAGGTTTTCGTTGTAGATTTAAAGTATTAACCAGAGACACCACAGACAAAAAAGCGCAGAACTGAATGTCTGCGCTGTATTGCTCGTTGCGAGTGTTAGCTACTGAGTTTATCGCTTAAACAAGCGTAAGCGGTTGGCATTGCTCACCACCGTAATTGAGGAGAGTGCCATTGCCGCACCGGCAATCACTGGGTTGAGCATAAAACCAAAAGCAGGGTAGAGAACCCCCGCAGCAATAGGTATACCCAACGTATTGTAAACAAATGCACCCATTAGGTTTTGTTTGATGTTTTTAACGGTGGCCTTAGATAACTCAATGGCGTCAGCAATCGCCAGTGGTGACGAATTGAGCAGCGTCATTTGAGCACTTTCTATTGCAACGTCACTGCCAGATCCCATTGCGATACCAATATCTGCCTGAGCCAATGCGGGCGCATCATTAATCCCATCACCAGCCATTGCAACAGTGCGTCCCTCTTGTTGTAGCTTGGCAATATGTTGCGCTTTTTGATCTGGTAGTACTTGAGCTATGACTTGGTTGATCCCGATCTCTTTCGCGATAGCGTTTGCAACAGAGCTTTGGTCACCGGTTAACATCACCGTGTGGATGCCCATACGATTGAGCGTGTTGATGGCGCTAATTGCACTCTCTTTTAATGGATCGGCAATGGCGATAGCGCCGATGACCTTGCCATCGCTTGCGATCACAACCGGGCTCCAAGCTTGCGCTCTATAACGGTTTAGTACGTCGGCTAAGGGGGCTAAGTCCACGTTGCTGGTTTGCAAGTAGCCAATTGAGCCTACCGTGATTGTATGCCCGTCAATGTGACCTTTTAGGCCTTTGCCGCGTTGGTTAGCAAAGTCGGTTACCTCTGGGGCATTAAGATTTTGCTCTTTGGCATGCAGGCAAACTGCTTTGGCTAGTGGGTGCTCGGAGTGTTGCTCCAAGGCATACGCTAAAGTGAGCAGCTCATCAGCACTCATAGTTAATGGATCAATTGATTGAATGGTGGGGCGTCCCTGAGTCAAGGTGCCGGTTTTATCAAACACCACTGTGTCTATTTTGCTGGCACTTTGCAGCACATCGGCATCTTTGATCAAAATACCCAGTTCGGCTGCTTTGCCCACACCTACAGTGACGGACAGCGGTGTCGCTAAACCGAGCGCGCAAGGACAAGCAATAATGAGCACCGTGGTGGCCGCGACTAACATGTAGCTGATTTTAGGCTCTGGCCCAACTAAGTACCAAACTAACGCAGTAACAATTGCAATGGCGACAACCACAGGAACAAACACCGATGAGATCTTATCTGCCAACTTAGCTAAAGCGGGTTTACTGCTTTGCGCTTGGCGAACCAACTGAATAATGCGCGACAACATAGTTTGCGCACCAATACCGGTTGTTTCAATGACGAGTGAGCCATCTTGGTTAATGGTTCCTGCTGACACCGTTTCCCCAACAAATTTATGATTAGGGATTGGTTCTCCGGTAAGCATTGATTCATCCACATAGGAATCCCCGCTGACTACCTTACCATCCACGGCCACTTTTTCACCCGGTTTGATACGCAATTGCATACCTTGTTGGATCTGCTCGACCGCTATGGTTTGATCCCCTTGTTCGGTAATCAATGTCGCTTGTTGTGGCTGAAGGTTAATTAACGCTTGCAGCGATTGAGTGGTACGCGCCTTGGCTTTTGCTTCAATGTAATGACCAAGAGAAATTAAACCGATGATCATTGCACTTGCTTCGAAGTAAACGTGGCGAGCGGCATCGGGAAATGCGCTTGGCAGAATCACAACAAAAATAGAATAGAGCCAAGCAACACCGGTTCCGAGCGCGACTAAGGTATCCATGGTCGCGCGCCCGTGAGTTAATGACTTCCAAGCACTAGTGTAAAAGTGACGACCAGCGGTTGCGAGAAGCGCTAGACAGATAACGCCCACTATGCCCCAGCTCATCTGTTGCGTGGTGGTTTGAATCGCCATGTCACCACCCAAAACGCCCCACAGCATTAAAGGTACACCGACCACTAAGCCCATGATGGCGCTACGTAAGTGTTCCTTTTTAACCGTCTCTAGCTGTTGTTGCTGCTTTTCTTGTTGCAACGCAGGGTCGTCGACCCATTCTGCTTGATAACCGGCATCGGTCACCGCTTGAATTAACTCTTGAGCCAGACTTTTATTGGCAATCACCAACGCGCTTTGTTCCGCTAAGTTAACTTGAGCACGTTGTACCCCCTCTACTGAGAGCAGGGCTTTTTCAACGGAAGAGACACAGCTAGCACAGCTCATCCCCTTAACTAGGAGATGCGTGTGAACGTCTTTTTCAAGAAGCGTGCTAGCTTGTTGCTGTTTTGTAGAGGGGGTCTCCTCTGTAGTCACGTCATTACTGGTTGGTTCTGATGTTGCGATATCGTCATTGGCTGCAATTGCTTTAAAGCCAACCTCTGCGACCTTTTGCTCAATCTCTTGAGGAGAAAGGGAAGTAACCAGCGAAAGATGCTCTTTGGTAACCTCTAAGCGAGCAATGTTGTGTGCTTCCTGTAAATGCGTGGTGAGTTTATTGACGCAGCCACCACAATGCAGACCTTCTAGGCCAAATTCATAATGGTGACCTGCGGCAAACCCAACGGCTTCAACGCTATCAAGTACTTGATCTAATGATGCATCCGCCTCGAAATCGATATAAGTCGGGGTGAGTTCTTTAATGGTAACTGTGAAATCTTCATTGAGTTGACGCTCTAAACTGCGCGCGCACCCCATGCAATGAAGACCGGTGAGTGGTAAAGCATAATGGCTCATAAATTAGCCCTCCAAAGCTTAGATGGTGCTAAGCATAAACCTTCCCCTAAAGGTAAGGTCAAGGGGAAAAGATGGCAAATATGGTTCATATGAACAAGATAATCGGGAAGATATTGATATTAGAGCCAAACGATAATTGTCGTTAATATCCCCACAGTGATAGAATACCGCGCAAATTTCGCTTACGCTGTCGATTTAGCGCAAGCTTCTGACAAAGGTAATTCATAATGACGGTTAAAACTCGTTTTGCTCCAAGCCCAACAGGCTTTCTTCATGTCGGTGGTGCTCGTACGGCACTGTACTCTTGGTTGTATGCTAAAAACCAAGGTGGTGAATTTGTTTTGCGTATCGAAGACACTGACCTAGAACGTTCTACTCAAGAAGCAGTAGATGCGATTCTTGAGGGCATGACTTGGCTTGGTTTGGATTGGGATGAGGGTCCTTACTACCAAACTAAACGTTTTGATCGTTACAACGAAGTTGTTGACCAACTGCTTGCAGAAGGCAAAGCGTACAAATGTTATGCATCAAAAGAATTGCTTGATGAGGTTCGTGCAGAGCAAGAAGCGAACAAAGAACTGGTTCGTTACGATGCAAACCATCCAAAAATTAAAGCAGTAAACGAAGCAGCAAAAGAGGGCGATCCTTGCTGTATCCGTTTCCGTAACCCAACGGAAGGTTCTGTTGTATTTGATGATCAAATCCGTGGTCGTATCGAATTCTCAAACAGCGTATTGGATGACTTGATCATCCGTCGTACTGACGGTTCACCAACCTATAACTTCTGTGTTGTGGTTGATGACTGGGATATGGGTATCACACACGTAATTCGTGGTGAAGACCACATCAACAACACACCTCGTCAAATCAACATCTATAAAGCACTTGGTGCTGAAGTTCCTACTTTCGCTCACTGTGCAATGATTCTTGGTGATGACGGTGCGAAATTGTCTAAACGTCACGGCGCGGTTTCGGTTATGCAATACCGCGATGAAGGTTACTTGCCTGAAGCACTAATCAACTACCTAGTACGTCTAGGTTGGGGCCATGGCGACCAAGAAATCTTCACTAAAGAAGAGATGATCGAGTTCTTCAGCCTAAATGCCATTTCTAAATCAGCATCAGCATTTAATACTGAAAAACTACTTTGGTTGAACAACCATTACATCAAAACGCTTGCGCCTGAATACGTGGCAAGTCACCTAGAATGGCATTTCGAACACCAAGGTATCAACAAAGACAACGGTCCTGCACTGACAGATCTTGTTGCGCTAATGGGTGAACGTGCTCATACGTTGGTTGAGCTTGCATCTCAATCTCGTTACTTCTACGAAGACTTCTCTGAGTTCGATGCAGCTGCAGCGAAAAAACACCTTCGTGGCGTAGCGAAAGAGCCGCTAGCTCTTGCGCTAAGCAAAATTGAAGCGCTAACGGAATGGACTGCTGAGAGCCTACACGGTGTGATTGAAGCAGTATGTGCTGAACTAGAAGTGGGCATGGGTAAAGTAGGTATGCCACTGCGTGTTGCTGTGACTGGCGCAGGCCAATCACCTTCAGTAGATGCAACCATGCAGCTGATTGGTAAAGAGCGTGTGATTGCTCGTATCAAGATGGCAATTGAATTTATCGAACAACGCGAAGCAAACGCGCAATAAGCGATTTTCGATAAATAAAAGGTAAGTCAAGAAAACGCAGCGATTGTATCGCTGCGTTTTTTTGAAAGAAGAAAAGCACAAAGAGTCGGGGCTATGTTTTATTGGATATCTTGTATTAAAGAGGGGGCATTTAGTAATAGCTATTTCAGATCGATACTGTTTAAACGCCCCATGTAAATCAGAATATCTAAATACTCTTTATGTGCCTCAAGTAAGGCTTTCTTCGTTTTACTGTAAGCGGCTAACTTGCCATGTTTGTTAATCGAACACACTACGCTCTTAAAGGTGCATTGTCCTTTAGCATCATAGTGGCGCCATGCTGCTATATAACAGGCGTCTCTGCAATCTGGGTTTTCGAGAGTAGGTCTCGGTTTATAGATGATTTTCGGTTCTAAACTATGAGGTAGACGAGTCATGAGATAAGGATCTTTCAGAATACGTCTCCAGTGTTTGCCCCACATTTCAGAACCCAGTTCATTGCGCATGCGAATGGCTTTTTGTAATCCGCGTTTTTCACCTATACGAATGTAACCAACAGAGCGGTGTAACACATTATCTTCTGGGGTATGAATGTGGATTTTATACGCGGTTTTGGCTTTAGAAATAAAGCGATGGCCGGTATTGGTTTCCAAATTACTCTTCTTCATGTTCTCTTCTATCGCTACTCGACGTTGACAGTACTGTGCTCAGTTTGGGATGTTCATTTCCCTATAGGTATTTTTGAGTACAGTAAATCTTGTGACGGTTTCTCTCTCGCACGCGGCATCCAACGCGTGTTGTATAACTACCTATAGAGTGGCCAAATGAGTTGATTTTTTATCATCAACCAAAGCAAAGTAACGGAATTAAATCAGAGTTAAGTCAGGACAATGCGAGAATAAGCGAAGCCTGAACAATATGTTCAGGCTTCTGTGAAGTGGGTTCAATAACATTTGTGTTTGAATGCTAGCGGTCATTAAAGTTGTGCAGTGAGTTGGCATATACCCGAATCACCTTAAAATACTGAAACGGTATTTTGAGGTCACTTGGGTATAAAAAATGGTCAATGTTTCGCATCGCGCTTATGGTTACCTCACTACACTGCTGATATAAGGCAGATTAAGGTTTAGGTCGTACGCTTTTGCGCCATTGCGACCGTGCTAAAAAGGTGTAGGTTTCTGGTGGTGTTTCTGGCGACAATGCCACGAGTCGCTTGACTATGGCTTGTGCCATCTCTTCTAAAGGTTGCTTAAAGGTGGTGAGTTGATAGCTATGCCAACTGGCTTGTTCAATGTCATCGAAGCCGATAACACAAATGTCTTCTGGAATTTTCAGAGCAAATTCTTGTCTGGCTACATCCATAAAACCGCAGGCAATCAAGTCCGTTACACAAAAGACGCCATCGGGGCGTTGTCGACCAGAGAGTAATTGGCGGGCGGCTTCCACACCAGTTTGATACGCAGTTGGACCGACTCTTAGTAAGGAGCAACTGTGTTGATGCTCTTCGGCAGCCTGAATAAAAAAGCGTTCACGCGCCAGCAAGCTTGGTGATTGGTTAGTTGAGGAAATAACGGCTAACTTCTGACATCCCGCTTCATTAAACAAATAATGAGCGTCAGCCATGATCGACTCGTAATCAATCACAAAGTGATCGGCACCTGCAAACTGATGACCACGGTTGATCAAAATAACGTGTTGACCACTATCGATACAGGTTTGCACATACTCATTATCGGGAGTACCAGAGAGAACGATGGTAGCAAAAGCGCGGTAGTTAAGCGTTTGACTGAGTGATTCATTGGTGCTTTCGCGTCCACCGGCGGTATTGATCACCATAACGGCTTTACCCGCACGCTGTAGATTTTGGGTCAAAATATCGAGAAGACTGGCTTGAAAGGGAGCGTTTAAGTTGGCGCCTAAAATACACACCGGGCGGCTCGAATCTTTCGAGAGACTGCGGGCGAGATGATTCACGTGATAATTAAGCGTCTTTGCCGCTGCGAGTACCTTTTCGCGAGTTTGGGTTGAAACACTGGCTCCAGGAGTGAAGGTGCGTGATACAGCAGAGCGCGAAACGCCGGCAAGTTTGGCCACTTCAGCGGCACTAGCCATGGTTTTGGGTATCGTTTTGGGGACAGACGCTTTCATAGGGGTATCTACTCAATGTGGTGTTATCAATTAAATCAATTGCTGTGTTCGCAGTAAGTTATGCATTTTTACCGCTTGTTCTGCGAGGTTTTTCAGTTCAGGTTTAGGTGTCTCATACCATTCATCAGGATGAAGCTCTCGGGTTGTGCGAATATGTGCGATAGCGGCATCCAGTGTTGGGTATTTCTCTGGTATTTCCAGATGTAAAAACAGTGCAACAATGGTCACGGAACGGCTGCGTCCACCGCGGCAATTAACCAAGATATTGCCCAACTCACGGTTTTTGTATGACGGTTTATTGGGGATTTGTTGAGCCAGTGCTGAGCGCATCAGGTAGTAGCCAGCTAGGAGCATTTCAGCACTGTTTCCCGGTCCGTCAATAAGGCCGAGTTTGTAATAGCGAACAGGGCCTGAGCCAAACGAATTCGCGGCTTCACTCCATTTTCCATCGCGCTCTGTTACCCAATCAATATCCAAGTTGACCGCGCAATTGAGTACGATTTTAATATCGAATTCTTTCAATAGTGCGACATTTGCTGTGCCTTCCGAACCACCGATATAGATATTGACATGCCAGTGTGGAATGTCATTTTCAATCAAACTGATCGGGGGACGAGGATATTGTGGTGCAGGTTGGTGGGGGTTCTCTAGGTTCATAAATCTACCGAGTTAGTTAAATTGAATTGGAATCTCAACGGCTTGAGATAGGGCTACTGCAACATCTGGGGTAGCGGCGAAAATGGCTCCCCCTTGTTTAATCGCAGCGTAATCTTCTGGATAGCTGCCGGTGTAACCACCCGCTTCTCGAACAAGGAGCAATCCAGCCAGACAATCCCAGGCGTTCATGTGCAGCTCGGCGTAACCATCGGTTCTCCCTTCCGCTACCCATGCCAGAGCAAGAGCACCTGAAGCGCCGCGGCGGATATTAGCCCCTAAATCGAGGAGATTTTTGACCACATCCAGATAACGACTTTGCGGCACGCGTTTTGACCAGCCCAATTCAAAGGATGTGCTATCGAGAGAATGGGTCTGAGATACGTGGAGCGGTCGCTGATTTTTGCGGGCGTACTGACCTTTTCTGGCGATATAAAGCTCTTCGGTTACTGGGTTATAAATTGCCCCCAGTTCAGTTTGTCCCTCAGAGACAATGGCGATGGAGACACAAAAGTGGCCGATGCCACGAGCATAGTTTGCGGTACCGTCAATCGGGTCAATTACCCACAGGTATTCGCATTGTTCATCAAAACCGCCTGTCTCTTCACCAAAAATACCGTCGAGAGGAAATTGCTGGTGGATCACGTCGTTTAAGTAATGTTCGACCAAGCCATCGGCTTCGGTTAAAAAGTCTTGTTTGCCTTTTAGCGTAAACTCTTCAGGTGATCGTTGGTGAAAATGACTTAATGCCAGCAAACCTGCTTTTACGATATGAGTTTTTAATGCGGCCTCACGCAGTTCTAACGCTTGATTCAATGGTGTTGTCCTAATAGCGAAGTGCCTGCGGTACATTCGCTAATGTTGTATAAATCGATGAGGTGATTTAGGGATACGCTCCTCATCCGTATTACGATGAACACAAGATTACTTGTGGTAACTCAAGTTCCATAGGTCTTGCCAATCTTGACGGCTTTGCCAGTCGCTCTTAGCTGAAGATGTCTGGTAACCCATAATTTCTTGGCGGTAGTTGGCAATACCCGATGGTTCGTTATGTGGCAAATCCACTTGATTATTGGTCGACATCTTGCCATCAACGCCTTGCGGTGCGATGCCTTCCGATGTCAGCATGTAGTGAATAAACAACTTGGCCGCATTTGGGCTATGCGTCCCTTTGGCTATTAAACCTAAGCTTGGGTAGCTCCAGCCAGCAAAAGGCTTAAGACCATGGCAAAGACCCAACTTCATGCCATCTTTGTTATTACGAAACTTTGCTGTGCTGATAAGACCCACAAAACTTTGTTTCACATCGGGAGCACCAATTGCTTGAGCGGAGTCGCTATCAGAATGAGTCAAAAGCGGCCCATTTTCTGCGAGTGCTTGAACAAAAGCGGCGGTTGCTGAGCTCTCATCGGTTTGCAGTGGTCTACCAAACTCTTGCTGATAAGCGGCAGCAACTTGTTGGTCATAATGCGTTGCCATTTGGTTAAACCAGTCGGTATAAGAGGGTTTACCGAGCGGGTCTTGCATGGTTACTTTGCCTCGCCATTTAGGCTCAGTTAGCTGCCAGATGTTGGTGATTGGACATTCACTGTATTGCGCAGTGTTGTAAGCCCACACGTTAGGTGCCAGTACCACAGTCAAAGGATTTTGGTAGGTCGCGTCAATGTGGTTTTTTAAATCTGCTGGCGTCCAACTGTACACATAGCCTTTCGCCAGCAGTTGTTGAGTTGCTGCTGGTGCATCTGACAGAAAAGCCACATCCGCTTTCACATTTCCTGCTTGTGCTTCGCGGGAAATGATTTCCAATATTTGTGGTGCTTTTGCTTTTATGCCAATCGCTTTTACACCATATTTTTCGCTAAATGCTTTGGCTTGTTTGAGGATTTTGCCGGTAGAGTCGTACACGGTAATTGGTGCTTCATGCTGGGCAGCCTCAATCAGTTTCGATACGTTGAGTGAGTCTGCAGCAATTGCTGAACCCACACAGCCAAGCAGTAATGGCAGAGTCACTAATTGGCGAGTAACTGTCTGTTTCATCGAGATAATCCTATAGTTGCAACGTCGGAGAAGACGAGCTAGCAATTGATGGTTGATGGGGTGTTTCTCTGTTTGAATATGAACAACAAGAAGCCACTTGATAACCGCTGGTTTGTGCTGACAGTAAATTTAAGCGGGTTCCTTGGGCATCGAAACCGTGCAGCGCATCGATAGGAAGTTGGCAACGCACGACTTGATTTACTGTCCAGCGGGGCATTATTTGTGTGGAATGACTTAAAATGACATTGCCTGTTTGCAGCTCAATCACCCAGCTTCCCCCCGTAGGAATAATATTGGTTACCGTCGCTGAAAAGCCATTTGGATCGTCGTTGATGATAATCGACTCAGGTCGTACGCCCAATTTGACTAAGTTATCTTGGTGCACCATTAAAGGGGCTAGGTAGTGACCTAATTCACTTTGGCAAAACGTATGGGGTTCAAGCCAATTAATGCGAGGGTTACCGATAAACTGCGCAACAAATGGATTGGCAGGTTGTGCGTAGATCTCATCGGGTGTTCCCACTTGTTGAATCTCGCCTTCACTCATGACAGCAATGCGTGTTGCGAGCGTCATCGCTTCCCATTGGTCATGACTGACGAACACAATGGTTGTGCCGAAGGTTTCATGAATACGGCGCAGCTCTGCTCGCATCTCTAACCGTAAAGACGCGTCCAAATTGGACAGTGGCTCATCAAGGAGTAGGACTTTAGGGTTGACTGCGAGCATGCGGGCCAGAGCAACACGTTGCTGCTGGCCACCAGAGAGTTGTGAAGGATAACGTTTGGCATATTGTGCGATGCGCAGTTTTTCTATCACCTCTTGGCAGCGTCGTTGCCGCTCTTCTGTTGGGACTTTTTGCAGCCGTAAACCAAAATCCACATTGCGCTCAACGGTCATATGTGGCCAGAGTGCATAGCTTTGGAAGACTAAGCCAATGCCACGGTGTTCTGGTGGCACAAATTGCGCATCACTGACGGAGTCTACTATTTGTTCACCAATTTGGATGGCGCCACCAGAAGCGCTTTCGATGCCTGCAATCATGCGTAGCATGGTGGTTTTGCCACAGCCCGATGGACCAAGTAAACACATGAACTCACCGTCTTGTACGGTTAAATCAATGCCTTTTACAGCGGCACTTTGGCTACCAGAATACTGCTTCACGAGTTTTGATAGGGTAATAGTTGGCATATTAGCTCTCCAATCCTTGTGCTAACCCCGTACCTGAGATCTTTTGGATTAGCACAGTGCCAGACCAAGCCAGCAGTGCGATCATCAAGACCACAGCATTAGCTGCTTGTTCGTAGTTGTAATCGATAAGGCGCAATGAATAGGTGGTTAATACATCGGTCGCGGGGATTGCCAAAATAATGAATAGACTCACGCCTTTAATGCCGGAAATGAATGGCAATAGGATCCCTGTCATCAGAGGACCTGCTTGAATCGGAATGACAATGCGAGTTAAGCGGGTAAACCAACCTGCTCCTGCAATACGTGCTGCTTCTTCTGCTTCTTTGCCGAGTTGGGTCATGGCGGCAATGCCTGAGCGGCTGGCAAAGGGCATTTTCTCTGCCACTAAAGCAATGATGAGCAAAATAGGAGTTCCATATAAGGCCGGAATGGGGCCGCGGGCGACAGCAAAAAGCGATAAAAATGCAGCGGCAAAGGCGATACCGGGAACCAAATAAGGCATAAAGGTTATTTGACGTAAAAACTGACTGACCCAACGAATATTGACGCGAAGTACAGCGTAGCCGACTAACAATCCTAATAAGCCGGAACACAGTGAGGCAATTCCCACAATTGATAAGGTATTCCATGCCGCTTGCCAAAATTCAGGCGCAAGCAAAATGCCACTTTTCATCGCAATGGTATCGAGGTTTTGGCCGATCCAGTAATCAAGGGTGAAATTCTCCCAAGTAAATCGACCTGGCAAAATCATCACGGTGGATAAAAACAGAGTGATGAGGGGGATGACTACGCCAATAGCAACAAACACCGAGGCAATCGTTGCTGCAGAAAAGCGCCACTGACCTAATGCTCGAACTCGATTTTGGCTACCTTTGCCACCGACAGTAACGAACCGGCGTGCTTCTTTCATCATGCGGGTATCAATTAATAAAGTGATGATACCGATGAGCATAATGACACCGGCAATCACTGCGGCAACTCCGGTTTGGCGAGAGTCGAGTGCGCGATATAGGCCTGTGGCTAATGTGTCGTACCGTACTGGCAAACCTAAAATATAAGGAACAGCAAACTCGCCAATGCAGTCGGCAAAAATCAAAAGAGCAGAGGAAAGCAAAGCAGGACGTACGAGGGGCAAAATGATCGCTAAAGCTATTTTGTTGGGCTTGGCACCAAGGATGCGCGCACAATCTTCGAGCTGACCATCGAGGCGACGTAGGGCATTGCCGACGATTAGAATCACCAATGGCGTATAGTGAATCACTAGAATGACCACGATAGGAAAATAGCCATAAGCGAGCCAGTTTGGGGTATGAATACCCATCGCTTCTAACCATCCCGGCTGACCACCGATAGTGCGGTTTTTGAAAATAGTGGTCCAAGCTAAAGCGAAGGTCCAAGTAGGCAGCATGAACGGGACAACCAGGGCATTAGCGAACCATTTTCTTCCTGCCATATCGGTACGGTTAACTAACCAAGCCAGGGTAACACCAAGTAGAACTGCGAGAACAACGGTGGTTAAGGCGATAGTGATGGTATGGGCTAGCGGTGTCCAAAGCAGTAACTCAGACATGCGTGACATCAGTGTACGAATTAGATAATAGTTTGTCACACTACCTTCGGGGGAGTGCACACGTGTGCTATCACCGACTTGCACAATGAAGGAGTCGGTCAATATGGAAAGAACCGGTGCCAAAATAAGATAAGCAAAAAACAGCGCCAAGATCAGGCCAAGAATATTGGCGGGTTCGTGACGAGCTAAGGTCAATTTACGGTTTAATGAACGCCACAGTGAAGGTTGCTGTGCAAGTAAAGGTTCCAAGATCCATCCCTTATTGTCAAAAGGTATGGCGGTAATATAGAAATGGACTGTGACAGTCCAGTGACGATTTTGCACCTACGTGCAAAGCTTCATCAAACTGTCATCTTGGATCTTTTTATTAACATTTACGGTGCTCAGGCATTAAAAAAGCAGCACAACGGCTGCTTTTTTAATTTTGGCGTCCCCTGCGAGATTCGAACTCACGTCTAAGACTTAGGAGGTCCTTGTTCTATCCAGCTGAACTAAGGGGACAAATTGTGGACGAGGATTGTATACCAATTTTTTTTATTGGTGAACCTGGTTGTACTTTAACTGATTGTAATTTGTGCAGAATACCCATCTTTATTGAGCGCCTTGTACGTAAGGCGCAAAAATAAGGGTCTTTCTAATTACTAAAATTATCGGTGAGTACTTTATTCATTACATCGCCAATTTGAACACTCGACGCCAGATCTGGTTGATCAATTTTTGCTTCGGCGTCATGGTCATAAACTCGAGATACGGTAAGAGTGACATCACTACGACTCACTTTGGCGCGTGGAATGCCACGTTGATCAATGAAAGACCCCGTATGCCATAGGACTAATTTGTCACCTTCGTGTACGCCATGTATACGACCTAAGCTAATGGACACCGTGTTGTCAAAACGTGCCACCACTTCTGGTAACGTCATCTTGCACGCCATTTTTGACTCCATGTCCAACATAATATTACGGCTAACTCTTCGCAGCATTTCTCCATAGCTTGAGGTCCAAAAGCGTGATGTGCTGGTATCTACTTGGCTGGTCCTATCAAATGGCCAAATAGCCTCTTCACGATAGGTTTTCTCCATCACACTACTGCCTGTTTTACCGTCATATACTTTCATATCCAAAGCAAATTGACGATTGATGCTGTATTGGCTTAAGTTGCTTTGCATAATGGTTGCACTGAGGTCGGTGATTTCACCGTGAATAATATATTGTGCACCAGTGTCTTGAGCGATCATTTCTACTCGTTGCGGTGTATTATCATTAATGGCGTAAGGCGTTTGTCCTAGCGAAACAAAGCTGTGTGAGTCGAGCTCAAACTGGCGGCTTAGTATTTTAGAGAAGTCTGTGCCTAAGTCATAAATTTGACCCATAACCGCTTGTTGTTGAGAGGCAATATCAATTTTACTGAACAATAGGGTCTTTTTATATTGGCCGATGTGGCAACCTGTTGCCGAAGGGTAGATATCAATTCGTATTTTTACACGCATTTCATTGCCATAGCTACGAGCTTGCTCTACCTCGATATAACGTATCTCATTGTTGGTGAACTGGTATTCTCTACGATCGGTACTGAGTAGGGCGGTAATATTACTAATATTGCCGATATCTCCTCCGGCAAAATCCACGGCTTTGTAGACGGCATCTTCTAAAGCGTGAAGGCGAGCGCTGTCTGTGGAGGATACAATCGATGCCGTTCCTGTGACTTCATACCACGCTGCATTTGCTGGTGATGCAAATGCAAATAAAGAAGCCATTGATATTAATGGAAATATAATTTTTTTCATCGTAATTTACCAGTCAGGTATAAATTTTGCTTTTCATATCGTAGCTGATGTAGACCAGGCTATTTTGAATGAGTTAACACATTTAGAAAAGCAAAGAGCGTTCCAGTTTTACGATTGAGAGAAAACGGCTCTTACTACTTGAGTGATGAATGGAGATGAAGAGAATGAAAAAGTGGCTTCCTCTCGTACCTGCGATGTTTTTAACCGCATGTGCGTATGCGCCCATTTATAACGGTAAAGAGCCGTATAGTGGGTCGCAATTTATGTTGATGTCGAGCCCACAACATACGTTGAACTACTTTGTAGAAAGTATGACGGATGATTTGGTGAAATCGAATACCAGTGTGACGGCACGTACTCCAATTGCGGTAACATCATTTGTCGACCTGCAAAATTTGGATTCTACCAACTGGTTGGGTAATACCGTATCAGAAGGGTTTATTAATCAATTACAACAACGTGGATTTAAGGTTGTCGATTTTAAAACAACGGGTTCCATTCAGGTAACCAATCAAGGCGACTTTGCTTTTAGTCGAGATTGGAAAGAGTTGTCGAAAGAACAAGATATTCAATTTGTGCTAACAGGCACAATGCTGCGTCAAGAAGGTGGCGTATTGGTCAATGCTCGTGTGATTGGTTTACAATCTCGAGTGGTGGTTGCTACAGCTCAAGGTTTCTTGCCAGCAGACCGTATTGGTCGTGATTTGGATACGCTCAATATTATGCGTAGCCAAGATGGCATTTTAATTCGCTCTGACCCATCTATTTCTGAGCGTCATACGATCATTTTGCGTCATTAAGAGAGGCCCACATGAAAACGTTTGTTTGTTTTATTGTTACGGTACTCTTTTTATCAGGATGCCAACCTTTGGTCGCCATGCGTGCTGATGATTTTTTGACTGCGGTTGGCTATGCCACGATTAGTGAGCAAAAAGGTCGTGATGATCATGAGCGGCAAATTCGTGCGATGCGTGCATCGAAAGTGGATGCTTATCGTGAATTAGCAGAGCAAGTTTATGGCATGCGCGTGAGTGGTCGTGCCGAAATGCAAGATCAACGCTTAGGGTTAGAGAGAACCTCAGGTGCAGTCGATGGGGTTATCCGCGGAGCTGAAGTGGTACGTAGCTATAAAGTTGGTGATAGCTATGTAACTGAATTGCGATTAGATATTCGTAAGATGGAAAGATTGCGCGATTATGGCGAGGTACAACAAGTGCCGGAAAGACGCCAGCAAACCTTATTCTAAATTCTCTCTTCATCACTCAATAAAAAAGCGGCTTTTAGCCGCTTTTTTATGCTTGAATACTTTTTATACCCAAGTAACTACCAAAGCATACAAGATCTATGCTTTTATATTGGTGCCTAGTGTTGAAACACTGCGTGTTTGTCCGGTCGCATTGTAAGTCATGCCTGTTTTACCCAGACTTTGCTGCATAAGGTTGTTTAGCTTGTTAAAGCTTAACTGAGCACGATTTAAAGCTTCACCATTAATCATATTGGCTTGTTGACAGTCGGCAACAATTGCACGAATTTGCTCAACGAGATCGTGTAAGTACTGATCCTCTGTTAGGCTCGAAACATGAGGATGAGTGGCAATTCGTTGATCGGTTTGTTGCAATTGAGAAATTAAAGTGAGTTTTTGCTTAGCGAGGGTTTCGATATCCACAGACACGCGCGATGTAATCGCGATTTTCTCGTGTTCAAGGAGCTCAGTTAAGCCCTGCGCATTTTGTAACTGAAACTCGACTAAGTCTTTTAGAGCTGCCATAGCCTATTCTCTCTATCGAAGTGGCGGCTAAAAACCACCAAGTTCTTTTTCGAACTTGATCATGTTATCCGCCAGCTTATCAGCGTCAACCACATAAGAGCCATTGGCAATGGCTTCTTTAATTGCGGCTACCTTAGCGCTATCAAAGCTTGGTTTGCTTGCCATGTCATTTTGCATCTCTCCAAGCGCTCGGCTTTGCGAGCTAAGCGATACTGCGTCCTTAGGTTGACTCGTGCTGCGAGCCTCTTTCGAACTGCTGGAAGATACATTGCTGTCTGAACGGTTCAGAGAACGATTCGTTGTTGATAACGATTGCCCTGAACGGATGTTATCAATGCCTGCCATAAATTGAGCCTTTAATCAATGTAAAACTGTTAATATCAGTATCGACTGCTGTAACGAATACTTTAGCGCTTTTATTACTTGTCCAGTAAATAATTTGTCTAGTGATGAGATCTTAAGCTAGAACTGTACCATCACTTCACCGATTCCGCTTACTTTTGCATCAATTATACGGTTAGATTTATCATTTTTCACCTTTATCTGATCACCAAGTATCCCGTCAGACAAGGCTGTGCCTTTGGTTGTTATGCTCATCCCTGCAGATTGAGCGCGAATAATGACCTTTTCACTGCGACATACAAAACAGATGTCATTGGTGGTGATAACGCCTCCTAAAGAGACATTGCGTTTTAGTTTTGCCCCTTCAACCATTTTCGCAGAGGAAAATCCTTGCCGCCTAAAACGCAGCAGATTTACCATACTTATACTAATATTTTGGGAAGTGATGATTTGGCCTCTGGTGAGCGGTGATGCAGCCGTGACCAGAGGAACAGTGAGTGTCAGTTTTACGGGGACATAAATTTTCCAATCATCAGCGGTGCATTCGACCAGAACCGTAATATAGCTGGCGGAACCATTATGTGATGATGCCGATGTTTTTAATGGTTCTGGACATTGGGTAGCATATACACGAGGATCAATATCCGACGCTTGTGCTTCCACTTCACTTCCGACCGGTTTTTCTGCTGTGTTGAGAACGTGATGTTCAGCAGCTTCTTGAATTAATTTTATTTGTTCAGGTGTCGCGCAGTGCACATTAACGCTAAAGAAAAGCAATAAAAAGCCGATAGGGTTGTAAAATATCTTACAGAAAGCTCTACACTTAGATTGGATATGTGATTGATTACGCTTTTTCATGAGCATATTTGGTTCTCTGGTTTCTTTATAGCCTTTAGTAGACTATCACTTTTTAGGACAAAAGTTAGAGATGGAGATTAGCTTATGACGGGTATCCTTGATTCAGTGAATCAGCGTACGCAACTCGTCGGTCAAAACCGATTAGAATTATTGACGTTCCGTTTAAATGGTCGGCAACGTTATGGGATTAACGTCTTTAAAGTTAAGGAAGTTCTCCAATGCCCTAAATTGACAGCGATGCCTAACTTGCACCGCTTGGTTAAGGGGGTCGCCCATATTCGAGGGCAAACAGTATCGGTAATCGATTTAAGTTTGGCGGTTGGAGGTCGACCAACGCCAGATGTCACCAAAAGCTTTGTCGTCATAGCCGAATTTAACCGCACAATTCAAGCCTTCTTGGTCAGTTCTGTTGAGCGCATTATCAACATGCATTGGGAGGCTATTTTGCCCCCACCAGATGGTGCTGGTAAATCAAACTATCTTACAGCGGTAACCAACATCGATAATGAACTTGTTGAAATTATTGACGTTGAGAAAATTCTTGCTGAAATTGCGCCCATTGATGAAGCGATGGATAAAAGCATTGGTGAAGAAATCGCATCAGCAGAAGCTGAAAAAGAGATCGTGCGACGTATATTAATTGCTGATGATTCGACAGTTGCTCGAAAACAAGTTCAGCGAGCTATTGAATCTATTGGTTTCGAGTGTATCCTAGCTAAAGATGGTAAGGATGCTTATGAGAAGCTTCGCGCAATGGCGGAAGAGGGCAGTGTCTATGATCAAATTTCACTCGTGATTTCGGATATCGAAATGCCTGAGATGGATGGATATACTCTGACCGCCGAAATTCGTCGTGACAGTGGTCTTAAAGATCTCTACGTTATTCTGCACTCATCATTGAGTGGGGTGTTTAATCAAGCCATGGTGGAACGAGTTGGGGCGAATTCCTTTATCGCTAAGTTCAACCCCGATGAGCTTGGTAATGCGGTGAAAACTGCACTAATAAAATAAAAGAGAAATGAATGACTGCTATAACTATAAGCGATCAAGAATATCGTGAATTTTGTCGGTTCTTAGAATCCCAGTGTGGCATTGTCTTAGGTGACAGCAAGCAATATCTTGTTCGTAGCCGTTTAAGCCCTTTGGTAACTAAGTATAAGTGTGGTTCTCTTTCAGATCTGCTGCGTGATGTGGTGTCTGGTCGCAATCGCGATTTGCGCGTTGCAGCAGTGGATGCAATGACAACCAACGAAACATTATGGTTTCGTGATACTTACCCATTTCAAGTACTTGCTGATCGTCTTTTGCCGGAAATGGCAGCCAATAAACGTCCAATTAAAATTTGGTCAGCTGCCAGCTCGTCAGGTCAAGAACCCTACTCAATGGCAATGACCATCCTTGAAGTGCAGCAGAAGCGCCCTGGTTTTTTGCCAAACGTTTCGATCACTGCAACCGATATATCCTCCACTATGCTCGATATGTGTCGCGCTGGTGTGTATGACAATTTGGCCTTGGGGCGTGGTTTATCACCTGAGCGTCGCCGAACTTTTTTTGAAGACGCTGGCGATGGCAAAATGAAAGTGAAAGACAATGTGAAACGTCTAGTCAACTTCCGTCCTCAAAACTTGATGGAAAGTTATAGCCTACTGGGTAAATTTGACATCATTTTCTGTCGTAATGTGCTGATCTACTTCTCTGCTGACATGAAGTCTAAGGTGCTTAACCAAATGGCCAGTTGCTTAAATCCTGGCGGTTACTTATTACTTGGTGCATCTGAATCCTTGACTGGTTTAACGGATCGTTTTGAAATGGTTCGTTGTAACCCTGGCATTATCTACAAGTTGAAATAGCCATAGTTTGGTAAATGTTTGGCAAACTATTCCTAAGCCCGGCACCTTGCCGGGCTTTCTTTTGCCGCATCCCTTTCCTTTTGCACGCGGCAACTCTCTTCCTATCTAACATACCAATTCCTTGCTTTTTGTTATATACATAAAAGTGACATTCCAAACTATATGGTGCGCTTATTGCTTTATCTTCGATGAGTTAATCCATTATCACGTAATTAGCCGGCAATTAAAAAGTTGGTACGCTAATTGCAAAACTTTCAACAAGACGGTCAGTTCTGAATATAGAGGCAAACATGGCTATTTCTTTTGACAAAGCTCTAGGGATTCACCAATACACGGTGGGCGTGCGTGAGCGTAATGCTGAGTTGATTGCAACCAACATTGCTCAAGCCGATACTCCTGGGTATAAAGCAAAGGGAATGGACTTTCAAAAGGCATTGCAGGCGGCAAGTTCGGGGGCAAGTATTAGTCTTGACCTTACCAATGGTCGGCATATTCCTGCCTCTAAGACAGTAGCGGGTGAGGTGCTTTACCGCACTCCAACACAACCCGATACTGGTGACGGTAATACAGTTGATGTGGATTTGGAGCGTAATTTGTTTATGCAAAACCAATTGAGACATCAAGCTTCCCTTGATTTTTTAGGGGGCAAGTTTAAAGGCTTAACTAAAGCGATTAAAGGGGAGTAAGTAGATGGGCTTATTTAGTGTATTCAATGTGACTGGTTCTGCTATGAGTGCTGAGTCGGTGCGTCTAAATACTACCTCAAGTAACTTAGCAAACGCAGACAGTGTTAGCAGCTCAGCGAAAGACACTTATAAAGCGCGTCATGCTGTGTTCGGCGCTGAATTAAGCAAAGCACGTTACCGTAACGATCCGAATGTACCAGTCAAAGTTATGGGAATTGTGGAAAGTAATAAACCCTTAGTGGCTGAGTATAATCCTGATCACCCTCTCGCGAATGCCGATGGTTATATCTACAAACCAAATGTCAACGTGATGGAAGAAATGGCTAACATGATCTCTGCTTCCCGTGCATATCAAACGAATGTGCAGGTGGCAGATGCAAGTAAACAGATGCTGCTGCGTACGCTGCAGATGGGTCAATGAGGATAAGGGGGTAGCGTATGGCCGGAGTCAACAACGTTGGTCAAAGCGGCTTGTCCTATGTTGATCAGCTGAAGAGTCTGCAAGAGAACAAAAAGCCAGACGAAGCAACGGGTAAGAAAAATCTGAAACAGGAAGATTTCTTATCTTTGCTGACTAAGCAATTGTCTCAACAAGATCCTTTTAAGCCGGTCAGCAATGATCAGATGATTGCTCAAATGGCTTCATTTGCGACGGTTGATGGGATTGGCAAAATGAACAAACAGTTCGAAAGCCTCAACTCATCAATGACCTCAAATCAGGCTTTACAGGCATCATCTCTGGTCGGTCGTGATGTTTTAGTACCGGGAGCTGCTGGTCTCAAAAAAGATAATGCAGGTATGGCGGCAATGGTCAAAGTGCCAAAGTCGGTCGATAACCTGATGATTCGTATTGAAGACGAACATGGTCAGCTTGTTCGTACCTTTGATGCAGGCGCCAAATCGACTGGTGACACTCGCATTGATTGGGACGGCAAAGACCAGAACGGTAATCCATTGCCGGGCGGAAAATACAAAGTAAAAGCGGCAGGCCTAATTGATGGCGCCAGCAAAGACTTTGATGTATCCACCTACGCCAACGTGAATAGCGTATTACTCGGCAAAGGTAATGGTAATGTACTGCTCAATCTGGCTGGTTTTGAATCACCAGTTCGACTTGCTGAAGTACTGGAAGTTGGCAAAGCATAATCTGCTACGAGCCAGATAGGAGAATTTGGAATGTCATATGTATCTTTAAGTGGTTTGTCCGCTGCTCAGTTAGATTTGAATACCACGAGTAACAACATTGCGAACGCTAACACGTATGGCTTTAAAGAGTCTCGTGCTGAGTTCGGCGATGTGTATTCAAACTCTTTGTTCACTAATGCGAAAACAACCCCTGGTGGTGGTGTTCAATCGCAGAAGGTGTCGCAACAGTTCCATGAAGGTTCAAGTATCTACACTAATAACCCAATGGACTTACGTGTCTCTGGTACGGGTTTCTTTGCAGTCGCAAAAGACCGTTTGATTCCTCAACAGAACGAATTAACACGTAACGGTGCGTTCCATTTAGATAAAAATAACTACATGGTAACGGCAAATGATGAGTTCTTACTTGGTTATCAAGTGAACCCGGATACAGGTGATGTTCTTTCTTTTGAACCTCAACCAATGAATATTCCTGCTGAGTTTGGTAAACCGAAACAAACAGCCAATATCACTGTTGGGGTTAACTTACCAGCTAACGGTGATTTGAAAGATCCGACTTTGTTTGATTATACCGATCCAGAAACATACAACCGTTCGACGTCATCAACTATTTATGACTCTATGGGGCAGGCGTATAAGTTAACCACGTACTACTTGAAAGACCAAACCCAGCCCAACACATGGCAGGTGTATTACACCGCAACCGATAAAAATGGTGAAAAACCCGTTAATATCGTCAACGGTGATGCAACCACCGCGTCTGGTCAAGTTGGTCATACGTTGAAGTTTAATAACGATGGTACATTGGCAAGCTTGAATAACGGTCAACCGATTGTATCTCAACCGTTAGGCAGTGGTACGGACCCATTAGACCTTAATGGTGCGGATGGTTCTCAAACGTTGTCGTTTAGCCTCGATGCGGCCACTCAGTTTGCTGCGCCTTTTGAGCTAACCAAGTTTGATGAAGATGGTGCGACGACAGGTTTCTTGACCAAAATCGACTTTGACGAAAACGGCAGTATCTTAGGGACGTATTCTAACGGTGAAAACGTGACTCTAGGTCGTGTCGGTTTGGTTCGCGTACCAAACGAACAAGGTTTGGATAAGAAGAGTGGTACCCAATGGGATGCAACCCAGTTCTCTGGTGATAAGATCTGGGGTGAGTCAAACAAAGGGTCGTTTGGTTCGATTAAAAACGGTTCATTAGAGCAGTCTAACATCGACATGACTCAAGAGCTGGTGGATTTGATCTCTGCTCAGCGTAACTTCCAAGCGAACTCTCGTGCGCTAGAAGTGCATAACCAACTGCAACAAAACATTCTACAGATTCGATAACCATCGGATCGGCAAACACGGTAAGCTGGCGGCAATCGCCAGCTTCTTTTTGCCTTCCTCTTGCCGCTTTCCTGCTTCTAATTCCTGCTTTTTCGTTGTTTTTCTTTTTATCTATTTGAATAATATAGATAAATAAAACATGGCACATCTATTGCTTTAATGACCAAGAACAACCGATTTTTGGGATGGAATTATGGATCGTGCTCTGTATCTGGCCATGAGTGGCGCAAAACAAAACATGCAAGCCATGCAATTGCGGGCGAACAACCTAGCAAACGTTAGTACGACAGGTTTTCGTGCCGACCTAGAGCAAGCGCGTTCTATGCAGGCATATGGTGCTGGGCTACCAAGTCGAGTATTCAATATGACTGAACGTCCTGGAAATAATTTCCAACAAGGCAGCGTGATCACAACAGGTCGCGATCTGGACGTCACTGTACAAGGTGAAGGATGGATTTCTGTGATGGATAAAACGGGCAAAGAAGGACTTACCCGTAACGGCAACTTACGTATCGATGAGACTGGCCTGCTACTGAACGGTAACGGATATCCGGTACTGGGAGAAACAGGTGCTCCGATTACGCTGCCCGTGCCGCTAAGTAAAATTGAGATCGGCAATGACGGTACGATTTCCGTTCGACCTCAAGGTGCTCCAGCGAACGCGATGGAAGTGGTTGACCGTATTAAGTTGGTAAGACCCAATGACCGCTCACTCTTTAAAGATGTTAATGGTCTGTTCCGTTCAAAAGACCCTAATGCGACTTACGATGCTGACGCGAATGTCAAAATCCTTACTGGCGCACTTGAGGGCAGTAACGTAAATGCGGTTGGTGAAATGACCAACCTAATTGACTTGCAACGTCGCTTTGAAATGCAAGTCAAAATGATGCGCACGGCAGAAGAAAACGACAAGTCGTCAGATTCGCTGCTTCGAATGAGTTAATGAGAGTCACAGGAGTTAAGTATGCAACCGGCACTATGGGTCAGTAAGACAGGCTTAGACGCTCAGCAAACCAATATTGCAACGATCTCGAACAACCTAGCTAACGCCTCAACCGTTGGCTTTAAGAAAAGTCGTGCGGTATTTGAAGATTTGTTTTACCAAAATATCAACCAACCAGGCGGTCAATCATCGCAAAATACCGAGCTACCAAGCGGTTTGATGCTTGGCGCAGGTTCTAAGGTTGTGGCAACCCAAAAGGTGCACACCAATGGTAATGCACAAACCACATCCAACGCACTGGATATGATGATTGAAGGGGATGGCTTCTTCCAGATCCTAATGCCAGACGGCAATATCGGTTATTCCCGCAATGGTCAATTTACTTTAAATGATCAGGGGCAATTAGTGACCTCTGGTAGCGGTTACTTGTTGCAGCCACAAATTACAGTGCCGCAAAATGCCATTTCCATTACTGTGGGTACCGATGGCGAAGTGTCTGCTCGTGTACGTGGTCAGCAGAATAACCAAGTGTTGGGGCAAATTACTACTGTTGATTTTATTAACCCAGGTGGTTTAGAGCCGATAGGTCAAAACCTCTATTTGCCTACCGGGGCGAGTGGTGATCCACAAGAAGGTGTACCAGGATTAGATGGTATGGGTAACGTTCGTCAGAACATGTTAGAAAGCTCTAACGTAAATGTGACGGAAGAGTTAGTTAACATGATTGAAGCTCAACGTGTCTATGAAATGAACTCTAAAGTCATTTCTGCAGTAGACAAGATGATGAGCTACGTTAACCAACAACTATAGTGCTTTAGGAAGAGGGTAAGGCGATGAAATCGTTAATCAGTCTGTCTTGTTTTGTTCTTTTGTTATCTGGTTGCAGCAATTTGTTGCAACAAGACTCACTGACAGAGCAAACACCAACAGTGTTGGATGCTGTTGAAGGTGATAAAGCACAAGATACCTCATCAACGGGGTTAGATGGGCTGGTAGATACATTACGTCAACGTAATGATCCAGTGGCTGACGATCCCGCTTGGGCTCCCGTTCATCCAAGAAAAAGGCCTGACCATTATGCTGCAGAAACGGGTTCTTTGTTTGACCCTGCGAGTGATAGAGGGTTGTACGATGACACTAAACCTCGTGGGTTAGGCGATATTATTACGGTCAACTTGAATGAAAGTACTAAAGCTGCAAAAAGTGCAGATGCCGACTTGTCTAAAAATAACGATGCCTCTATGGATCCTTTAAGTGTCGGCGGGCAAGAACTCACTATGGGGAACTATAACTTCTCCTATGCTTTGAAAAATGACAATAGTTTTTCTGGTAGCTCTGCCGCTAACCAAAGTAACAGTATTTCCGGTTCAATCTCCGTTCAAGTGATTGACGTATTGGCGAACGGCAATTTGGTGATTCGTGGCGAAAAATGGTTAACGCTAAATACGGGTGATGAATATGTACGCTTAAGTGGTACTGTTCGCCCAGATGACATCGGTAACGACAATACTATTGATTCCACACGTATTTCTAACGCACGTATCCAATACTCTGGTACGGGAACCAATAAAGATATGCAGGAACCTGGATTTTTGGCACGATTTTTTAATGTCTCTTTATAGACAAGATCTCGACGTCGAAAATTTGACTGTTTAGTTTGATGGATGAGGTCTTTTAAGACCTCATTTTTTTTGCAAGGGTTACCCGATGAAAAAGCTCACACTGATGTTATTGATGTTTGTTACGGTTAGCGCTCAAGCTGCTCGTATCAAGGACCTAGCACAGGTCGCCGGTGTCCGTAGTAACCAACTTGTGGGTTATGGATTGGTGACAGGTTTAGCTGGTACAGGTGAATCAACGCCATTTACTAACCAAAGTTTTAATACCATGCTCAAAAAATTCGGCATTCAATTGCCGGAGGGCACTAATCCAAATGCGAAAAATATTGCCGCGGTAATGGTAACGGCAGATTTGCCAGCTTTTTCTAAGCCTGGGCAAACGGTTGATATTACTGTGTCCTCTGTTGGTTCTGCGAAAAGTTTGCGTGGTGGTACCCTGATGCAGACCATGCTGAAAGGTTTGGACGGGCAAGTGTATGCAGTAGCGCAAGGTAATCTAGTGGTGAGTGGCTTTAGTGCCACTGGTGCTGATGGGTCAAAACTGGTGGGAAATACTCCGACCGTGGGGATGATCTCCAGCGGTGCGATTGTAGAGCGCGAAGTACCCACGCCATTTAGCCGTGGTGATTATATTACCTTTAATTTGTTTGAATCAGATTTTACTACGGCTCAACGTATGTCTGATGTAGTTAATAATTTCCTTGGACCTAACATGGCATCTCCTATGGATGCAACATCTGTAAGAGTGCGTGCACCACGTGATATTAGCCAACGTGTTGGCTTCCTCTCTGCGATTGAGAACCTAGAAGTAGACCCTGCTGATGGCGCAGCCAAGATCATTGTTAACTCACGTACGGGTACGATTGTGGTTGGCCAACATGTGCGCTTAAAGCCTGCAGCGGTTACTCATGGTGGTATGACAGTTGCTATAAAAGAAAATCTCAATGTTAGCCAACCGAACGCTTTCGCAGGAGGGCAAACCGCCGTTGTGCCTGACACTGACATTGAAGTGACTGAAAAGCAGGGCAAGATGTTTAAGTTTCAAACAGGAACGTCATTGGATGATCTAGTGCGAGCTGTGAACGAAGTGGGAGCTGCTCCATCGGATTTGATGGCGATATTGCAAGCACTGAAACAAGCCGGGGCCATTGAAGGCCAGCTTATTATCATCTAATCAAAGGAGTGGCAGATATGGCAAGTAGTCCAAACGACATTGGCTTTATTCAAGACATTGCTGGATTAGATGCATTGCGTCAAAAAGCAGTAAAAGGCGATAAAGCATCGGAGAAAGAAGCGCTAACAGCAGCAGCTCGTCAATTTGAAGCGATCTTTACCACCATGATGCTTAAATCGATGCGTGATGCCAATAAAGAGTTTAAATCCGACATGTTTGATAGTCGCAACGAAGATTTTTATCGTCAAATGCGAGATGAACAGATGACCAGTGAACTCAGTGCGAATGGCTCTCTTGGTTTGGCGGACATGATTGTTAAACAGCTCACAGCCTCCAATACCATCAATGAGCAAGGTGACCGTACGTTCCAAGATGCCATGGAGCGGGTCAAACAAGCACGCACCGTGCAGAATACTGCTATGCCTTCTGCCACGTCAGCCAAAGAAGTTAGCTCTGTTGCTGCGGCGCAAACTTCTGATGTAACCAAGATGGATTTCAGCTCTCCACAAGCGTTTGTCCGTTCCTTAAAACCTTACGCTCAAAAAGCGGCTCAAGCTTTGGGGATCGACTCTACTTTGCTTTTAGCCCAGGCTGCATTAGAGACGGGATGGGGACAAAAGCTGGTTAAAAATGCGCATCATAGCAGTAACAACCTTTTCAACATTAAAGCGAATTCTGCTTGGCAAGGAAATAGGATTGCCACACAGACACTAGAATATCAAAACGATATTCCAGTGATGGAAAAAGCAGCGTTTCGAGCTTATCCAAGCTACCAAGCCAGTTTTGATGATTATGTGAAATTTTTGGAAACCAATCCTCGTTACAGTGAAGCGTTAGCGCAACAAGGGGATGAAGCTTTTATTCGTGGTGTACATCAAGCTGGATATGCAACGGACCCTAACTACGCAGATAAAGTGTTGCGGCTTAAATCCCAAATCGAATCGATGGACAATATCTAGCTTCTCTTTTTCCGGGTCGATGCAAAATCGGCCCGTTCCAATTCAGTATTACCCCTCTATTTTTATATATTTCCTTGAGTTAAATCCTAGTTTCTCACTTGGCACGCATGTTGCTTTATTACCTATAGGAGTCAGTAATTACTGGCATTTTAATGGGTTTTTGGGGGCAATATGGCGTCTGATCTTCTGAACGTTGGTAGGCAAAGTGTCTTAACCGCTCAGAGACAACTCAATACCACTGGTCATAACATTTCTAATGTTAATACAGAGGGTTACAGTCGTCAGTCTGTGATCCAAGCGACCAATATGCCACGCCAGTTTGGCGGGGAGACTTATGGTATGGGCGTACATGTGGACAATGTTCGCCGCTCTTGGGATCAATTTGCCGTTAAAGAGTTAAACCTTGCCACTACTGACTATTCGAACAAGAAAGAGCATGAGCAGAATTTGGATATGTTGTCCAAACTGTTGTCTTCAGTTGCGTCGAAAAAAATCCCAGAAAATTTAAATGAGTGGTTCGATGCGGTGAAAACCTCTTCGGACACGCCAAATGATGTTGGGGCACGTAAAGTGGTATTGGAGAAAGCCAATATCATTGCTCAGAACCTTAATGACTTCCATGAAACTGTGCGTCGTGAATACGATAATACCAACCAAGGACTTGAAGTTGGTATTAAACGTATTAACCAACTGGCGATCGAAATTCGTGACTTACAGCGCCTTATGATGCGTACACCAGGCCCGCATAATGACCTGATGGATACCCATGAAAAGTTAGTGAAAGAACTCTCTGAATACACCAAAGTCACCGTTACTCCACGTAAAAATGCGGAAGGATTTAATATTCACATTGGTAATGGCCATACCTTGGTTTCGGGAACGGAAGCCAGCCAGTTAAAAATGATCGATGGCTATCCAGATGTGAAGCAAACGCGTTTAGCTATGGTTGAAGGTGATGGTATCAAAGCCATCACATCAAAAGATATTGGTGGTCAGATAGGCGCGTTATTTGAAATGCGGGATAAGAGCATTCCTAACTTATTGGATGAAATCGGCCGAATGTCGACCGCTTTTTCTTACGAAGTAAATAAGCTGCAACATCAAGGTTTGGACCTCAATGGTGACGTTGGTCAGGACTTATTTACAGACGTTAACTCAGACCGTATTGCTAAGGCCCGTGTGGTTACTTCGGGTCAATCGACGGCGGATATGGCTGTCTACATTGATAACGTTGCCAGCTTAAAAGGTGGCGAATATTCACTGCAGTATGACGGTAGCGACTATCACGTCACAAAGCCAAATGGTGAGCAAGAGACGATGGTAGAAAGTGGTGGCAATCTTTATGTGCGTGACAAGCAAGGCGATTTGACTACTTTGGACGGTATGCGTATTCAAGTTAATAACGATGCAGCGACGGGTGAACGTGTGCTGATACGGCCAACTCGTGCCGGTGGTGCCGACATTAAAGTGAAAACCAACGATCCAGCAAAGCTGGCCGCGCAAAGTTATGAAGCTTCAACGACTTTTGCTCAAGGCAGTGCGAAATTTTCGATCAACGCAGCGGGCACATTACGCGAATTTCAAGTGGTGATTAACGATTTGGGAAATGCCTTTTCGATTCGCGATAAAGACGGCAAGGTGCTTTTGGATAATCAAACCTATCCACCGAGTGGGCCCGTCTCATTCCAAGGCACGGAGTTTGAGTTAACCTCTGGGGCATTACCCAAAGATAAATTTACGGCAAACCTTGTCCCCTCCGAAGGGGATAATGGCAACTTGCGTAAGATGATTAACATCCAAAACGCCAAGAATATGGACGATAACGAATCGACCTTGGTGGATGTGTATCACAATCTAAATACCAACTTCGGTTTGAAACTATCCACCGCATCACGCCTGACCGATGTAGCTCGGTTGGAAAAACAGTCTGCAGAAGACCGTATCGCATCAGTCTCTGGGGTTAACCTGGATGAAGAAGCTGCCAATATGATGAAATTTCAACAGGCATATATGGCTTCATCTCGCATCATTCAAGCAGCGAATGACACCTTTAACACCATTTTGCAGTTGAGATAGGAGGAAGAATAAATGCTAAATAGAATCGCAAGCTTCCATAACTATCAAGCTGTACAGAATGACCTACGTCGTCAAGAAGTTAAGGTACACCATAACCAAGCACAATTGGCTTCGGGTAAAAAACTGCTCTCAGCAGCAGACAACCCATTGGCGACCCATTACATCCAAAACGTAGCTCAACAAGAAGAGCAGATTCGTCAATATTTGGATGCAATTACTTTGGTTCGTAACCGCTTAGAGCATCAAGAAGTCTTGGTTTCTAATGCGGAAGATTATGCCGATGATGCCACGCGCAACGTCATGGAAATGATTAACGGTTCGTTATCACCCCAAGACCGTGATGCACATGCACGCGTTTTAGAAGAGATGGCAGATAACTTCCTTAACTTAGCCAACTCTCAAGACGAATCAGGCAACTATATTTTTTCGGGTACTAAGCCAAAGAATCAACCGTTTTTCCGTGATAACGAAGGCAACGTAAGTTATTCCGGAGATGACTACCAACGCAAAATGCGCATTTCAAACAGCTTAGAAATGCCGTTTAACACTCCTGGTAGCAAGTTGTTTATGGAGATTGATAACCCCTTTGGTGACTACGAGCCTGACTACCAGTTGCAAGAAGGTTCGGAACTATTGCTGGAAAGAGCAATAAACACCAATGCTAATGATGATTCGAACTACAAAGTGACGTTCGTGGACATGAACAATGGCAAGTTTGGCTATCAATTGGAACGTGATGGCAGTGTGGTGCAAGCCAGTGAATTTGATCCTAAAGAAGGGATTAAATATCAAACAGGTGATAACACGCTGACAATACAAGTGAAAGGGCAGGTGACCGCTGGCGATGAAATTAGCTTAACACCGCGTAAAACCTATAGCGTATTTGATAGCTTCCAAGATGCGATCAAATACTCCAAGGGGTCGGTGTCCGATGCTTCATCAACAGCCAAGTTGCAACAGGCATCAGAAGAGCTGCATCACGCCTTTATTCACTTAAGTAAATCGAGAACCGATATCGGAGCTCGTTTGGATACCTTAGATATCCAAGAAGAACAGCATCAAGATTTTAAACTCAGCTTGGCGAAATCTAAGAGTGAGTTTGAAGATTTGGATTATGCCGATGCCGTGATTGAATTTAATGAAAATTCACGTGCCTTGGAGGCATCACAAAAAGCATTCGGTAAAACCAAGGATTTAACTTTATTTAATTACATCTAATCTTCAATGCCTTACGTGCTATGCCGTATGTGCGAGATGAGTTGTGGTGAAAAATTGGCCTAATAGTTGCTCATAGTTAAATCAGATAGCCAAAGCGGCAATTAAGCGGCAACGCTTGTAGCCAGGAGGCGGTAATCTTAGAGCTTATGCATAAGGTTACACTTAATATTCCATGTAACTTATTGATTATAAAGTGTTTGTAAATTTTTTAATCAAAATTAATTAAGTTGGCACAGGAATTGAATTAATCAGTTAAAGGGTGGAAACCCGATTAAACCGGCAGTGATGCAGGTTTAACCCAGTGATTCACGGTCATGCTTCCAATCAGAGTAAAGCTGACCGCTTCGCAAGGGCTTGCGAACTCGACAGGAGAGCAAACTATGACCATTAACGTAAATACTAACGTATCGGCGATGACGGCCCAACGTTACTTGAATAAAGCGTCAAACGAGTTAAATACCTCAATGGAACGCTTGTCTTCAGGTAATCGCATCAACAGTGCAAAAGATGATGCGGCAGGTCTGCAAATTTCTAACCGTTTGAGCGCTCAGTCTCGTGGTCTAGAAGTCGCTATGCGTAACGCTAACGATGGTATTTCAATCGCACAAACTGCTGAAGGTGCGATGAATGAATCCACTAATATTTTGCAGCGTATGCGCGATTTGGCTCTGCAATCTTCAAACGGTACTAACTCAGAATCAGAACGTAAAGCGCTGAATGAAGAGTCAGTAGCGCTGCAAGACGAGCTAAACCGTATTGCTGAAACCACCTCATTCGGTGGGCGTAAATTGCTTAACGGAACCTTTGGAGAGTCTGCTTTCCAAATCGGTTCAAGCTCTGGTGAGGCGATCATCGTTGGCTTAACGAGCATACGTGCAGATGACCAGCGCATGGGCGGTGTCAGTTATAAATCGGAACAAGGTAAAGACAAAAACTGGGGGGTGCCTCCTCAAGCTCGAGACCTTAAGTTCGAATACACCGATGGCGATGGAAAACCAGTGACTGTCGATATCAATGCCAAACCTGGTGATGATATTGAGGAACTTGCCACTTACATCAACGGTCAAACTGAAGGCGTTAAAGCCTCTGTAGACCAAGACGGTAAGCTGCAGCTATTCGTGCCGGAATCAGGGATCCGTGGAAACCTAAATATTTCTGGTGGCTTAGCGAGTGAGTTAGGACTTAATGGTGGTCCGGGTCTAAAAACAACAGTTCAAGATATTGATATCAGCACCGTCGGTGGTTCACAAAACGCGGTTGGCGTTTTGGATGCTGCACTGAAATATGTCGATTCGCAACGTGCTGATTTGGGTGCGAAGCAGAACCGTCTCGGTCACAGCATTAGTAACTTATCGAATATCCAAGAGAACGTAGAAGCCTCGAAGAGCCGCATCAAAGATACGGACTTTGCGAAAGAAACGACTCAATTGACCAAAGCACAGATTCTGCAACAGGCAGGGACATCAATCCTTGCCCAAGCGAAACAGTTGCCAAGCGCTGCAATGCAACTATTGCAGTAGCTTTGGAAGCTTCACTAATAAGCTCAGACGTGGGTATGTAGTGAGGCCTCTTTGGCAACGTATGATAACCGACTGGTATGAGGCTCTCTCAATCAAACCTGCCTCTAATCTGACGTCATCATACGCCCCTGGTTAGCCAATAATGTGTTCATTTCTCTTGATCTCCACATTGGCGATGGCTACCACCAATAGCCCCGGTTCTCTCAAAGGAAAAGGGGCTTTTCTTCTTTTTATCCTTCTATTGCATCCCTTAGCTGCTGCTTATTTATACGAAATGTATTGCACCGGCAGTTAGCTGCATTTCTTTAATTTTTTTTGTGACTTCTGTTCAATTTTGTGGCGTTGTTCGCATTCCTATCTACTCCTTTCTCTTTTTTAACTATTTTCTCAGTTTTCATTAAAGGAACGCTTAAGTGGGTCGTTAACAGAGATAACTTTGAGAGAACTACTGGTTTTCCGAGACGTCGGAAACCGCACGGGAGTTCCGCTTGCCGGAAAATCAATAGGAGGCACCACAATGGCGGTTAATGTTAATACCAACGTGTCAGCGATGACTGCACAACGTTACCTGAACAGCGCAAGTAATGCTCAACAAGCATCTATGGAGCGTTTGTCTTCAGGTTACAGAATCAACAGCGCTAAAGATGATGCGGCTGGTCTTCAAATCTCTAACCGATTGAATGTCCAAAGCCGTGGTCTTGATGTTGCTGTACGTAACGCAAATGATGGTATCTCCATTGCGCAGACTGCTGAAGGCGCAATGAAAGAAACAACCAACATTCTTCAACGTATGCGTGACTTGTCCCTACAATCGTCTAACGGTTCAAACTCTAAGTCTGACCGTCAAGCGATTCAGGAAGAAGTAACGGCTTTGAATGACGAATTGAACCGTGTAGCGGAAACCACTTCATTTGGTGGTAACAAGCTACTTAACGGTACGTTCCAAACTAAAGCGTTTCAAATCGGCGCAGATAACGGCGAAGCTGTTAACCTAAGCCTTAAAGATATGCGTAGCGACAACAGAATGATGGGTGGTACCGGATATGTTGCAGCTGAAGCAAAAGGTAAAGATTGGGGCGTAAAACAAGGCTCTAACGATCTAAGTATTACCTTAAAAGATAAATCAACAGGTCAAGACCAAACGATCAACATCAAAGCAAAAGAAGGCGATGATATTGAAGAGTTGGCTACTTACATCAACGGCCAAACCGATATGGTGAAAGCGTCTGTTGATGAAGACGGTAAACTGCAAATGTTTACTGACAACAACAAAGTCGATGGTCCTGTCACATTCGGTGGTAGCCTTGCTGGTGAACTGAATATGGGTCCTGGTAAAGCTGAAACAGTTAATGACATCGACGTTACTTCGGTTGGTGGTGCTCAACAAGCTGTTGCAGTTGTCGACTCAGCGTTGAAATTTGTTGATAGTCACCGTGCGGAACTTGGTGCATTCCAAAACCGTTTCGGTCACGCGATCAGTAACTTAGAAAACATTAACGAAAATGTGAATGCTTCTAAGAGCCGTATCAAAGATACAGACTTTGCGAAAGAGACTACCGCTCTTACGAAATCGCAAATTCTATCTCAAGCTTCAAGCTCTGTTTTGGCGCAAGCTAAACAGGCTCCTCAAGCAGCGTTGGCTCTACTGGGTTAATCCCTTTACGATGACCAATATGCAAAAATCCAGCTTCGGCTGGATTTTTTCTATCTTGCCCAAAGAAAACAGTCTTGGTTTCTCCAATCCTAACTTCTTATCTACTGAAATCTAATCCCAATAACAGTTGTTATCTGATCATTCTAGCTGGTCATTACGTTCAAGTTTAAAGCTCACCTAAGCGATTGTGTGACATGATTTTTTCGGTCATGCCTACTTGCATAGATTTAAGGTTGAAACGGCTAGAAGTACTTATACGGCGCAATCATCATATATGGTTTAACAGCCTGTGTAAGAGGCTCGCTGAAACAGTATCTTGAAGTTACTTGGGTATAGCGGCATTGGGGATTCAAAAAGTATTGGAGATTTAAATAGGGGATTGGACAAAAAGTGAAATGCCAGATAAAACAAAACCCAGCATTGCTGGGTTTGTTTATTATGGTGCGGAAGGGGAGACTTGAACTCCCACACCTTGCGGCGCCAGAACCTAAATCTGGTGCGTCTACCAATTTCGCCACTTCCGCATGTTTGTAGATAACTCGACTGGATAGATATCGAATCATCGTTGTAATATGGCAGGTCTACCTGGATTCGAACCAGGGAATGGCGGCATCAAAAGCCGCTGCCTTACCGCTTGGCGATAGACCTACAGCTGATAGTTTTCACTATCAAAATAATGGTGCGGAAGGGGAGACTTGAACTCCCACACCTTGCGGCGCCAGAACCTAAATCTGGTGCGTCTACCAATTTCGCCACTTCCGCAACTTGTTCTATAGATAACTCGACTTGGATAGACTATCGAATCATCGTTGTAATATGGCAGGTCTACCTGGATTCGAACCAGGGAATGGCGGCATCAAAAGCCGCTGCCTTACCGCTTGGCGATAGACCTACAGCTGATAGCTTACGCTATCTAAATATGGTGCGGAAAGGGAGACTTGAACTCCCACACCTTGCGGCGCCAGAACCTAAATCTGGTGCGTCTACCAATTTCGCCATTTCCGCATGTTTTGCTGATCACCCGATACACTATCGAGCCATCTAAATAATGGCAGGTCTACCTGGATTCGAACCAGGGATGACGGAATCAGAATCCGTTGCCTTACCGCTTGGCGATAGACCTGCTACACAGTCACTTGAAGCACTTTGGTGCGGAGAGAGGGACTTGAACCCTCACGTCCGTTAGGACACTAGCACCTGAAGCTAGCGCGTCTACCAATTCCGCCATCACCGCGAAGTTGGGTCAAGTGATTGTAATGGTATTATGGTGGCTACGACGGGATTCGAACCTGTGACCCCATCATTATGAGTGATGTGCTCTAACCAACTGAGCTACGTAGCCATCTAAATTATGGTGCGGAAGGGGAGACTTGAACTCCCACACCTTGCGGCGCCAGAACCTAAATCTGGTGCGTCTACCAATTTCGCCACTTCCGCATGTTTGTAGATAACTCGACTGGATAGATATCGAATCATC
This sequence comes from Vibrio tritonius, assembly GCF_001547935.1. NCBI lineage: Bacteria > Pseudomonadati > Pseudomonadota > Gammaproteobacteria > Vibrionales > Vibrionaceae > Vibrio > Vibrio tritonius. The sequence goes on from NZ_AP014635.1 coordinate 805,313, forward strand.
GTTGTAATATGGCAGGTCTACCTGGATTCGAACCAGGGAATGGCGGCATCAAAAGCCGCTGCCTTACCGCTTGGCGATAGACCTACAGCTGATAGTTTTCACTATCAAAATAATGGTGCGGAAGGGGAGACTTGAACTCCCACACCTTGCGGCGCCAGAACCTAAATCTGGTGCGTCTACCAATTTCGCCACTTCCGCAACTTGTTCTATAGATAACTCGACTTGGATAGACTATCGAATCATCGTTGTAATATGGCAGGTCTACCTGGATTCGAACCAGGGAATGGCGGCATCAAAAGCCGCTGCCTTACCGCTTGGCGATAGACCTACAGCTGATAGCTTACGCTATCTAAATATGGTGCGGAAAGGGAGACTTGAACTCCCACACCTTGCGGCGCCAGAACCTAAATCTGGTGCGTCTACCAATTTCGCCATTTCCGCATGTTTTCCTAAAAGCTCTATTTAAAAGCGCTTAGGAAATGGTGGCTACAACGGGATTCGAACCTGTGACCCCATCATTATGAGTGATGTGCTCTAACCAGCTGAGCTATGTAGCCATGTTTTTAGAGCGAGACAATATAATACAATCTTACTCTAAGTTCCAATACTTTTTATGCATTGAAATACAACAAATAAGTGGCAGGTCTACCTGGATTCGAACCAGGGAATGGCGGCATCAAAAGCCGCTGCCTTACCGCTTGGCGATAGACCTACAGCCGATAGCTTTCGCTATCTAAAATAATGGTGCGGAAGGGGAGACTTGAACTCCCACACCTTGCGGCGCCAGAACCTAAATCTGGTGCGTCTACCAATTTCGCCACTTCCGCATTATTTCCTAAAAGCTCTATTCAAAAGCGTTTAGGAAATGGTGGCTACAACGGGATTCGAACCTGTGACCCCATCATTATGAGTGATGTGCTCTAACCAGCTGAGCTATGTAGCCATTTCCAAATTGTTGCTCTCGCTGCTAAGTTGCCTTGTCGTTGAGAACGGAGCGCATTATGCGGATATGACTGGAGAGCGTCAATAGTTTTTTTGAATAAATTCCCCAAAAATGACCGTTCGTGTTTTTTTTAAGCAAAGAGGCGTGTTTGTGATCAAAAACTGCTAATAAAACAACAGATTCATTTGGCTTGCTTCTTGTCTTTTTTGATACTTTCTTTGTGTTAAAAATAAAAAAGCCAACCGGCAGGTTGGCTTTTAAACAATTAGATTGGGTATGAACTACACATTGAAACGGAAATGCACTACATCGCCATCTTTTACGATGTAATCTTTTCCTTCTAGACGCCATTTACCCGCTTCTTTGGCACCGCTTTCTCCGCGGAACTGGATGAAATCGTCGTAACCGACAACTTCTGCACGAATAAAGCCGCGCTCAAAGTCGGTATGGATTTTACCCGCAGCTTGTGGCGCTGTTGCACCGACAGGGATAGTCCATGCGCGAACTTCTTTCACACCCGCAGTGAAGTAAGTTTGTAAGTCGAGAAGTTCATAACCTGAGCGAATCACTCGGTTAAGGCCTGGTTCTTCGATACCAAGATCTGCAAGGAACTCATCGCGCTCGTCATCTTCAAGTTCTGCCATTTCTGCTTCAATTGCCGCACAAACAGCTACAACTACAGCATTTTCTTTAGCGGCATGTTCACGAACAGCATCAAGATAGGCATTATCTTCAAAACCATCTTCATTGACATTCGCAATGTACATAGTTGGTTTGAGGGTTAAGAAGTTGAGATAACCGACAGCTGCGGTTTCTTCTTTACTAAGTTCAACTGAACGAGCTGAGCCACCTTCGGTCAGAACTGGTAGCAGTTTTTCTAGCACAGTCAGTTCAAATTTTGCGTCTTTGTCGCCGCCTTTAGCGCGTTTCGCTTGGCGTTGAATGGCGCGTTCGCAACTGTCTAAATCTGCTAGAGCGAGTTCCAAGTTGATGACTTCAATATCTTCAATCGGTGACACTTTACCTGCTACGTGAACGATGTTTTCGTTTTCGAAACAACGAACAACGTGACCGATCGCATCAGTTTCACGGATGTTAGCTAGGAATTTATTACCTAAGCCTTCACCTTTAGAGGCGCCAGCAACTAGGCCTGCAATGTCCACAAATTCCATAGTGGTTGGCAGAACACGCTCTGGATTTACGATTTCAGATAGCGCATCAAGACGCAAATCTGGCACAGGTACAACACCTGTGTTTGGCTCAATAGTACAAAACGGGAAGTTAGCCGCTTCGATACCTGCTTTGGTAAGTGCATTAAAAAGAGTCGATTTACCTACGTTTGGTAAACCCACAATGCCACATTTAAAACCCATGACTATAACCTTATTCAGCTTTGAACGTGTGTAAGCGGTTTTGTGCTTTTGTTAGACCATCTTTCAGCAAAATGTCTAGGCAACGAACGGATTCGTCTACCACGGCATTTAAACACTCTTGCTCTTTAGCAGGAGCTTTGCCTAACACATAGCCAGCTACTTTATCTTTATGTCCAGGATGGCCAATGCCAATCCGCAGACGGTAAAATTCTTTGTTGTTACCGAGTTTGGAAATGGTGTCTTTTAAGCCGTTATGGCCACCATGACCGCCCCCTTTCTTGAATTTAGCCACTCCCGGTGGAAGATCCAGTTCATCATGGGCGACCATGATTTCTTCAGGAGCGATCTGGTAAAACTTCGCTAGGGCTGCAATCGCCTTACCAGATAGATTCATATAGGTTGTCGGAATAAGCAAACGCAAATCTTCACCATCTTTCATGATACGTGCCGTCAAACCAAAGAATTTAGGTTCATTCTTAAGTACAACGTTGTTCATGCGGGCCAGTTCTTCAACAACCCAAGCGCCAGCGTTATGGCGAGTACGCTCATATTCCGCTCCCGGATTGCCTAATCCGACGAGCAATTTTATTGGTTGACTCAAGGTGTTATCCCTTCGTAAACAGAAAAGCGCCGTATGATAGCACAGATTTATCATTTAGGGCGATAGAGTGCCCAACTGCTCATGCGCCATAAAAAAACGCCCTATCCGAAGATAAGGCGTTTTATCGCAATTTGAACCAGAATTATTGGTTAAACATTGCTGAGATTGATTCTTCGTTACTGATGCGACGAATCGCTTCAGCCAGCATAGTAGAAAGTGTTAATTGACTTACTTTGCCGGTTGCGGCCATCTCTTTGGTTAGTGTGATTGAATCAGTGACGATCACTTGGTCTAACACAGAGTTTTTGATGTTTTTCGCAGCGTTGCCTGAGAAAACTGCGTGAGTTGCGTAAGCAAATACACGTTTTGCGCCACGGTTCTTTAATGCTTCTGCCGCTTTACATAGTGTGCCGCCTGTGTCGATCATATCATCAACGATGATGCAGTCACGACCTTCAACGTCACCAATAAGGTTCATCACCTCAGAAACGTTAGCGCGAGGGCGACGTTTATCAACAATAGCGATATCGATGTCACCCATGGCTTTTGCTGTTGCACGAGCACGTACAACGCCGCCTAGGTCAGGAGATACCACAACTGGATCTTCTAGTGCGCGCTCTTTCATGTCTTCTAGTAGGACAGGAGTACCAAAAATGTTGTCCACTGGAACATCAAAGAAGCCTTGAATTTGTTCAGCATGAAGGTCGATAGTAAGAACACGGTCAACGCCGACGTTAGAAAGGAAATCTGCAACAACTTTTGCAGTAATTGGCACACGAGCAGAACGTACGCGACGGTCTTGACGAGCATAACCAAAGTATGGGATCACAGCAGTAATACGGCCTGCTGAAGCTCGGCGCATCGCGTCAATCATTACCACCAATTCAATTAGGTTGTCATTGGTTGGTGCGCAGGTTGATTGGATGATGAATACATCGCTACCGCGTACATTTTCGTTAATTTGTACTGCAACTTCACCGTCGGAAAAACGGGAAACAGTTGCATCACCAAGGGAAATGTAGAGACGTTCAGCAATACGTTGGGCTAGTTCAGGTGTGGCGTTACCAGCAAATAGCTTCATATCAGGCACGGTGGAAACCTCAGGGTTGCGTCCAGTTTTTAAATAGAAAGGGTCTGGGCTGCTTTATACACAGCCAATGTCTCTTTTAGCGGGGAAATATTGCGCCCTTGGGCGACAAACGCTGAGACATTATCAACAAGTTCGGCAAGGACAGCATTTGCTTCTTGCTTACTGGAAAACTCGGCAAAAACGCAAGATCCCGTCCCGGTCAATCTTGACGGCGCGTATTGTAGCAGCCATGAAAGTTTCTTATCAACCTCTGGGTACAGTAAACGGACAATTTTTTCGCAATCGTTTTCGTACTGAGTGGCAAGAAGTGTTGCTAAATCTCGCTTTGGCGTGTCTCGGGTTAAATCTGGATGAGTGAAAATTTCCTTTGTTGCAATCGAGACATTGGGTCTGATCACTAAGTACCACTTCTCTTCTGGTGTTACTTGGGTTAATTGTTCACCAACCCCTTCGGCAAATGCAGCAAAGCCACGCACGAAAACCGGCACATCAGCCCCTAGAGATAAACCTAATTGGGCCAGTTCGTCATCGTTTAAATTGGTTTGCCACAGATGATTGAGGGCAACCAGAGTGGTCGCGGCATTTGAAGAGCCGCCCCCAATACCGCCGCCCATCGGCAACACCTTGGTAAGTTTTATCGCAGCGCCCAAACGACAACCGCTTTTTTCTTGCAGTAAACGAGCGGCTTTCCAAATCAAATTGTCTTCTAATGCAACGCCTTCGATGGCAGGAGTTAGGGTGATTTCTCCGCTGTCATTGGCTTGGATACTCAGCTCATCACCATGATCTAAGAACTGGAACAGGGTTTGTAACTCATGGTAACCGTTAGCTTGTTGTCCATTGATGTACAAGAACAGATTTAATTTCGCTGGTGAAGGCCAATGCGTTTCGGTGGTAATCATTGAGGCAGAGTCCATTTCGATATCACAATATTCAGTTTGGTGTTGGCTTGAGTTAGCTTGAGTTTAGTTGGTAGAGCCAATGGTTTTTCATTTGCCACTTCAACCAGCTCATAAGCGTTATAAGTCACTAACCAACGTTGTGGGCCAATCGCTTTAACAAGCGACGCTAATGTATTGTTGTTATTAAGGATATAATCGTCAGCATCGCTAGGTTGGCCAAGAATCCAATGCTCTAATGGTGCGACTGGAATTGATAAGCCGGTGAGTTGGGCTATCAATGTTTGCGCGTCTTGAGCTCGAAAAATTTGGTCGTCGTAGGTCTCTACCTGAGCGCCTTGCTCTGTCACCGTAAGGTGAAGTACGGTTTGACCTAAAAAGCTTGTTAGTCTGAGATCTGAGCTGTTAGGACCTTTTTGCCATTGAAAGTTAAGTGATTGGCGCTTTTCGGGAGAGATATAACCCAATTTGCCAGAGATTTTGAACTGTTCGATCTTATCGAGCCTAGCCTGATGAGCTTGCCAATCAATATTTGTAATCGGTGTGTTTGATACGGTACTACACCCAGCTAATACAAATAACAGGGTGAATAATATTAAAAAACGGTTAGCAGCCAATGTCATTATTTGTTCTCTTTTCTTATCTATTGTTTGAAAAGTGGAGTATTTCGTGAATGAAGCAAGTTCATTTTTTAGGTCTTAAGTTGTGGTTTATGCAAATTATTTAAGCCGATATGAGCAACTAACCAACGACTTAGTAATGGAAATGGACCTTAAGTAAACCTCTTCAATGCAGAGTAGGACTCTGCTCTATTTTGGGTATAAACTATAACATTGATGTCAGAAAGTCGTGAAAACAAATTGGCTTCAGGCTTTCAATCATACTGGGCATCAAGTAAAATTCTGCTCCTGATCAATTTTCTTACCAGAGAATCCTCTATCGATGTCTTTGCTTGCTATTGGTATTAACCACAATACAGCGTCGGTTGAATTGCGAGAAAAAGTCGCCTTCGGTCCAGAAAAACTGAAAGATGCTCTAACGCAGTTATCAACCAGCTCCCACGTAAATGGTGGCGTAATTTTGTCTACCTGTAACCGTACGGAGATCTATTGTGATGTTAAATCGGCTAGCAAAAACAAGGTGATTGAGTGGTTGTCGCAATTTCATGAACTGAAATTGGAAGATATTAAGCCCAGCTTATATGTGCATGAAGAACAAGCGGCGATTCGTCATTTAATGCGAGTTTCGTGTGGGTTAGATTCATTGGTATTAGGTGAGCCACAAATTCTTGGGCAAGTGAAGCAGGCGTATTCAGACTCGCGTGAAAACCATGCGGTTGACCCAGCTTTAGAAAAGCTGTTCCAAAAAGCCTTTTCTGTTGCGAAGCGGGTTCGTACCGAGACCGATATTGGTGGTCATGCCGTTTCAGTAGCCTATGCCGCGTGTACGTTAGCGAAACACATTTTCGAATCCCTTGATGATGCTACCGTCTTGTTAGTTGGTGCTGGTGAGACAATTGAGTTAGTGGCCACACATTTGGCGGGGCACAATTGTAAACGTATGATTGTTGCTAACCGAACGATAGAACGAGCCAAAGTATTAGCAGACCAGTTTGGCGGTGAGGTCATTACCTTGAATGAAATTCCCGATTACTTGCAATATGCGGATATTGTGATTAGTTCGACGGCAAGCCCATTGCCGATAATCGGTAAAGGGATGGTTGAAACCGCACTGAAAAAGCGTCGTTACCAACCCATGTTATTGGTCGATATTGCCGTGCCGCGCGATATTGAGGCCCAAGTTGGTGGTTTAAGTGATGTTTACCTTTACTCCGTTGATGATCTGCAATCGATCGTCGATAACAACCTCGAACAGCGTAAAGTGGAAGCGGTACAGGCAGAAGCCATTGTCAGTGAAGAGAGTGCTTCTTTTATGTCATGGATGCGCTCACTGCAAGCGGTTGATAGTATTCGCGAATATCGTCAAAGCTCTAACGATATTCGCGAAGAGCTATTACAGAAAAGTTTGCAAGCGCTGGCATCCGGTGGCGATCCAGAAAAATTGCTCATTGAACTGAGCAAAAAACTGACTAATAAACTGATTCATGCTCCAACTCGTGCTTTACAAAGTGCAGCAGAGCAGGGGGAGCCAGCTAAACTAGCCGTAATCAGACAAAGTTTGGGTCTTGATGACCCTCAACAATAAAGTTAATCCGAGTTAAAGAAGAATCTATGAAAGCGTCGATTTTAGTAAAGCTTGAAACCTTAGTTGAACGTTATGAAGAAGTTCAACACCTTCTTGGTGACCCAGGAGTGATTGGCGATCAAGATAAATTCCGTGCTCTGTCAAAAGAGTATTCGCAGTTGGAAGAGATTACCAAGTGTTTTCAAGCTTACAAACAAGCTCAAGAAGACTTAGCTGCAGCACAAGAGATGGCGAAAGAAGATGACGCAGAAATGCGTGAAATGGCCGAAGAAGAAGTGGCTGCTGCGAGTGCATCGATTGAACAACTGGCAGCTGAATTAGAAATTCTACTACTGCCTAAAGATCCAAATGACGACCGTAACTGTTTCCTCGAAATCCGTGCGGGTGCTGGCGGCGATGAAGCGGGTATCTTTGCTGGTGATTTGTTCCGCATGTACAGCCGTTTTGCTGAGAAGAAAGGTTGGAAGATTGAAGTGATGTCTTCCAACGAAGCTGAGCACGGCGGTTACAAAGAGATGATCGCGAAAGTGAATGGTGAAGGTGCTTACGGCGTTCTAAAATTCGAATCAGGTGGTCACCGCGTACAACGAGTGCCTGAAACCGAATCGCAAGGACGTGTTCATACCTCTGCATGTACTGTCGCTGTTATGCCAGAAATTCCTGAAGCTGAGATTCCAGAAATTCGTACCGGTGATTTGCGTATTGATACCTTCCGTTCCTCTGGTGCGGGTGGTCAGCACGTAAACACCACCGACTCAGCTATTCGTATTACTCACTTACCAACGGGTATTGTGGTGGAATGTCAGGACGAGCGTTCACAACATAAGAACAAAGCTAAAGCGATGTCTGTGCTTGCTGCACGTATTGCCCAAGCTGAAGAAGCGAAGCGTGCGGCAGAAATTTCAGACACGCGCCGTAACCTACTTGGTTCGGGGGATCGTAGTGACCGTATCCGTACCTATAACTACCCGCAAGGCCGTGTGTCAGATCACCGCATTAACTTAACGGTTTACCGTTTAAGTGAAGTGATGGAAGGAGACATGCAAACGCTTATCGATCCTGTGATCCAAGAGCACCAAGCGGATCAATTGGCGGCTTTAGCTGAGCAAAACTAATTCATGTCACAGACTTTAGATGCCGCCTTAAAGGCGGCAATTTCACAGCTAGAGGCAAGTGGCAGTGATTCGCCGTCGCTCGATGCGGCGGTACTGCTTTGCCATACCTTAGATAAACCTCGTTCTTACTTACTCACTTGGCCCGACAAGCTTCTTAATCAAGATCAGTTAACTCAATTTAACCAGTTGATTGAACGTCGAGTTCAAGGTGAGCCTGTCGCCTATATTATTGGTGAGCGCGAATTTTGGTCATTACCTCTAAAAGTCTCTCCTTCTACTTTGATTCCCCGTCCGGATACTGAACGCTTGGTGGAAGTCGCTTTAGAAAAAGCGGGCGAGCAAGGCGCCATTCTTGATTTAGGTACGGGGACGGGGGCGATTGCGCTGGCTTTAGCCTCCGAGTTGCCACATCGAGAGGTGGTGGGGATTGATCTACAACCGCAAGCTCAGCAACTTGCCACCAGTAATGCAGAGCGGCTAAACATTACCAATGTCACCTTTTTGCACGGTAGTTGGTTTGAACCATTACAAAGCGGTACGAAGTTTGCTTTGATAGTATCGAATCCACCGTACATTGAAAAAAATGACCCTCATTTGACGCAGGGCGATGTTCGATTTGAACCGTTAACTGCTCTTGTGGCAGAAGATAATGGTCTTGCTGATATTAAATACATTAGCCAAGAGGCTCGGGCATTTTTGACCGACCAAGGCTGGTTGGCATTTGAGCATGGTTATGATCAAGGTGAGGCGGTGCGTAGCATTATGATTAATTTGGGGTATCACCAAGTGGCTACAGTACAGGATTATGCCGGACAAGATCGTGTCACTTTAGGTCAGTTTCAACAATAGCGAGCAACGCAATGTACGTTTTTCTCAAAAATTTACATCTATTAACCATAGGCATCAGTGTGTTCTTACTGAGTATTCGTTATGTGTTAATGATGATGGATTCCCCAAAATTACAGAACAAATTCTTAAAAATTTTTCCTCATGTTAACGATACGGCGTTATTACTGACAGGTATCGCACTGATTTATATCACAGGTTTTGTACCATGGTCGCCTGCAGTACCGTGGATGATGAGTAAACTAACGTGTGTGATTGCGTATATTGCATTGGGCTTTTTCGCGCTCAAGATTGGCCGCAATAAAATGTTACGCACATTCGCGTTTTTTGGGGCACTGGGTTGGTTAGCCATGGCAGGGAAGATTGCGGTGACTAAACTACCGATGTTTTTTAGCTAAATACAGAGTACTTTGATGTTAAATTTATCCGACGATGACTTTGACGCAATGGAGCTAGTTGAGGGGGCTCTTGCGCTCAACAAAGCCATTAATTCTGACACGCGAGTTGAGTGGGCGAATGGAGAATTGGCTCGCCTACTGGCAGAAGCGCAGCAGCGTCTTAAAGATGCGGATGGGCTGACAGATCCTCAACGTTTAGAAGCTTTTTTGCATCTATTTTATGTCGAATGGGGTTTTGAGGGCGATCGTGACGCGTATTTTGACTCCAATAATGCCTTTATTGACAAGGTATTGGAAAGGCGCAAAGGGGTTCCTGTGAGTTTAGGCGCTTTGTTGCTTTACTTCGGCTCCAAGCTTGGCTTTACGCTGAAAGGCATTAATTTCCCCACTCAGTTTTTGGTTCAGGTAGATTGGCCTGACGAAGCGGCAAAATACATCAACCCATTTTCCGGTGAATACGTTTCTCATCACACCTTGCAAGCTTGGTTAATTGGTCATAAAGGCCCTTTAAGCAAGTTGAAAGCAGAACATCTTCAAGAAGCGGATCATCCAACGATTATTGGCCGCTGGTTAGCGCTACTAAAAAGTGCTTTATTGCGTGAAGAGCGATATACCTTGGCGTTGCGCTGTACCGACTTGGCGTTAACCTTTGTTCCTGATGATCCTTATGAAATTCGTGATCGCGGATTTATCTATCAACAGTTAGACTGTCATCAGGTGGCTATTTCCGACTATCAATATTTTATTGAGCATTGTCCGGATGATCCCGCAGCAGAATTGTTAAAAACTCAAGTCAGTGCCCTAAGTCACTCCCATGTGACGGTGCACTAACCATTACAAGAGAGATTAAAATGGAACAAAAAATTGTTCATGTAGGCGATATTCCTGTTGCTAACGACAAACCATTTACCTTATTTGCCGGTATGAACGTATTGGAATCACGTGATTTAGCGATGCAGATCTGTGAACACTATGTAAAAGTGACAGAGAAGCTAGGTATTCCTTACGTATTTAAGGCGTCTTTCGACAAAGCAAACCGCAGTTCTGTTCACTCTTACCGTGGTCCTGGTTTAGAAGAAGGGATGAAGATTTTCCAAGAGCTGAAAGATACTTTCGGTGTGAAAATCATCACTGACGTACATAACGAAGCTCAAGCGCAACCAGTGGCTGATGTCGTAGACGTTATCCAACTTCCTGCTTTCCTTGCTCGTCAAACTGACCTTGTTGAAGCAATGGCAAAAACAGGTGCGGTAATCAACGTGAAGAAACCTCAATTTATGAGTCCTGGTCAAGTAGGCAACATTGTTGAGAAGTTTGCTGAATGCGGTAATGACAAGATTATCCTATGTGAACGTGGTGCTTGCCACGGTTACGATAATTTAGTTGTGGATATGCTAGGTTTTGGCGTAATGAAAAAAGCGTCTAATGGCAGCCCAATCATCTTTGATGTGACTCACTCATTGCAAATGCGCGATCCATCTGGTGCAGCATCTGGTGGTCGTCGCCAACAAACAGTTGAATTGGCAAAGGCAGGTCTTGCGACCGGTATTGCTGGTCTGTTCATTGAAGCGCACCCAAATCCAGATCAAGCACGTTGTGATGGTCCATCTGCGTTACCACTCGATAAACTAGAACCATTCTTAGCGCAAATGAAAGCGCTGGATGATTTAGTTAAAAGCTTTACTGAAATCGATATTCGCTAAGCTTTTGGGTTAGAGAAATTTAAAAAACCACCGCAAGGTGGTTTTTTTATGGAAAATCAATGGGGTTTACGTGTGTTTATCACGCAATGCCGCTATTCACTTCATTTATAACGTGACCTTGAATGCATAAGTTTGTAACCTAATCGATATGCGTAGTACAGGGAAGTGCTTAACCATGTTTCGTTTTGGGAACCTTCCCTGCATTAACGCCCTACAGCAGTGGATATTAAACGTTCAAAGGTATGACAATGAAACACGGTGTGATTTTAAAAACAGCATTAAGCGCCGCTATTATGACGGTACTGGCGGGATGTGCCAGTCAACCAGCACATGAGTGGCAACAAGACAAAACCTACAAATTGACCATCCTACATACCAACGATCACCATGGTCGTTTTTGGCAAAACCAATATGGTGAGTATGGTATGGCCGCGCGTAAGACGTTAGTCGAGCAAATCCGCAACGACGTGGCGAAACAGGGTGGCAGTGTCTTATTGTTCTCAGGTGGTGATATTAACACCGGTGTACCAGAGTCGGACTTACAAGATGCAGAACCCGATTTTAAAGGGATGAACAAAATTGGTTACGATGCGATGGCGATCGGTAACCATGAGTTTGATAACCCTCTAAAAGTGCTGTTGAAGCAAAAAAACTGGGCACATTTCCCGCTGCTCTCTGCCAATATTTATGACAAGAAAACCGGTAAACGCCTCTTCCAGCCATATCAAATCTTCGATGAGCAAGGGGTAAAAATTGCCGTTATCGGTTTAACTACGGAAGATACCGCCAAAATCGGTAACCCTGAATACATCAGTGGCTTTGATTTCCGCGACCCTAAAGTTGAAGCGAAGAAAGTGATTGATGAGCTGAAAAAGACCGAACATCCTGATTTGATCTTCGCTGTGACTCATATGGGTCATTATCAGAATGGTCAATATGGTATTAACGCCCCAGGTGATGTATCGCTGGCTCGTTACCTACCTAAAGGTGACCTTGATATGATCGTTGGTGGTCACTCACAGGACCCTGTCTGTATGGAAGGCCCTAACGTGATGAAGAAAAACTTCCAACCAGGCGATGCGTGCAAACCGGATTACCAAAACGGCACATATATTGTGCAAGCTCATGAATGGGGTAAATACGTAGGTCGTGCTGATTACGAATTCCGCAATGGCGAATTGCGTATGGTGAGCTATAACCTGATTCCAGTAAACATGAAGAAAAAAGTCATGGTGAATGGTCAATCAGAGAAAGTGTATGCAACGCACCAAATCGCAGAAGATAAAGCGATGCTGGATTTCTTGCGTCCATATCAAGACAAAGGCCAAGCGCAGCTTAACGTGAAAATCGCCAAGATTAACGACAAGTTGGAAGGTGATCGTAATGTGGTACGTTTCCATCAAACCAACTTGGGCCGTTTGATTGCCACTGCACATATGCAGCGCGCGAAAGCGGATTTCGCCATTATGAACTCAGGTGGAGTACGTGATTCCATCGATAAAGGCGATGTGACCTACAAAGATGTACTTAAAGTTCAACCGTTTGGCAATATCATTACTTACATCGATATGAAGGGTAAAGAGGTTAAAGAGTACTTAGATACGGTTGCTACTAAGCCAGTTGATTCCGGTGCTTACCCACAATTTGCGGGGATTAGTATGACCGTGGGTAAAACATCCGTGTCTAACGTTAAGGTTGGCGGTAAAGCTTTGGATATGAATAAGACTTATCGCTTTACCGTACCAAGCTTTAATGCGGCGGGTGGTGATGGCTATCCTAAGCTCACCGACCGTACTGGTTTTGTGACGACTGGGTTTGTTGATGCTGAAGTGCTCAAACAGTTCTTAGAAGAAAATAGCCCATTGGATGTGAATCAATTCGCCCCTAAAGGCGAAATTGTCTACAAACTTTAAGGTTGACTCTTTTCGTTAAATTGCTTTAACTAACGGGCAGTTGCATTGGCAACTGCCCGTTTTTATTGACACTCTACGAATCACTATAGGTTATGCCACTTATCCTGATGAGTATAAGGAAATGAGCTACCATGACCCCAGCCATCAATTTAGCAAAAAAGAAAAAAGTCCCACACACCATTCACTCCTACGAACATGATCCTAGCGCTGCCAGTTATGGCGAAGAGGCGGCCGAGCTGTTGGGGCAAGACCCTGCGACCGTATTTAAGACATTGCTGTTTTGTCTTAATGGTGAGGAGAAGAATTTGGCGGTCGCCGTGATTCCTGTTGACCACCGCTTGAATCTAAAATTGGCAGCCAAGGCGGCAAAAGGCAAAAAAGCGGATATGGCTAACCCTGAGATTGCCCAGAAAACGACGGGTTATGTCGTTGGTGGAATCAGTCCTTTAGGACAGAAAAAAGCATTACCGACGTTTATCCATGAAAGCGCGTTAAATTTACCCACCATGTGCGTTAGCGCTGGTAAACGAGGTTTAGAAATTGAGTTGGCCCCCAAAGATTTAGCGACGTTGACTCGTGCTCAATTTGTGAACCTTTGTGTCGATTAAGTATGGAAAATTGACAACAAAAAAAGGCCTCATATTACATGAGGCCTTTTTCTAGCTAAATAATATCTTAGCGAGGTCGAAAACACAGGAGCGTAAAACGCTCTATTCGTTATCAACGTCTGCTTTATCTACGATGTGATTTTCGCCGAGATCTTGCGGCAGAAGTAAGTTCAATAGAATCGCAACAATACCACAAAGGCTGACACCTTGTAGGCTAAAGTCGCCGATACCAAAGGCCATGCCACCGATACCAAACACTAGTGTAACGGCAACAATCACGAGGTTACGCGATTTGTGCAAATCTACGTTGTGTTTGATTAACGCATTCAAACCGACCGTTGCAATCGACCCAAACAGGAGCATCATAATGCCACCCATTACTGGAACCGGAATGGTTTGCAGTAGGGCTCCGAGTTTTCCAACTAAGGCTAAAATGATCGCGGTTACTGCAGCCCAAGTCATGATCACTGGGTTAAAAGCTTTAGTTAATGTAACAGCACCAGTCACTTCACTGTAGGTAGTGTTTGGTGGCGCACCTAGGAAGGTTGCCGCCATTGTCGCGACCCCGTCACCAGTGATGGTACGATGTAACCCTGGTTTCTTCAGATAATCTTTACCTGTGACGTTAGAGATAGCAATGATGTCTCCTACGTGTTCAACCGCTGGTGCAATGGCGACTGGAATCATGAACAATATCGCGTTGATATTGAATTCAGGGAAAGTGAAGTTTGGTAATGCAAACCATGCGGCATTATGCACTGGTGTAAAATCGACCACGCCAAAAAAGAGCGATAGGGTATAACCTACGACGATCCCGCCACAGATAGGAATCAGTTTAAAAAAGCCTTTAGCGAACACATTGATCACAATGGTTGTTAGTAGCGAGGCAAGAGAGATCCAAACTGCAATATCCCCATTAACCAACTGCGCACTGCCATCACCTGTTTTGCCGATTGCCATATTGACTGCGGTTGGAGCAAGTCCTAAACCAATCACCATAATCACGGGGCCAACCACAACGGGAGGCAATAGCCTGTGAATAAAATTAACCCCTTTTACTTTTATTATGGCACCTAAAATGACGTAAATAAGACCTGCAACCATGAGTCCACCCATAGTAGCAGCGATACCAAAGGTTTTGGTGCCATACATAATAGGAGCAATAAAAGCGAAGGAAGAGGCGAGGAAGATAGGAACAGAGCGGCGGGTAATAAGTTGGAAAAGTAGGGTGCCGATACCTGCACCGAAAAGAGCGACGTTAGGATCGAGCCCCGTAAGGAGAGGGACAAGAACCAGCGCACCAAATGCGACAAAGAGCATTTGCGCGCCCAAAATGGCGTTTTTCATCGTAGATTCCCTGATGCTATAAAAAATTCGTGGGATTCTACCACTTTTGTAATCGATTGCCAGAAGCTAACTCAGGAAAATACTCATTTTTGCTAATAAACAAAAATATCCTGAATAGGCGGGAATGAACGAGAGAGTGCCGTTATCATTATGCCAAATCTCTTTGAGCAACGGCAGGATTGAGGAGTTGAAAGATAAAAAGCCGTTATCGCTTAGCAAAATTGACGCGATCCTGATGCCCATCCCTTGCTCGGGCTGAGATAGTTGCTTATCATCAAGCTTCACTTATAGGGAACAATAAAAATCTTATGCGTTACTTAGCTTTGTTGTTAATGGGATTGATTTCTATCCCCGCTTCAGCGCTCACTAAAGTAAATCTATATCAGACAGAAGTCGTTTTAGATTCTCAACAGCAGGATTCCGATGATGATGCGCGTTTACGCGGCATGGAACAGGTAATTGTTCGTGCTACGGGGAATACCGCATCACTCGATAATGATGTGATTAAAAAAGCGTTGCATCACAATAGCCAATACTTGACTCAAATCAGTAGTGGACAAAATAACGGTCAACCCACCGTAAAGCTTGGTTTTAGTGCGCCGCACATTCGTTCGCTACTGACTCAAGCCCAATTGCCTTTTTGGCCGGAGTATCGAGCGAACTTACTGGTATGGTTAGTCGAAGACAACAACTACGATCGTTCGGTGATGTGGGAACACTCTGATTCACCGTTATTGCAAAGTTTGCAAACAGAAGCGCAGTTACGCGGCTTGCCAATCACGGTTCCTGTTGGTGATTTTGATGATATTACCGGGATTCAAACGTCGGATTTATGGGGTGGGTTCACCGGCCCAATCGCTCAAGCGAGTATGCGTTATCCAACCGATGGCGTGTTGGTGATACGCGCGCAAGGTGAAGACCTGCGTTGGACCTTGTATGATCAAAATGCTGAGCAAATGGCTAGTTCAATTAAAGAGCCTGTAAGTGGTGATGCTTCTGGTGAGCAGGCCATGCAACAACTGATTGATGCTGTCAGCCAATATTATGCACAGAAAAACTCCGTGCTGGTGGCCAGTCAATCTTCCCAATATGTGTTAGCGGATTTTTCTGGTCTAAAGAATGCACAAGATTTCTTCACGCTTGAACAGACCTTGTCAGCACTAAGTTCAGTTGCTGCGCTTGATGTGTTAAGTATTCAGGGTGATAAAGTTGAATACAAGGTGCATTTATTAGCGACACCAGAAGATTTCGAGCAAGAAGTGATGCGCACCAAACAACTAGAAGAAGTGGACATGATGGGTGTGCCGATGAGTGATATTAAAACCAATTACTCCAACGACAATCTTGACCCATCAATCAGCTCGCCAATGACTGGAGCCACAATGCAAGATACACTGGTTGATAATCCATTAAGTGGTGACAATGTTGGTTCACCATCAGTAGATTCCTCAGTTCAAGGCGAAAACGCTGTAACAGGTGATGGACTCACTGCGCAAGGTTCAGCGATGGTATCTCAAGCGGATACACCGCCTAAAAATCTATATTTTAGGTGGCTTAACTAAGCTGCCTGATGATTCTGCTCGCGGTGTTCCGTAAATGGTTCAAAGCGGCAAATGTGACCCATTAGGTTTAAAACAAAAAAGAAGATCGGATGATCTTCTTTTTTTGTTTTTGATTATGTCCTGAATATTATACGGCGACCATTTTTAGCTTTTTAGCTACGCTTGCAATTCGTTTACCCAACTGCTGGGCTAGCTCTATTTCATCGCCACTTAACGTCGGTTTTGTTCCGGCCTTATGCAGCGCAACATGACTAGCTCCATAGGGAGTGCCACCGCGTTCTGTGGTGTGCAATTTAGGTTCTGAGTAGGGAATACCGAGTACCATCATGCCGTGGTGCAGGAGTGGTAGCATCATCGAATTTTGTGTCGTTTCTTGTCCACCATGCATTGTTGATGAGGACGTGAAGACACAGGCGGGTTTATCGATGAGATCGCCGTTAACCCAAAGGGCTGTGGTTTGGTCCCAAAAGTGTTTTAGGGCTGCAGCCATGTTACCAAACCAAACAGGGCTGCCTAGCGCCAGTCCGTCGCACTGTTTGAGTTCGTCTAAAGTAATGATGGGATCTTCATATTGGCGAGATCCCAACGATAAATCTTCTACAGTGCGCAGCACCGCTTCGCACTCGGGGATGGATTCCACTCCCCGAGCGATTTGTCTTGCAATAGAAAGCGTGCTGCCATGGCGACTGTAATAAAGTACAACAATCGTGGTGGTCATAAAATCTCTAGTACTTGTTCTGGTGGACGACCAATACGTGCTTGACCACCTGACACAACAATTGGTCTTTCAATCAATTTTGGATTTTCAGCCATCGCAGTAAACAATTGTTCATCGGTCAGTGACGAATCTGCTAAATTCAGCTTTTTATACAGTTCTTCCTTGGTTCGCATCATTTTTCTAACCTCTGTAAATCCAAGTTGTCCATATAAGGTTTTTAGCTGTTCAATACTTGGTGGTGTGTCTAAGTACTGAATAATTTCTGGGTTTACGTTGTTAGTCTCCAGTAAAACGAGAGTCTCACGACTTTTTGAACATCTTGGATTGTGGTAGATAACGACTGACATAGTTTCTTCCTATTGCTTCTTATTTATTTTGCAGAGCCATAAAGCGTTCACGCTGTAGAATTAACTGATCGATTCTCGCGTCATATCGAGCCTGCTCTAAGCTACCAAGCTTTGTAAGCTGACTAGCTTGAGTATAGTATTGAATCGCTTTGTTCCACTGTGCTTTAAGCGCCAAAATTTCAGCTCTAGCTGCTAAATCTTCTTCGCTGTTACCAGCGCGACTATTGGCTTCGGCTAAAAGGCTCCAGCCATTAGGATCATTCGGATTATCATGAGTATAACGCTGCAATACTCGAATAGCGTCTTGAAATTTGTCTTCTTTTAAAAGCACATTTCCGTAGTTAATTTCCAACACAGCATTGTTAGGGTTCTCTTTTAATGCTTTCTGTAACATTAATTCAGCATCATGTGCTTGATTTTTCGCTAGATAAAGGTCAGACATTGTATCTAGATAAAAGTTATTGTTCGGATCGTTTTTAACCAGTTTAGTCAATATTTCTTCGGCTTGAGTTAGTTTCTCATTGTCTAAATAAACGAGAGCCTTACCATATTCAAATGCCGGAGCCATTGCAGCAGAGGATTTCTTTGCTGTACGAGTAAACCAATCAAGAGCATCTTTTTCATCGAGGCCTGAATAACGGGCAATGACGCGGCTACGAGCCAAAAAGAAGTGCAATGAAGAGGTTGGATGTTCTTGTGGGTATTGTTGAGCGCGCTCACGCGTGTCAGTAATTCGAGCTTCTGGAAGGGGGTGAGTGAGCAACATTTGTGGCGGTTTACTGGAATAGCGATATTCCGCGGCTAAACGAGAAAAGAACCGTGGCATGGCCATTACATCAAAGCCTGATTTAGCTAATGTTTGCATACCAAAGCGGTCTGCTTCTCTTTCGTTTGAACGAGTGTAGTTAATCTGCCCTTGAATACTACCTGCAGTGGTCGCGGTAATGGCTGCGATTCCTGCTTCAGGTGCGGCTATCGCTAACAAAAGCGCACCGGCTAGAGCGGCCAAAGTAGCTGGTGAACGTTGTGCTTGGGCCTCCATGCTTCGAGCAAGGTGGCGCTGAGTGACGTGGGATATTTCGTGCGCCATAACCGAGGCCAGTTCACTTTCAGACTGCGTATCTAAAAATAGTCCCGAGTGCAGAGCGACATAACCGCCAAAGAAGGCAAAAGCGTTAATGGCATGATCGTTAATCAAAAAAAAGTGAAAGGGGGTTTTGACGTTATCGGCATGGGCAACTAAACGATGGCCCAAAGTATCAACGTATTCGCTTAGTACCGGATCATTAATGACGGGTTGGTTAGCTCGAATCATACGCATATAAGCATCGCCATAGAGCAACTCTTGGTCGATAGAGAGCGTTGCTCCAGCAACGGTGCCAATATCCGGTAAATCATTACCTTGAGCCAGACTCATTTGAGGTGCTGTGAACGATAGCGATGCTGCGATACATACACAAAGCAAAGAACGGTTACGTTTAACAAACATGTGACGAGTGAGACTCCTGAACCAACTGAAAATAAGACACTTCTTTATTTAAAAGGTTTCTTTTGATCTTGGCTTTGCCTTAGGGAGTAAATAGTTTTGTGATAAACAGTGGAACCCAAAGCAAAAGCCTATACAATGTGATTCCTATATTAAGGATTCAGCATCAGAATGGAACTGATAAAACAGGAATAGTTCTAATCTGATGAGTTCGTCAGTGAAGGCGCACGATAGAAATTACGCTTTGTTACATTCTTGTCTTTTTATTGATCCGTTTAATGACGAACTTCGTCTAGGATAAGGATAATATCTGACACCTATCTTAAGGATGTTCTTCTCAATTTTTTTATCGTAATGATGACGCTCAGCTTGTAAGGAGTGAGAAAACCGTGTTTGAAATGGTAACTCGTTGGTATCAGAGACGATTTTCCGACCCCAATGCCGTTAGTTTAGTGGCAATACTCGTCGTTGGGTTTGTGATCATTTATTTTATGGGGCATTTAATTGCGCCCTTACTGGTAGCAATTGTTTTGGCCTATTTATTGGAATGGCCTGTCAGTCAACTGCGTCGTTTTAAGTTGCCTCGTACCGCCGCGGTGGCTTTGGTCTTGATTGTTTTCATCAGTGTAATGTTGATGGCACTGTTGGGGCTCGTACCGACCATGTGGAAACAAATTTCCAACTTGGTTAACGATATACCTAATATGTACAGTGACTTACAGAGGTTTATTTCTACCATTCCTCAGCGTTATCCAGACTTGGCTAATTTAGACATCGTTGAACCCTTAATGGATAACACTAAAAATAAAGCGTTAGGGTTTGGGGAGTCATTAGTCAAAGAGTCATTTTCATCACTTGTTAGCTTAGCAACCCTTGCTATCTATCTGATTTTAGTTCCACTTTTGGTTTTCTTTCTGTTGAAAGATAAATATCAAATGTTGCGCTATGTGGGACGAGTCATGCCTCGTAATCGAGTGTTGGCTAATCAGGTTTGGGTTGAGATGAACCAGCAGATTTCCAATTATATCCGTGGCAAAGTGTTGGAGATCATTATTGTGGGCGTAACCAGTTATGTTGCTTTTGCTGTGCTAGGGCTGCGTTATTCCGTGCTTTTGGCTGTTGCGGTGGGGTTATCTGTGTTGATTCCGTATATTGGAGCGGCTGCGGTGACGGTGCCCGTGGCGATTGTTGCGCTTTTTCAATGGGGATTAACACCAGAGTTTTATTCCTTGATGATCGCATACGGTATTATTCAAGCCCTCGACGGCAATGTCTTAGTTCCGATTCTATTTTCCGAAGCAGTTAACCTGCATCCGGTCGCTATCATCGCTGCTGTGTTGATTTTTGGTGGATTATGGGGATTTTGGGGCGTTTTCTTCGCGATTCCTCTTGCCACTTTAGTTAAAGCTGTACTTCACGCCTTACCCGTTCAAGACGACGAAAACATCGCGTAATTTGGATTCACTTCTTAAAAAACACCCCATTAATTGAAATGGGGTTTTTTTGTGCTTATTTTTTATAGATAGCTCAAGTATTCCTAGAGCGAAGCCGATGTAGAGAGTAGGACGCCAATACATTGAAGTTAAAGGTAGTAGCAGTAGAGGGAAACTTATGAGGTTTAGCCAAAAAATCGTAGCAGCATCTTCAGTATTGCTGTTAATCACCATTGGATTGTTGTCGTTGCAACAGTTGTCTACCGTTCGATCTCAGGTCGAATCTCTTGTTTTTTCAAGCCTGAAAGAGATGGTTTCTGGGGTGAAAAATACCGTAAGTACGGATATGGTCAGCAAAAAAGCCATGGCTCAAGCGACGACAGAGATCCTGCAGTTAGATCCTGAAAACCGCACTTATGTAAAAAATGTCATTGAACGACCAAAGCTAAAGAGCCAGTTTTTGGCGATTGGTTTTGGATATCAAAGCGATGGTAAAACCGTAGAAAATGACGATGGATGGACACCCGGTGATGATTACGATCCACGTGTTCGTCCTTGGTATAAAGATGCGAAAGAGGCTGGGCAGTTAACCATCACTGAGCCGTACATGGACATGTCGACCAAAAAAATGATCATCTCCATTGGTACGCCAGTGAAACACGATGGTCAATATGTCGGCTCTATGTTCTACGACTTAGAGTTGGGTAAATTGTCTTCTTTGGTGAATTCAGTCAACCTATTTAATGCTGGCTATCTGTTTTTGATCACATCTAATGGCACTACCATTGCCCATCCGGATGCTGAAAATAACGGTAAAAACCTCTCTACCTATTTACCTGGAGTGAAACTTGAAGAAGGTTCGCAACAGATTGAGATCAATGGTAAAGAGTATCTTATCGGGCTGACTAAGATTCCTTCTGAGAATTGGTACGTTGGGGCGGTTGTGGATGAGTCCATTGCATTTTCCGCAGTCAGTAAATTGCGTAATAGCTCAATGATTTATGCAGCCGTTGCTTTAGTGATCAGTATTGTCTGTTTGACTCTTTTGATTCGTGTCTTAATGCGTCCGATCGGTTCTCTACGTGACGCTATTAAGGATGTAGCTTCGGGGCATGGCGACTTAACTCAGCGTCTTGATACCGATACTGACCCTGAGTTTTCTGAACTCGCGGAAGGGTTTAACACCTTTACCGGTACCTTGCAGCAATTGATTAAACAATCTAAAGCGATTGGTGAAGAGATTATCCATGGTACGGAACAAACTCTGCAAGGTTCTGTTGAATCGGTTAATGCAATGCATCAGCAGTTACAAGAGTTAGAGCAGTTAGCGACCGCGATGCATGAAATGTCAGTGACAGCAACTCAAGTGGCTGGCAATGCACAAAGCGCAGCAAATGCTGCAAAAGAGGCTGATGCAGCGACAGAAGAGGGATCGGCTGTGGTAAATGATACCACGCGTTCGATTGATACTTTGGCTGCGCGCATTGACCAAGCGGTAGAAGAAGTGCAGGGCTTAGAAGCGGCAACGGCAAATATAGAAACCATTTTGAAAGTTATTAATGACATCGCCGATCAAACCAACTTGCTGGCTCTCAATGCGGCCATCGAGGCGGCGCGAGCTGGTGAGTCTGGACGAGGTTTTGCTGTAGTGGCGGATGAAGTGCGTACCTTGGCATCACGCACTCAACAATCAACCACGGAAATTCGCAGTATGATTGAACAACTGCAATCTGGCGCAGGAGCAGTTTCTGCGGCGATGAGCGAAAGTAAACGTACAGCGGTAGAAGCGGTGGATAAATCTAAACTGGCCGATACCGCGTTGCAGACCATCCGTAACGCAATAGCTCAAATTAATGATATGAATATTCAGATTGCATCTGCAGCGGAAGAACAAAGTTTGGTCGCAGAAGAGATTAATAACAATACGGTGAAGATTAAAGATCTTTCGACTCTAGTCTCTGAAGCGGCTGAAAGCTCAAACTTAGCGATGCAAGCGCAAACAGAAAACGTGCGTGAGCAAGCGGCTGTGATGAGTAAATTTGTGGTTTAAGCTGTTTTACTGCTGGCAAAAGCAAATAAAATGCCTCCGAAGTTGGAGGCATTTTTATTGAATGCTGATTGTAGCTGCCGTTTTCTCGACAAGAAAGATACGGTGTTTAAGCATTACCTTGAAGGTAGTTAAGCACTACTTCGTGGTGGTCTTTGGTTTTGAACTTGTTAAATACGTGTTCAATTACGCCTTGCTCGTTAATCAAAAAGCTGATGCGATGTAGGCCGTCGTACACTTTGCCCATGAATTTTTTCTCGCCCCAAACACCAAATTGTTCTGCGACTGCATGATCTTCGTCGGAAAGCAGTGTGAAATTAAGGTTGTCTCGCTCAATGAATTTACCAAGACGTTTTACTGGGTCAATACTGATGCCGAGCACGACAACATTTAAGTCTTGTAATTGTTGTTGGCTATCACGTAAGCCGTGCGCTTGTACAGTACAGCCCGGTGTCATCGCTTTAGGATAAAAGTACACCAGCACTTTTTTTCCTGCAAAGTCGTTGAGAGAAACAGTATTTCCATCTTGATCTAGTAGAGAAAATGCAGGAGCTGGAGTACCTGCTTGCAATGTGTTCATCTGGCTTCCTTTATGACTGACTATTTTTTATAAAATTGAGTGAACCATGGACATTAAGCTGTTGGCATAAATTATCGAATTCTTCTTGCAACTGCATCAGGTTGTAGCCTGAGTCTACTTTTGCGGTAATGGCAATATGGAATTGGTTAGCATCACTGCCTAATTTCGTTTTGCTGATCGTTTGTGCGCTGAGCGATTCCATTCCGATGTTGCGGTTGGCAAAGAACGTCGTGAATTTCTCGGTTAGTCCTGGTTTATCTTCAGACTCAACAAACACTTCAACCAAATAGGTGTTGTCTAAGCACTCATGCGGTGAAGTTCTTTTTAACAAAGTGATTAAATCATGTTCCTGACCTAGCAGTGGCAATCTCGTTTCAATACGTGACAGTGCACTTGCCGTTCCGGAAACCAACATGATCAAGGTGAATTCCTTTCCAAATAACGCAATACGACTATCGACAATATTGAGGTCTGATTGCGTGACTAGCCGGACAATTTCGTTACATATACCGGGGCGGTCAGTCCCGACCGCTGTGATCACTAGGTGTTGAGTCATCATATCTCTTCACATCATCTTTTTTGAGCATGTTATCACACTTGGTGAGCAGAAAAAGCGTCGATAAATTGCTTTTTTTGTTCAGGTTAATCATAAAATGGCACAAGACTGACAAGAGGTACAAGCATTGTGTCTCAATGTGTGGTAAATCTATGTATTCCACTTCGGTGCGACAGTCAGAACAAGAGAATGTGTCTGTATTAGGTCGTGATGAATGTCCTTTTGTCTGCATCTTTATTTATTTTTGGTATAGCTTTTTGCCTTAGTTCTAACATTGGATAAATATTCACAAAAATAGACTGTTTAAGCGAGATTGCCCCCTTGTGTATGATAAGGGCGATGCAGTACTATGCACTGAGTATTCATCTAGGGAGATAGACATGTTTTCAGGAAGTATCGTAGCGTTAATTACCCCTTTCACACTAGACGGCGAAGTTGATTACGTCGGCCTTAAGAAGCTGGTTGAACATCATGTCGCAGCTGGTACTGACGCTATTGTTTCTGTAGGGACGACAGGTGAGTCTGCTACTCTGACCGTTGAAGAGCATGTCAAAGTTGTAGAAAAAACAGTAGAATTTGCCGCAGGCCGAATTCCAGTGATTGCTGGTACGGGCGCCAATGCGACCCATGAAGCGGTGGAATTTTCACGCATGCTTGATAACACAGGCATTGCCGCTTATCTAAGTGTTACTCCCTACTATAACAAACCGACCCAAGAAGGGTTGTTCCTTCATTACCAAGCAATTGCTCAAGGTACTGATATTCCGATTATTCTTTACAACGTACCTGGCCGTACTGGCGTTGATATGAAGCCAGAAACTGTCGCTCGTTTATCTGAAATTAAAAACATTATTGCACTAAAAGACGCTACCGGTGATTTAAGCCGTGTTGCGCTGCATCGTGAATTGTGCCGTGACGACTTCTTGTTGTTCAGTGGTGATGATGCTACTGGTCTTGATTTTGTAAAACTCGGTGGCCAAGGTGTGATTTCGGTAACCAATAACATTGCCGCTAAAGACATGGCGGATATGATGCATTTGGCGCTAAAAGGTAAGTTTGAAGAAGCGCAGGCTATCAATCATCGTTTAATGCCACTGCATAAAGGTTTATTCGTTGAATCCAGCCCAATTCCAGTGAAATGGGCCGCTCACAAGCTTGGCTTAATCGAAAATGGTGATCTACGTCTACCTTTAACGGAACTTTCTGAACAAGATCGCCCTGTTGTTGCCCAAGCGATAAATGACGCCAATATTTAATTTATCAGGCACTTTCGATTACAATGCCGAGGTATTATGCCTCGGCTATTTTTAGGAGTTTCAATGAAGTGTTCCCGTCAGCTAGTTATTAGTGCTCTAGCTGTGATTGTGTTAAGTGCTTGTTCAAGCAGCCCGGCAGAACGTCGTCAAGCCAAGGATGATTTTACTTACCTTGATGCAAAAGATTTCCACCAATGGAAGATGCCTTCTGGCACTGAACTCCATTACTATCCTGATTTTGCTGTTCCAACAGGACAATATCAGGGAGAAATCGGTTCTAAAGTGGATATTCGCCCGCCACAGCAAATCCTAGAATTAATTCCCGGAGCTCGTGCCGATATGACCAGTGGTGACGCTGTGTTATGGATGGTGCGTCAAGCCGAAGCGGATAAAGTCTGGGATACTACGCTCAAAGCGTTGACTGCGGGTAAAGTGCCGCTGGTAAAACAAACGGATACCTCAATTGAAACAGCATGGGTTCGTTGGGTTTCTAAAGACGAAGACAGTGAAATCGATGCGCGTTATCAGTTAAGCCGCGTGGCCGCCAATAACCGCTTTGGTATCAAAGTGAGTTTGGTTGATTGGCGTCAAGGTGGCGAGCAAGGTAAAGTCAGTGCGAGTCAAAAAGATCGTTACACCGCTTACATGACCAACTTAATCACTACACGTTACGATGAAGATGTTCGTCGTGAAGAGTTGCGTAAAGCTCGTGCTTTGATGAAGCACATTCCAGTGACTATGGGGTCTGATCGCAGTGGTTTACCTGTCATTATTGCTCGCGCACCGTATGAGGTATTCTGGCAGCGCTTGCCTGAGCTATTTGGTAAGCTCGGCATGAAGATTGAAGATCGTAACCGCTCACAAGGTACGGTGAAGGTGAAATACAGTGAATTGGATGAAGACTTCTTCACTGCTCATAAACTGAAACCGATGGACATGACCTCTGGCGAGTACACCTTGTTGCTAGGTGACCTAGGTAACCGTACTTCTATCAACGTCACGAACTCGAAAGATAAGCCGGTGAAAGAAGCGTGGCTTGAGCAATTGGTGCCTGTGTTGGCTTCTGTTATTGATGAAACTGCAAAAGCACCCGCAGCCGCTGATGCAGAAAAATAAGCCCGATCGTTCTAAATAGCTGTACCTAATTATGTTCCACTTCTGATGATTAGGCGAAGTTCTTCAGATGAATCGATCAACTAAAAAGGACGCTTTAGCGTCCTTTTTATTATTCTTTATTACTTTGGGCTAATGACGATGGTCTTTTGCCTGTGGTGACGAACTTGGCTGTGATGGGTTTTGCCGCGCGGATGGTGAATCTTGCTCTGCTACTGATTCATCAGACTCACTTCCTTTTTCACCGTGACGCTCTTTATCTAATTGATTGAGGCGGTCTAATTCTCGTTGCTTCATATACTGTTCGTATTTGATTTGCGATGTGTATTTGAGTGCGGCGATATTACCGATAACGACACTCACAACGACAATACTAATGACCCAAGGATTAAACAGGAGATCCATACGTAGCCTCACTGACTGATGTTGGTGACATAGTCAGTGTAGATCGTTTGCAGGCGTTGCAAAATCACTTCTTTGCCGAGAATAGGTGCTTGTTCAATTTGCGCTGTTAATATCGCTAAACTGAATTGCATTGAGCAGGTATTGGCTGTTATCCGATGACTGACATGCCATGGTTCAAATGCCACACCATTGCCTTTACCTTGAAATGGAAAGAAAAAACCGAATTGTTCAGCATTGTCTTTTAGCCATAAATAAAAGCGCTGCTGGTGGCCCTCAAGATACTCATCGGGTTCAAGTTGCAGCGTGGTTCCTTCCGGTATGGCTAATCGATCAAACAGGTCGAAGTCGGTGCCCCAATGATGCCGACTGGCTCCGGGGAGCGCCGACCAACGCAAAATGGCCCACACTTTTTCTTCATCACTAAGCTTATGGCTGTCGAGTGGTTGGCTAAATTCATCTAATAGCGGTGTTTCGCCGGACATCTTGCGATTCCAAATCGCCAGTTGTCGTTCGAAAGGGCGAAAACCACTGGCTATATGACAGAGAAAACCGGCGTTATGAGCAGCCGCTTGCAAAGCAAGCAGATCATCGCGAACGTTTGGATGCATTAGGAATGACTTTTGTCCTACTAATACCTCGACTAAATGTTCGTTTGATTGTCCTGTTAATTGCGCCGGTGTCATTATGTTGAATCCTTAATGTTAGCCAAGCAGATGATTTAACGTGTGTTGGTACATATCAGTCAGTTTTTCTAAATCGGCGACATTAACACACTCGTTCACCTTGTGGATGGTGGCATTCACAGGGCCTAGCTCAACAACTTGAGCGCCCATTCGAGCAATAAACCGTCCATCAGACGTGCCTCCAGTGGTTAATAACTGTGGTGCTTTGTTGTTGACTGCCGATACGCCCTTAACCACGGCATCAAGTAATGCCCCTTGGTCGGTTAGGAATGGGTGACCACTTAAGGTCCACTGCAAATCATAAGACAAGCCGTGGTTATCCAAAATAGTATGCACCTGCTCTTTGATAGCCTCATCGGTGAGTTCGGTACTAAAACGGAAATTGAACTGCACATCAAATTCGCCTGGGATGACGTTCGATGCTCCCGTGCCACTGTGTAAGTTAGGAATCTGAAAACTGGTCGGTGGAAAATAGTCGTTGCCTTTGTCCCACTCTTTCGCAGCCAATTCGGCAAGTGCTGGTAGCGCTTGGTGAACTGGGTTACGTGCCAAATGAGGATAGGCGACATGTCCCTGAATGCCTTTAACTTTAAGATCACCAGTAATCGAACCGCGACGACCATTTTTCACTACATCACCCACTTCGAGCGTGCTTGATGGTTCACCGACGATGCACATATCAATCGGTTCATTGCGTGCCATTAATGTATCGACTACACGCGTGGTGCCGTTGATAAACGGACCTTCCTCATCGGATGTAATGAGAAAGCCAATAGAGCCTTTATGATCTGGATGCTCAGCAATAAAGCGTTCAACCGCGACGAGCATACAAGCTAAAGAGCCTTTCATATCGGCCGCGCCACGACCGTATAACACGCCATCTTTAATGGTAGGTTCAAACGGAGGTGTGTCCCAGTGAGCCAAATTACCAGCCGGCACAACATCGGTATGACCGGCAAAAGCGAACAGCGGTGCACTGTGACCACGGCGCGCCCAAAAGTTGGTGGTGTCTTCAAACACCATGACTTCCACAGTAAAGCCAAGCGCTTCAAGGCGCTCAATCATTAATTGTTGGCATCCTGCATCTTCTGGGGTAACGGATTGGCGGCTGATAAGATCTTTAGCCAGAGCAATTACTGGACTGTCAGTCATCCTTGAATTCCTTAATTATGCAAAAAGAGAAGAATATTGTTCAGCTTTAAAACCCACATGCAACTGGGTATCAATACGCAAAATCGGGCGTTTGATCATCGCTGGTTTTTCCAACAGCAGTGCAGCTGCATTGTCGGAATTTAACGTGTCTTTTTGTTCTTGAGTGAGCTGACGATAGGTCGTTCCGCGCTTGTTGAGCACGTTTTCCCAGCCTAGTTGCTGAAAAAACTCGGTAATAAGCTCTGCCGTAATACCTTGCTTGCGGTAATCGTGAAATTGATATTCCACATTGGCTTCTTCTAACCATTTACGTGCTTTTTTTATGGTGTCGCAGTTAGGAATACCATACATAGTAACGGTCATAATTATCCTTGGTAGACTGAATGATTATTTATTTTTAGTAAATCCTAACAGGAAGCGACTCTGGTGACAAAGCGTATTGATAGTAAGGATAGGTTGTCTCTGTGAAAACATCGATGACATTATTTTCTATGTCACAAGATTTGGTTATGAATTGAAAAAATAGAGGCATATCACATTGTTGCCCAATTTTTACTTGCCTATTTGGGATTGAGGCACAAAAAGTACCCGAAATCTAAACCGATTGTAGAGTTATTGATCAAACTCAACACCTTGATAATGAAAACAGAAATAATGAGGTCTGCACAATTTAGGAGGTATCAATGGAATTGAGTCCTGTTTTTGCAAGGCGACTGTATTTAGCATTGTTAGTTGAGAGTCTTGAACGGCCAAACGTACCAAAGCTGATTGAGAAAACCGGTTGGCCACGTCGTACTATTCAAGACGTGATCAAAGCCTTACCGGGTATTGGTATTGAGTTAATGTTTGTTCAGGATGGTCGGCGCCATAACGATGGCTATTATCAACTTTCTGATTGGGGGCCTTTTGATAGTCAATGGGTTCTTGAGCGTAAAGTGGATATTGCAGAAAGCCTTGGATTTAGCGCGTAAAAGTCAGCCTAGCTGGCTTTTCTATTGTTGATATGTATGCCCAATAACGCTTTTAGCGTTATCTGGGTATGCGTTAATCAATCGCATTCGATAGCCAGATTATTCATTCTGGGCACTATTTCGTTGTGCTAATGACATAGACAATAAAGCCTATCCAACTGACGATGAGTAAAGCCCAAGGCAGTCGAGAGAGTAAAGTGTGGTTTGGCTCAGTTGCTTTGTCATCTACTTCTGGTTGAACTTGAGCTGGTTTGGATGTTTTTAACTTTTGTGCTTTTTTCTTTGCTTTGTCAGCTTGTCGACTCTTTTCTTTTTGCTGTTTTTTATACAGCGCTATGCCTTTCTCTATTCCCTGTGCAATCAGCTTTGTTTGTTCCTTGGTTTGCCCGGGGCGCTGAGTCGCTTTTGCCATCTTCATCGCATCGTTTTGCGTTTCAATAGAAGGCGTGCTTGGTGTTTTCATGATCTTCACCTTGTTGTTTTTTTTAAGGTTATCATGTTTTATGCTGTGGTAGATAACCTCTAGCTTGATATCAAGGCACAAAACGTGAGGATGGTAAAGTGCACATAATAGAGCTACTGATTCCCTTTAGAGTAGGGTAGAGTATTGCGCTGTTATCGATGGTATTTATAGGTTGCGCGTGCGTTATTCAGTGGAGCAGTACGATCAATATGGCTATTTAAAGCCGCCTTTTTGGTTATGGTTAACTTGGCTATGGCTAGTAAAAGCATGGGTGGTACTCGTGATGGCTGCTGTAAGCCGTGAATCCGGCCCAAGACTGCTTGCTCTTTGTTATCCGCAACAGAACCATTTTTATACTGAGTTGGTGCTGGGTGTGCCTGTGTTATTTGTGATGTGGATGATTCATTTACGTCGCCCCGAAGGGGGAAGGGTAACTTGTGTTGTACAACGTTGTAGTCGTATGGTGACATCTCTTTCTCTATGGGCGCAATTTGGGCTAACCAGTTATTACGTGCTGTTGCAGCACGGACAGTTTCACTGGTTTAGCGGAGTATCGATAGTTTTGTCTCTCTGGCTACTTTTGTACTTATGGCGCAGTGAGACGGTAAAAGCCTGCTTTGCTAAGCAAGTAAGATAAAAACCAGGGAAAGTCACCTTAAGTGACTCATATATTGAATTACACTGAGCAAAAAGTGAGGACATTATGTCACTATCACAATCAGCAATCCTGCCGGAAGCAGGTCCATTTGCCCTTTATGCACAGTTTAATGTGCAGCAAAATGGCGCAGAAGTTCTAAAGCAATTGCAGCAATTACCAACATTAGTTGAGCAATTAAATCAACAACAGCCCGGCGCTGAGTTAGTTATCTCTATCGCTTTTAGTCGCACATTATGGTCCAAATTTAATGCGCCGATGCCCGCTGAATTAGTGGATTTTCCAGAACTTGGTCAAGAACCAGTAAAAGCACCAAGTACTAAAGCCGATTTTTTAATTCACTGTCACAGTACTCGTCATGACTTGCTTTTTTATGTGTTGCGTAAATTTCTTGAAAACGTAGCGGAGGATGTCACAGCGGTCGATGAAACCTATGGTTTCCGCTACCTAGATTCTCGTGATATGACGGGATTTATTGATGGGACGGAAAACCCTAAAGAAGAAAAACGCAGTGACGTTGCATTAATTCCGGACGGTGAATTCGCGGGTGGTAGTTATGTGATGGTGCAACGCTATGTGCATAACTTGCCAGCATGGAATCGCTTGAATGTAGCTGCGCAAGAGAAGGTAATTGGCCGTACTAAACCGGATTCGGTTGAGTTAGATAAAGTGCCGCCAGCATCCCATGTTGGTCGTGTTGACATCAAAGAGGAAGGTAAAGGGCTTAAAATTCTTCGTCACAGCTTACCTTATGGCAATGTGACTTCTGATCATGGCTTATTGTTTATTGCCTACTGTAATACAGTGCATAATTTCCAAGTGATGCTTAACAGCATGTTTGGTGAAAGTGACGGCAAGACCGACCAAATGCTGCGCTTTACCAAGGCTGTGTCAGGGACTTACTTCTTTGCACCAGCACAAGAGATGCTTCAAGCTCTGACGTTTGAAGCGTAACTGCTTAAGATACAAAGCGAGTACAAAAAGGGCCATGATGATTCATGGCCCTTTTTGTTGCTAATTAGAGTGCCTTAACCTAGTAAGCTTAATGCTGCTTGAGGTAATTGTTTCGCTTGTGCCAAAATTGAGCTTGAGGCTTGTGACATGATTTGCGATTTGGTCATCTCAGTGGTTTCTTTGGCATAGTCGGTATCCATAATACGACCATTAGACGCTGCGATGTTTTCGTTTACTTTGTCTAAGTTGCTAATTGCGTGTTCAAAACGGTTTTGCAGAGCACCTAGATAGGAGCGTTGGTTGTCAACATATTTCAATGCCGAATCGATGACACCAATGGCTTGTTGTGAGCCCCCAACACTAGAAACATCGATCTCATCAACGGTTGTTTCTTTTGCTTCGGCAAAGTTCAACTCATCCGCTAAACTGCCGCTCACGCTGAGTTCACCATGTACTTTACTGTTACCAGCGAACAGTTGTAGGTGCCCTTTCTGATCAACAGAGGCTTGAACTTTGTCAGTTTGACCATTGATATAAGTGGCTAACTCTTCGATGTTGTCCCCGGCTTTTGCATTGATTTCAATGCTCTTCTGTTCACCATTTTTAGTGGTAAAACCCAATTGCAATTGGTTCTTTTCAGAGGAAACTTTCCATGACGCATCCGCGGCCGTCTGAGCTTGCATGGTTTTGCCGCCCATCATTTTATCGTCGCTACGCATGCTGCTTAAGTGCAGATGCACGGCCGCACCACCTTCATTACCAATTTGAAATGATTTAGTGCCGTAAGTACCGTTTAACAGCATTTTGCCAGCAAACGAAGTGGTATCTGCTATGCGGTTAATTTCTTCATTTATCGAAGAAACTTCTTGTTGGATGGTGTCGCGATCATCATCGGTGTTAACGCCGTTAGATGATTGTAGAGCCAAATCGCGCATACGTTGCAGTAGCTGTGATGTTTCTTTCATTGAGCCTTCAGCGGTTTGCGCAACCGAAATGCCATTATTGGCATTTTGTACTGCCATATCCAAGCCGCGACTTTGTGCGGTAAGGCGATTAGAGAGTTGCAATCCGGCAGCATCATCGGTCGCACTGTTTATTTTTGAGCCTGATGCCAAACGATTCATGGACGATTGTTGGCTTTGTGAGGTTTTTCCTAAATAGTTTTGCGCATTGAGTGCGGCTACGTTAGTACGAATACTGATGGTCACTTTTACAACTACTCCATAATTTTCGCGGCGTGAGGTGCGCGAAAATACAACTATCATCACAATTTATTTTGTAACGTATGACGTACGAATAGTGGTGATAGCGGAAGTAAATAAAAAAACTTTAGTGATTTTTGAAGAAAAATCACGAAAATAGTTTGAGTGGTTGTGTTTTAACCATTTTCTCAATAATGAACTATTAATATCAATCAGTTATGAGACAGTTTAAGTGGGATGTGAAAAGTTAATAGGCTATTAGGCTCATATTAATAATTGATTATGTGTCTATTTTTTTAGTTTTATCTTAATTAGCGTTACAAATGCTCAAAATTCTACTTTTTGAATTCGTAGGAATATATCCATCTGTTTTTATTCTACAAAATAATATTTTTGATTAATAAATAATCAAAAAATTGCTTTGAATACAGAAATTGAGCGCTCAATGATAGGGATCTTTTGTTAAAGAAATTTCTTAATTGAACGATAAACAAAGCACCAGTGTAACTTTTCTTAAAGTGCGGGGTAGCTTATGGCCATTACGGTGAATACCAATGTGTCAGCGTTAGTCGCACAAAGACATCTGGCGTCTGCTTCCGAGTTATTGAATCAGTCGTTAGAGCGTCTGTCATCTGGTAGCCGAATAAACAGTGCGAAAGATGATGCGGCTGGGCTGCAGATATCCAATCGTCTAGAAACGCAGATGAATGGACTTGATGTAGCAGTAAGAAATGCGAATGACGGTATCTCGATCATGCAAACAGCAGAAGGAGCGATGAAAGAATCGACTAACCTACTGCAACGTATGCGCGACTTATCGTTACAAGCAGCGAATGGTTCTAACAGTCGAGCAGACCGACAATCTTTGCAAGAAGAGATGACGGCACTGAATGATGAAATGAACCGAATAGCCGAAACCACCTCTTTTGGCGGTAGAAAGCTATTAAACGGAAGTTTTGGTGCACCTTCTTTTCAGATAGGTGCCAGTGGCGGCGAGGCGGTTCAAATCCCTCTTAGTAATATGCGGACTGATACCATCGATATGGGTGGGTTCAGTTACGTAGCGAACCAAGAGGTGAATAAAGATTGGACCGTGAGGCAGGGCAATAATCAGCTGGTCATCCATTATACCGATGATAAAGGGCAGCAGCAGTCAATCAATATCAGTGCTAAAGCGGGCGACGATATTGAGGAGCTTGCCACTTTCATCAATGGCCAGACCGATAAAATCTCAGCTTCAGTCAACGAGCATGGCCAACTTCAGATCTATATGGCGGGGAAAGAGACGGCAGGCACTTTGTCCTTTAGTGGCAGCCTGGCAGATCAACTCCACATAGGGCTGAAAGGTTATGAGTCGGTTAATAACCTCGATATTACTTCGGTCGGCGGCGCACAAAGAGCCGTGTCTGTTTTAGATACAGCTTTGAAGTATGTGGACAGCAACCGAGCAGGTATTGGTGCACTGCAAAATCGTTTCAATCATGCCATCAGTAACTTAGATAATATCCATGAGAACTTGGCAGCGTCTAACAGCCGGATCAAAGATACGGATTACGCAAAAGAAACGACCAAGCTAATTAAGCAACAAATCCTGCAACAAGTTGGTACTTCGGTGCTGGCACAAGCGAAGAGACAACCTAATTTGGTGGTCGCGCTACTGCGGTAAAAGAAAAAAGCCCTATGTATCGACAGTCGATACATAGGCTTTAGAAAAAAGTAAAAAATAACGTGAATTTTGGCGGCGAAATCACGTTTGTAGGGGCGAAAAAACTTTTTTTAAAATTTTTAGAAAAAAGATTAAAGGTTCTGAAATTCATGCCGTTACAGAGAGTAACTTTGAGAGAACTGCTTGGTTTTCCGAGACGTCGGAAACCGGAAACATCGGAAAACTAATTGGAGAAATCATCATGGCAGTGAATGTAAACACTAACGTATCAGCAATGACAGCACAACGTTACCTGAACCAAGCGAGCAACGCACAACAAACAGCGATGGAACGCCTATCTTCAGGTTACAAAATCAACAGTGCAAAAGATGACGCTGCTGGTCTACAAATTTCAAACCGTTTGACAGTACAGAGCCGCGGCTTGGATGTTGCAGTACGTAACGCTAATGACGGTATTTCAATTGCACAAACCGCTGAAGGGGCAATGAATGAAACGACTAACATTCTGCAACGTATGCGTGATTTGTCTCTACAATCGGCTAACGGCTCGAACTCAAAAGCTGACCGTCAATCTATCCAAGAGGAAGTGACAGCGCTTAATGATGAGTTGAACCGAGTAGCTGAAACCACTTCATTCGGTGGTAACAAACTGCTAAACGGTACTTACGGTACAAAAGCATTCCAAATCGGTGCGGATAATGGTGAAGCAGTGATGCTAAACCTAAAAGATATGCGCAGTGATAACAAAGAAATGGGTGGTACAGCCTACCACGCAACCAATGGTAAAGATAAAGATTGGACAGTGAAACAAGGTGCAAACGACCTTACCATTAACTTGACCGATAAAAACGGTGATGCGCAAACCATCAACATTAAAGCAAAAGATGGTGACGACATTGAAGAGCTAGCGACTTACATCAACGGTCAAACCGACCTAGTGAAAGCATCTGTTGATGATGACGGTAAACTGCAAATGTTTGCTGGTAGCAACAAAGTGCAAGGTGACGTAAGCTTCTCTGGCAGCTTAGCTGGTGAACTAGGCTTCAAAGAAGGCCAAAAAGTAACGGTTGATGATATTAACGTAACTAGCGTTGGTGGTTCACAAGAAGCTGTTGGTATTATCGATTCCGCTCTGAAATATGTGGATGCGCAACGTGCAAGCCTAGGTGCTTTCCAAAACCGCTTTGGCCACGCCATCAGCAACTTGGATAACATCAACGAAAACGTTAACGCTTCTCGCAGCCGTATCCGTGATACTGATTTCGCGAAAGAGACTACGTCACTGACAAAATCACAAATTTTGTCTCAAGCTTCAAGTTCAATCTTGGCGCAGGCAAAACAAGCTCCTCAAGCAGCATTGAGCTTGCTCGGCTAATCATACTCGCCAATTTAAACTACTTCACAAAATCCAGCTTCGGCTGGATTTTTTGTTGCATAAAATCTGAACACGCTTCACATTTTGATTACATGTCAGCAAATTGATTACTTTTTCTCTAAAGGATATTTAGAAAGGGCCGTTAACCAATACGAGAGAAATGAGATGTGCCGGAGAGAGGTGAGAGACTCGATGGTGCATCTAACTATCCGCCAAAGGAGATCAATATGGCAATAAACGTAAACACGAATGTGGCTGCGATGACTGCTCAGAGGTATTTAAATAACTCTGCAGATAGTACTCAAAAGTCCATGGAGCGGTTGTCATCTGGGTACCGTATTAACAGTGCGAAAGATGATGCTGCTGGCTTACAGATTTCCAACCGTTTGACTTCACAAAGTCGTGGTTTGGATATGGCTGTAAAAAACGCGAACGATGGTATTTCTATTGCTCAAACCGCTGAGGGAGCAATGAACGAAAGTACCAACATTCTTCAGCGTATGCGCGACTTGGCGTTGCAATCGTCCAACGGTTCCAACTCCAGCTCTGAACGCGGCGCTATTCAAGAAGAAGTTTCTGCGTTAAATGATGAATTAAACCGTATTGCTGAAACTACCTCATTTGGTGGCAACAGACTGCTTAATGGCAAATTTGGTACTAAATCATTCCAGATTGGTGCTGATTCTGGTGAAGCAGTGCAACTGCGTATGGGTGACCTGCGCTCAGATAATATCGAGATGGGTGGCCGTGCGTATCACGCCCAACAAGGTCAAGGATCGAGTTGGAAGGTGGGAGATGCCCAAGACATTACTTTTAGCTACACTACTAAAGATGGTGAAGCGAAGAATGTGTCTATTCAGGCAAAAAAAGGTGACGACTTAGAAGAGTTAGCCACGTTTATTAATGGTCAAAGCGATGACATTAATGCATCGGTTGGTGAAAACGGCAAAATGCAGCTTTTTGCCTCTTCACAAAAAGTGCAAGGCGATGTGGCTATTGGCGGAGCATTAGGTGGTGAGCTTGGTTTTGATCAAGGTCGTAATGTTACCGTTAAGAATATTGATGTGTCGACGATTGGCGGTTCTCAAGAAGCGGTTGCCGTTATCGATAGTGCTCTAAAAGCGGTGGATAGTCATCGAGCTTCATTAGGTGCATTCCAAAACCGTTTTGGCCACGCGATCAGCAACCTTGATAACATCAATGAGAACGTTAACGCTTCTCGTAGTCGCATCAAAGATACTGATTACGCTAAAGAAACGACAGCTTTGACTAAGGCACAGATTTTGCAACAGGCAAGTACATCTGTGCTCGCACAGGCGAAGCAGTCACCATCTGCGGCTCTGAGTCTACTGGGGTAATCCTGTAGGCTCACTTGGGCTTAATAGGTGACATAGTAGGATCTTTAGTCACCTATAAGGTGGAAGGGAGATTGTTATGGAAGTACCATCCTACGCATCGAACATCCAGCCTTACGGCTCACAAAATGGCATTAAACTTGCTTCTGAAAACGACAGCGTGAAAAGCGTTTCGAATTCGAAGGAAGATAGACCGACTGTCAGTCGATCTCCGGATCGTGTCTCTGAGCAGGTAAAAGAGAGTAGGCAGCGTGCAATAGATGCAACCAATGAGATGGTCCGTAAACGGGAGCAACTTAATGAGGAGCAGCGCGCAAAGGTAATGGAGCAAATGAATGATTTCGTTAACTCTATTAACAAAGGTCTCTCATTTAGACTGGATCAAGAGTCTGGACGGGAAGTTGTGACGATTTATGAAGCCTCGACGGGTGATGTAATTCGTCAAATTCCGGAAGAAGAAATGCTTGAAGTTTTACGCCGCTTAGCGAAAGAGCAAGATCATCGATCTGGCTTGTTTAACGCAAAAGTGTAACGTTTTTGAGGTGATTGGATGAGTATCGGCCCTCTGGGTATGAATTCTGGCATGGATATTAATTCCATGGTGAAAAAGATTGTTGAAGCGGAGCGTACGCCTAAACAGCAACGCATCGATAGCGATCGCACCAAGGTTAGTGCCAGTATTAGTGCTTATGGTCGTCTCAGAGAGTCGTTGGATACGATGAAAAATCTGATGACCAACTTTAGGCAAAATGAAATTTTTGCTGCTCGTAAAGTTGAAACTTCGGACGATAAAGCCGTATCTGCAACTGCAACCACCGATGCCATCGCTGGCAAGTACTCAGTCGATGTGGTGCAGCTTGCCCAAAGCCATAAATTGGCGTCAACTCCGTTTGACGACCGACAACGTTTTGGTCCGGGTAAGCTGCATATTTCGCTGGGGAATCGATCGTTTGACGTCAATGTATCTTCGTATTCAAATCTAATGGATGTAGTACGAGGTATTAATGGTAGCGATTCGAACCCTGGGGTTCGCGCTGCCGTTGTTAAAGACACAAATGGTCCGCGCTTAATTCTTGCTTCAAACCAAACGGGTGAAGAGCAGCGTATTGGCGTTTCTGTTGAAGCCCCGGAAGGGGATGCACTTAAGAACCTAGAGTTCAAAACCTTAGAAGATCGCGTAAAAGATCTTGAAAAAGCTCGGGCAGCAGCCCAACAAATTATCAATCCTTTGTCGCCAGAGCAGCAAAAAGTTGCCGCTAAGGTGGCAGAGAAAATCGAGAATGCGGCACGTATTGTCGATAAAGACGTTGCAGCGCAAATTGAGAAAGCAGCGCAAACGGCTCAATCGGCTGATGGTAATTCAGTTGACCCGATAAAAACGGCGCAGGGAGATGGGCAAACAGACTCGGCAGTCAAAGCGGCAGCGGACGCGGGAAGCCAAGTTAATCAATATGTCCGTCCTCAAGACCGAATTCCTGGTTGGACAGAAACCGCATCGGGTACCTTGCTTGATTCTTATGAAGAACCTCAGCCTGAACTCGACGACAAAGCACAAGCGAAATCCAAAGATGTACCGGGGTGGTCTAATACCGCTTCTGGCTCTTTATACGATTCTTATGTGACGCCAGAAGAGGCGAAAACCAAGCTTAAAGAGATTCTTAAGCAAGAACAGCAACAAATCGAAGACGCGGTCAAAAGCGGCAAAATTACGCCAGAACAAGCCAAAGAACAAGAGCGTGCTAAGCTTACTCCTGAGGAACGAGCTTACTTGGAAAATGTTGAGAAAACCCAAGCCGAGCTGAAAGCTGCGCAGGATTCTTTTGACCACTACAATGGCATGACACAAGTTCAAGCTGCCCAAAACTCAGAAGTGGTGTTGGATGGCGTGGCGAAGCTAAGTAGCAAAAACAACATCATTGAAGATGCAATCGAAGGGGTGGATTTGACCTTAAAGGGCAAAACCGATCCAACACAAAAGCCTGCTGATGTTGATGTTGAATACGACCGTAATACTGTGCGCGATTACATTGAAAAGTTCGTCAATTCCTACAATCAATTTTATCAAGTTAGTCAAGCGTTAGGTGGTGTAGACCCAACAACCGGTCAAGCTGGCCCGTTGGCGGGCGACAGCATTACTCGGAGTGCTGATTCGCGATTAAAGGCCGTATTTTCACAACCCGTAGCTGGGGCTCCAGAAGAGATGAACTCTTTAACGTCACTAGGAATTACCACGACTCGGCAAGGGAATCTTGAGATTAATCAGGATTTATTAAACCGCCAACTAAATAATAACTTTGATAAATTGGGTGAATTTTTTGGTGGTCGAGATGGCTTTGCCAAACGAATTGAAGATGCTATTCAAAGTATGACCGGGGTTACTGGGGCGATTCGGACTCGAGAAAGAAGTTTATCTGAGCAAACGCGTCGTTTACAAACCGATCAAACTAATTTGGATCGTCGTATGGGAGATTTGGAAAAGCGCACTCAATCCAAGTTTGAAGCGATGCAGGATGCGACCAGCAAAATGCATTCTCAGCTCGCTGGCATGATGAACGCGTTAGGTCAGTAAGATGAGTGACTTACTACAGAGATTATGTGAACTAGATCACCTTATCGAACAAAGTCTTTGTGTCGAAGATATTCAGGCTGAAGAAATTGTCAGTTTGGTCGATAAGAGGGAACAGTTATTGCAAAGTGTATTATCTTACGTGGCTGACCATCCACAGTTTGCCGCTACGCCGGAATGGCGTAATGCAATAAACCATACACAACAACTTGCTGGACTCATGCAGTCGAAGACTATGGCAATAGGTCAAGAGCTCAAGAAATATCGCCACGGTCATAAATCGGTTCAGCAATACAAAAAGTTTTTATAAAGAGGAAGACTATGCGTGGTTCTTTACAGGCGTACAAAAAAGTATCAGTGGAT
Source organism: Vibrio tritonius (assembly GCF_001547935.1). NCBI lineage: Bacteria > Pseudomonadati > Pseudomonadota > Gammaproteobacteria > Vibrionales > Vibrionaceae > Vibrio > Vibrio tritonius. Next base: position 845,262 of record NZ_AP014635.1, read on the forward strand.
AGCCAGCTAAGCGCGGCCTCACCGCATAAAGTCGTTCAAATGCTAATGGCAGGCGCTATTGAACGCCTGATTCAAGGCAAAGCAGCGATGCTAGCGGGAAACATTCCTGTGAAAGGGGAGCGGTTAGGTAAAGCTCTGGATATCATCATTAGTTTACGCGGTTGTCTATCAATGGACGATGGTGGTGACATTGCCAAAAACTTAGATCAGCTTTATGAGTTTATGATTGGTCAAATCACGATTGCAAACCAGCAGAACAATCCTGAGCCACTTGATGATGTTATCGATATCGTACGTGAAATCAAATCTGCATGGGATCAAATTCCGACAGAATTCCATAATTTGACGGCCCAGCAAGTCGGTATTTAAAAGTTTATCAAAAAGATTAAAGCAATATCACATACGCTAATTGCTTGGTTGCCTTATTTTTTTTATCAAATACAATAAAAGCCACGAAGTAGCCACGTGGCTTTTTTTGTTGCTGTTTTTCCATTATTGACTATCGTTTAATCAAGATGTGCCAAATATTTGGCATCAAAGGTGACGGTTTTCAATCGACTAAAAGCAACTTCCCGAAATTAAGGCAATTATTCTCACCTATGCAAGGCTTAGCGAAACTTATTGTGATTGAAGACGACGATGCAGTTCGTGCTTATCTCAATACCATTTTAGAATTTGTAGGAGAGCAGTGTGAGGCTATTACGTCTTCTCAGATAGATCAGATTGATTGGTCATCTGTGTGGGCTGGATGCATTCTAGGTTCTCTGTGCGGCGAAGTGTTGCCAAAAGCACTGTCTGATTCGCTATTACGAGCTAACCATATTCCGGTCATTATCGCTAATAAGCAATCCTATTTGTTGGACGAATTTCCTAACTACATCGGCGAGCTGGAGTTTCCTCTAAACTACGCTCAATTAAGCGAAGCGTTACGCCATTGTAAAGAATTCCTTGGTCGTAAAGGCGTTCAAGCTCATACCCCTTTAAGAAATAACATCTTATTCAGAAGCTTGGTCGGCCAGAGTCACGGCATTCAAAATGTACGTCATTTGATTGAACAGGTAGCCAACACAGAAGCGAACGTATTGATTCTTGGTGAGTCAGGTACGGGGAAAGAGGTTGTTGCACGCAATATTCATTACCACTCTAGCCGCAAAGATGGGCCTTTTGTGCCAATTAACTGCGGCGCCATTCCTGGCGATCTTTTAGAGAGTGAACTCTTTGGCCATGAAAAAGGCGCTTTTACAGGAGCGATTACCGCGCGTAAAGGGCGTTTTGAGCTGGCTGATGGTGGTACGTTATTTCTCGATGAAATTGGCGATATGCCAATGGCGATGCAGGTAAAACTCTTGCGTGTATTGCAAGAACGCAGTTTTGAGCGTGTCGGTGGCAACACGACGATTAAAGTGAATGTTCGTATTATTGCTGCTACTCATCGCGATTTAGAACAGATGATCGCTGGCGAATCTTTCCGTGAAGATCTTTTCTATCGTTTAAATGTTTTTCCAATTGAAATGCCCCCTTTGCGTGATCGTAAAGATGACATTCCTTTGTTACTTCAAGAGCTTATGGCGCGCATGGAAGCGGAAGGTGCGCAACCAATTTGTTTTACCCCTCGAGCGATTAATTCGCTGGTGGAACATGACTGGCCAGGAAACGTACGTGAGTTGGCCAACTTGGTGGAACGTATGGTGATTTTGTATCCTAACAGCTTGGTTGATGTTAACCATCTCCCGACTAAGTATCGTTATAGCGATATTCCTGAATTCCAACCAGAATTCAATAATATTGCTCCAGTTGAAGAGCAGGAGAGGGATGTTTTAGCGAATATCTTCGCTGAAGATTTTTCTCTCGATGAGTCCGAAGACTTTATGCCTGGTATGGATACGATGGCGCAAGGCTTACCACCTGAGGGCGTTAATTTGAAAGAGATGTTGGCCGATTTGGAAGTCAGCATGATCAATCAAGCATTAGATGCCCAAAGTGGTGTGGTTGCAAGAGCTGCTGACATGCTGGGAATGCGTCGAACTACTTTGGTAGAAAAAATGCGTAAGTACAATATGCAACGTTAAGCGCAAGATATCGTAATCAAATAAAGTGTGATCAATCGCACTCTTTTCTGCTCAGTCAAGAAATTGTCATATCGATAACGTATTGTAAATAAACAAAAATAGTCTGGCATGCATCTTGCGTGTTAGACTATTGTTTATTTTAATAGGTGGTTTTTCGACGATGGACAACGCCATGGAGCAACATTCGCATTTAGACTCTCTTGAAGATCAAGTCGCACGTTATCGACAGGTTCTTGATGTGATGCCTGCTGGTGTGATTTTGCTTGATACTCAAGGTATCGTTCGTGAAGCAAACCCAGAAGCTAGGCGATTATTGGATGTGCCTCTTCTCGGTGAACGTTGGTTTACCATTATTCAATCGGCGTTCGCCCCACGTGACGACGACGGGCATGAAGTGTCTTTGCGTAATGGCCGCCGTGTGCGTTTGGCAATCTCGGCTTCAACTACGGGTCAGTTAATTTTGGTGACGGACATGACTGAAACGCGTTTGTTACAGTCGCGAGTGAGTGATTTGCAACGGTTGTCTTCGTTGGGGCGCATGGTTGCTTCCTTAGCTCACCAAGTTCGAACGCCATTATCAAGCGCCATGCTTTATGCCGCAAATTTAGGTGCACCTAACTTACCCAGCGCAACTCGAGAACGTTTCCAAACCAAACTGGTTGATCGGTTACACGATTTGGAAAAGCAGGTGAATGACATGCTGTTGTTTGCCAAAGGGGGCGATAACAAAGTTGTGCAGCCTTTTACTGTGGGTGATTTAGTTGCTGAATTTCAGCCAATGGTCGAAACCGTCTTAAAAACCAATCATATTGATTATGCTCAAGAGGTAGAAGAAGAGCAGACTATACTTTTGGGTAATGCGAATGCCATCGCTTCAGCACTGAGTAATTTGGTGATGAATGCGATTCAAATCGTGGGCAAAGGTGCGCAAATTGATGTGTTCTTTCGCCCAGTTAATGGCGAATTAAAAATTTCTGTACAAGACAATGGTCCGGGCGTTCCTTTGGAACTGCAAGATAAGATCATGGAGCCTTTCTTTACCACTCGTTCACAGGGTACTGGGTTAGGCTTAGCCGTTGTGCAGATGGTCTGTCGTGCACACGATGGGCGTTTGGAGCTCATTTCGGAGCCGGAAGAGGGAGCCTGTTTTACCATGTGCTTACCACTTGAACGTAACGTTAGCCCAACCACTTTAGAAACTGGAGAATCATAATGGCTCAAAGTAAAGTCTTGATCGTTGAAGATGATGAGGGTCTACGCGAGGCGTTAGTCGACACACTGGCGTTAGCTGGCTATGAATGGCTAGAGGCCGACTGTGCTGAAGATGCTTTAGTAAAACTAAAAAGTGACGCCGTAGATATTGTTGTCTCAGATGTGCAGATGGCAGGCATGGGTGGCCTCGCGTTGCTCCGTAATATCAAACAGCATTGGCCTAATTTGCCAGTATTGCTGATGACAGCTTATGCCAATATCGAAGATGCGGTATCGGCAATGAGAGAAGGCGCTATCGACTATATGGCTAAACCATTTGCACCTGAAGTGCTACTCAATATGGTTAGCCGTTATGCGCCAGTGAAATCTGACGATGATGGTGATGCTGTTGTCGCTGATGAAAAAAGCCTTAAGCTGCTTGCGCTTGCCGATAAAGTGGCGAAAACCGATGCGAACGTGATGGTGCTAGGACCCAGTGGTTCAGGCAAAGAAGTGATGTCGCGCTACATCCATAATGCCTCTTTGCGTAAAGACGGTCCTTTTGTTGCCATTAACTGTGCAGCGATTCCCGATAATATGTTGGAAGCGACCCTGTTCGGTTATGAAAAAGGGGCGTTTACCGGCGCAGTACAAGCGTGTCCGGGGAAATTTGAACAAGCGCAAAGTGGCACGATTTTACTTGATGAAATCAGTGAAATGGATTTAAACCTGCAAGCCAAATTGCTGCGTGTGTTGCAAGAGCGTGAAGTGGAGCGCTTAGGCAGTCGTAAGAGTATTAAGTTGGATGTGCGTGTTCTGGCGACCAGTAACCGCGATTTAAAACAGTATGTCAAAGAAGGACATTTTCGCGAAGACTTGTACTATCGCTTAAACGTATTTCCAATCGCATGGCCAGCGCTGTGCGAGCGTAAAGGGGATATTGCTCCACTGGCTCAACATTTGGTTGAACGTCATTGTAAGAAATTGGGCTTACCAGTACCGTCACTTTCTACCGATGCGATAAATAAATTGTTAAGCTATTCGTGGCCAGGTAACGTTCGAGAGCTCGATAATGTTATTCAGCGAGCCTTGATTTTGAGTGAGCAGAAAGCGATCGATGATGAGCACATTTTGCTGGAGGGGCTTGATTGGCAAGATGCAACCAGTTTGCAACAAGCGCTTGATAGCAGTGTCGTGCCAAGTGTTAAACCTGTGGCGGATCCTGAGTTATCGCGTGATTTGGCTGGCGAAACACTTGCTTCTTATTCAACGGGGCTTGGTGATGAGCTGCGCGATCAAGAATTCTCTATCATCATGGATACCTTAGTTGAATGTCAAGGTCGTCGTAAAGAGATGGCTGAGAAGCTTGGTATTAGCCCGCGCACATTGCGTTACAAGCTAGCTAAAATGCGTGACGCGGGAATTGATATTCCTAATTGAGTATTTCCGTACTGTGGCATATATATTGCTCTATTAATAGAAATGAACAGTTTTTAGTCAAACTTTTGGCGGCGAGGTCATGATGAGATTAGATGGTTTACAAAGTGAAATGCAGGCAATGAAGCTAGAAGCGACCAATTCTCGTCCCCTAGCTACAGGTCAGAAAGTTGGCGCTGATTTCGGTGACATGTTGTCTAAAGCCATTAATGGTGTCAATGGTCTGCAAAAGACCTCAGGCGACATGCAGGTACGTTTTGACCGTGGCGATGAAAACGTATCGCTTTCTGATGTAATGATTGCACGTAACAAAGCCAGCGTGGCATTCGAAGCAACAATTCAAGTACGCAATAAATTGGTTGAGGCGTATAAAGAATTGATGAATATGCCGGTCTAATGGTTTGATATAGGTAGTAAATTGTGGCTGAAGATAATCATAGCACCGACCTTGCCGTAAGCAGCGGTGGTGAAAATGCAATGATGCCGAGTTCGGGCAGTTCTTCAATGGAGCTGGATACGCAAAATCCAGATGTCGAAGAGAAAAGCTCGAATAAGATGGATTTTGCAATGGGCGATTTGGATCTGTTACGTCAGATCGTTCTGGTACTTTCAATCTCCATTTGTGTGGCGTTGATCGTGATGCTGTTCTTTTGGGTTCGAGAGCCTGAAATGCGTCCGCTCGGTGCATACGATACTGAAGAGTTGATCCCTGTTTTAGATTATCTTGATCAGCAGAAACAAGATTATAAGCTCGATGGCAACACTATCTTGGTGCCAAACTCCGATTACAATAGCCTCAAACTGAACATGGTTCGTGCTGGCGTTAATAAAGGTTCAGATGCTGCTGGCGATGATATTTTGCTAAAAGATATGGGCTTTGGTGTATCGCAACGCCTTGAACAAGAACGTCTCAAGTTAAGCCGAGAGCGTCAACTTGCCAACGCGATTGAAGAGATGCGCCAAGTCAGTAAAGCTCGAGTATTGCTTGCGTTGCCGAAACAAAGTGTTTTTGTACGGCAAAATGAACCTGCCTCTGCATCCGTATTCCTCACCCTGAAAACCGGTTATAACCTCAAACAAGAGGAAGTCGACTCTATCGTTGATATGGTGGCAAGCGCTGTTCCTGGTATGCAACCTACCCGCGTTACTGTCACCGATCAAAACGGTCGCTTACTTAATTCGGGGTCGCAAGATCCAATTTCAACGGCTCGCCGCAAAGAGCAAGATCTCGAACGTAAACAAGAACAAGAAGTTCGCCAAAAAATCGACTCGGTATTGATTCCGATTTTGGGTCTTGGTAACTATACCGCTCAAGTGGATATCGATATGGATTTTAGTGCGGTAGAACAAACCACGAAAAGTTTTGACCCGCAAAAACCAGCGACACGTAGTGAATACACGCTGGAAGATTACAACAACGGTAATGTAGTCGCTGGCGTGCCCGGAGCGCTAAGTAACCAGCCACCAGCCGATGCATCTATCCCTCAAGATGTTGCGCAGATGAAAGATGGTACTGGTGTCGGACAAGGTTCTGTGCATAAAGAAGCGACGCGCAATTATGAATTGGACACTACAATTAGTCATGAACGCAGACAAACCGGCACCATTGCACGCCAGACAGTTGCTGTTGCAGTGAAAAATCGCTCAAGCGTGGATGAGGAAACTGGTGAGGTGACCTACACACCATTGAGTGATGCAGAACTCAATGCTATTCGTCAAGTGCTTATCGGCACCGTGGGCTTTAGTCAAAACCGAGGTGATGTGCTTAATGTACTGAGCATGCAATTTGCGAAACCTCAAGTGGCCGAGGTAGCGGACGTACCTATTTGGGAAAATCCAAACTTCAGTGATTGGATTCGTTGGTTAGCAAGTGCCCTAGTGATTATTGTTGTGGTTATGGTATTGGTTCGCCCTGCGCTGAAAAAACTGCTCAACCCAGCGGCGGTGGAAGACGATTCACTCTACGGCCCAGACGGTTTGCCTATTGGAGCTGATGGTGAAACCAGCTTAATTGGTAGCGAAATTGATGGTGGTGAGCTGTTTGAGTTTGGCTCTGGTATTGATTTGCCGAACTTGCATAAGGATGAGGACGTACTCAAAGCAGTACGTGCCTTGGTGGCTAACGAGCCTGAACTTGCGGCTCAAGTAGTGAAGAACTGGATGCAAAATGCCTGAACAAAATAACCCCAATGGCGGTGAGTTGACCGAGTCTACCGCAGATATTTCGGAAATCCCTGGCGAAGAGCGCGCAGCTATTCTGTTGCTCAGTCTTAATGAAGATGATGCAGCTGGCATTATTCGTCACCTTGAGCCAAAACAGGTTCAACGTGTTGGTAGTGCCATGGCGAAAGCAAAGGATTTAAGCCAAGAAAAGGTGGGTGTAGTGCACCGTGCTTTTTTGGAAGATATCCAAAAATACACCAACATTGGTATGGGTAGTGAAGACTTCATGCGTAATGCCTTGGTGGCCGCTTTAGGTGCTGATAAAGCCAATAACTTGGTTGATCAAATACTATTAGGAACGGGATCGAAAGGTTTGGATTCATTGAAGTGGATGGATCCTCGTCAAGTGGCGAGCATCATCGTCAACGAACACCCGCAGATTCAGACTATCGTACTGTCCTATCTAGAGCCTGACCAATCTGCCGAAATTTTGGCTCAGTTTGCTGAGCGTGACCGCCTCGATTTGATGATGCGTATTGCTAACCTTGAAGAAGTTCAACCATCCGCACTGGCAGAGTTGAATGAAATTATGGAGAAACAGTTTGCGGGTCAAGCGGGTGCTCAGGCTGCGAAAATTGGTGGCTTGAAAGCAGCTGCAGACATCATGAACTACCTCGACAACAATGTTGAAGGTGTGCTCATGGATCAAATGCGTGAGCAAGATGAAGATTTGGCAACCCAAATTCAAGATTTGATGTTCGTGTTCGAAAATCTGGTGGAAGTCGACGATCAGGGTATTCAAAAATTGCTGCGTGATGTTCCTCAAGACGTATTGCAGCGTGCCCTTAAAGGTGCTGATGATGCTCTGCGTGAGAAGATTTTCAAAAACATGTCCAAACGTGCTGCTGAATTGATGAGAGACGATTTGGAAGCAATGGCGCCAATCAAGGTGTCCGATGTAGAAGCGGCACAAAAAGAAATTTTGGCGATTGCGCGCAAAATGGCCGATCAAGGCGAAATTATGTTGTCTGGTGGGGCCGACGAATTCTTGTAATTTGCAGTGCAGATACCTTACCCCAAGGGGCCACCAAATGGGGCCCCTTAATTTGTTTTTAGAGCATAGGAATTCTCATGTCTGGTGAAAGAAAACGCGGGTTTATACGTCTTGACGCGAATACAGCCACAAGTGACCAGCCTAAAAAGTGGGGGCTGACTGATTATGCGGCAGAGCAAAGTTCGCAAGCAAAAGAGACCGCATTAAATTATGACCCAGGGTGGATGCCTTCTTTTGATGAACCTGAAGTTGAAGAGCCAAAACCACTCTCTGTCGAAGATATTGAAGCGATTCGTCAGGCTGCGTACCAAGAAGGTTTAGAGCAAGGCAAGGCCGAGGGGCATGCACTTGGTTTTGAGCAGGGCAAGGAAGAAGGGTTCCAAGCCGGTCACACTGAAGGTGTAGAAGCAGGGCATCAAGAAGGGCTTGCGGCGGGTCAAGAGCAAGTTCAACAACAAGTTGCTCACTTTGTTGAGATGGCGAACCAGTTTTCACAACCGCTTGAGTTGATGAATGCTCAAGTAGAAAAACAATTGGTTGATATGGTGTTGGTATTGACCAAAGAAGTCGTGCACGTTGAGGTCAAAACCAATCCACAAATCATTCTTGATACGGTTAAAGCTTCGGTGGAAGCATTACCAATCGCTGGTCATGCTATCACCCTCAAACTGCATCCTGATGATGTCGAAACTATTCGCCAAGCTTATGGCGACAAAGAACTCGACTTTCGCCAATGGACCTTAGTTGCTGAGCCGGCTCTAAGTGTTGGCGATGTTCAAATCGAAGCGAGCGATTCAAGTGTGAATTACCGCATGGAAGAGCGGATTCGTTCGGTATTAAATAATTTTTGCGGTACTAACCGTCACCAAGCGGGTTTAGAGTAATGCTGTCGTTAGCCGAGCGTCTTTCTCACTACAAAACCGAAGGACTAACTAATCGTCCAATTGCATCGGGCAAATTGGTGCGCGTAGTGGGGTTAACTTTAGAAGCCACGGGGTGCCGAGCTCCCATTGGCAGTTTATGTCATATCGAAACCATGAATGGCGTGATGGAAGCTGAAGTGGTGGGATTTTCCGGTGACAACCTTTTTCTGATGCCCAGTGAGCAGATAACTGGAATCTTACCTGGTGCAAAAGTCACACCGTTGACGGAAGCGGCGGGAATGCCAGTGGGCATGGAACTGCTCGGTCGGGTAGTGGATGGGGTTGGTAATCCTCTTGATGGGTTAGGACCTATTTATACAGAGAATCATGCTTCATTAGATGCCCAACCTATCAACCCGCTAGCACGTAAGCCGATTGATGAGCCTTTAGATGTGGGAATTAAGGCGATCAATGGCTTACTGACCGTGGGTAAAGGACAGCGTATCGGTTTATTTGCCGGTTCTGGTGTAGGTAAGTCGGTTACTCTAGGGATGATGACTCGTGGTACCACTGCACAAGTTGTGGTGGTGGGGCTTATCGGTGAACGTGGTCGCGAAGTAAAAGAATTCATTGAAGAAATTTTAGGCGTTGAAGGACGCCAACGAGCAGTGGTGGTTGCAGCGCCAGCCGATGCCTCGCCTCTGATGCGATTAAAAGGTTGTCAGACAGCACTAACGATAGCCGAGTATTTTCGTGACCAAGGGCTTGATGTGTTGTTACTGATGGATTCGTTGACTCGCTTTGCTCAAGCGCAACGTGAGATTGCTTTATCGGTTGGTGAGCCTCCTGCAACCAAAGGGTATCCGCCTTCTGTGTTTGCTAAGTTGCCAGCCTTGGTTGAAAGAGCGGGTAATGGTGGCCCCGAGCAAGGTTCAATCACGGCATTTTTTACTGTGTTGACCGAAGGGGATGATTTACAAGACCCGATTGCCGATGCATCTCGTGCTATTTTGGATGGACATATTGTGTTGTCTCGAGAAATGGCCGATGCGGGTCATTATCCAGCGATTGATGTTGAAAAATCGGTCAGCCGTGTGATGCCGCAAGTAACGGATGAAGAGCATGTGTTGATGTCTAAAGCGGTACGTCAGGTGTTGTCTCTCTGTCGCAAAAACCAAGATTTGGTGTCAATTGGTGCTTATAAACCGGGAACAGATCAGGCTATTGATAGCGCGTTTACCCTTAAGCCGAAGCTGGATCAGTACCTACAGCAAGGTATGAAAGAGTCGGTTCCTTACGACATGTGCGTCAATATGTTACGTCATGTGCTAGGTGTAGGAGGGTAGTAGATGAACAGCGCGTTAGAGTTCTTATTGGACCAAGCAAAAGAGAACGAAAATAAAGCTGTGATGGCTCTCAGCCAAGCTCGAACTGAACTGCAAAATTATTATGAACAAATTGAACAGATTGAACAGTATCGCTTGGATTATTGCCAACAGTTGGTCGACCGAGGCAAGTCGGGGTTAACCGCAAGTCAATATGGGCATCTGCAGCGTTTTTTAAACCAATTAGACGAAACACTTTCTACCCAGCGTCAAGCGGAAAGTCACTTTAAACAGCAAGTGGATAACTGTGAGCAACATTGGTTAGAACAGCGAAAACAAAGACGCTCTTACGAATGGTTGATTGAGAAAAAACAGCGAGATGCTTCATTGCTGCAAGAGAAGCGCGACCAAAAAATGATGGATGAGTTTTCTACGTTAAGCTTCAATCGTCGCCGTCTTAACTCTGGACATTAACGAATCTGTTACGTTTTGGCGTGAATTTTGCACCATATGCGAATGCAGGCAGATTAATGCTCCAGTCTAAAGCACAACATCTGCTGCATAAAAGTATTCAAATAAATGAATCTTTGCATTTTCACTGAAATGCTGACAAAGGATATTTCAGTGGCCAAATTAGCCGTATTAGTGCGAGTGAATGGATATGAATGTTAATACCACATCTTCGGTTAGCAGCGGAAAATCTGCAGAATTATTAAAAGCTTCAGCGGATGCGAGCACTGAGAGCAGTGATGGTGTCTCTGAAGGTTTTCTCGATAAGCTACTCTCTTTGATGTTTGGTGGTAAAGAAGAGGTGGCTGAAAGTAAAGATGGAACAGCGCAGCTATCTGATAAAGAGGCAGTAACTGATGGTGAAGATGCGACGACTTTACTGAGCCATACATTGAAAGAAAAAGGGTTACAAGGGCTTTCTGCTGAACAGTTACAGGCACTTACCGAACTGAGTGATGCAGATTTAACACTGATTGCTCAACAGCAAGGTGTCGAGATTGATGACTTTAAAGCGCAGGTTTCTCATGAACTCTCTGCTGATACGGCAGCGGACATTAAATCACAAACATCTCTGGACGCTCAATCCGATATCAAGGATGCTGAAGCGATTAAAAGCCAATCAGCCCAATGGATGAATGCCGGCCAGCAACTATTAGGTAAGTTGCATCAAGCCAATCAAACTCTCGCAGGGCCGACTTCAAATGAAGCAAGCGGCAAAGCTTTGCCTCAAGAGCAATTGTTAGCTCAAGCAAAGTTGCAAGATACCGTACCAACTGATGCTCTTTCCGATAAAGAGTTGCTAGAGCTTAAACGTTGGCATGAGCTTTCTCAGCCAGAGGCTCAAGCCGAAGTAGACGCGGTCATTGCGAGTAGCCCAATCAGTGAGCAAGAGTTTGCTCAATTGATGGCGGTTAAGCAGAAGCATCCTGAATTAACCCAAGATCAACTTAAAGCTTTATTGGCAGCTCAACGCGAATTGCAACAAGAAGCTCAAGAATCTATGCCAACACTGGCAAGTGCAGCGGTCAATGGTGTGGCAGTTGGAACGTCTGGACAAGAGGCGGTTACCCCGCAGAATACAGCGGGAGCTGATGCAACAATGAGTGACAAACAAAAGTTGCATCAATTACAAGAGATGGCCGCGCTTAAGACGGGCTCTTCTACTCATTCGCAAGCCAATTCCCAGCCATTGCCTCAACACAACAATACGTTGGTAACGGATAAATCATTAGCTACATCGCAGGTCGTTGGCAATCAAGATGCAACGACGCAGCAATCTATTATTTCAGCTAATCCAATGGCGGCCGTTGCGGCTGCAAGTGATAAAGGCGTAACTGAGGCGGTACTAAAATCGACTTTGGGAGCCAAGGCGTTAGACGGTTTGAATAAAGGCAAACCCGCAGCATCGGGTGGCCAAGAAGCCTCTTTCGCTCACCAATTGGCTTCTGCAGCTGGACAGTCTTTGAGTGGCACCAATGGTGTAGCTCGAGCTGAAGCGACTGTGGCGCAACACAACGCAGTCCAATTGACCAAAGACGGTAGTGCAGCAGATCAATTGGCTGACCGTGTGCAAATGATGATGTCAAAGAACTTAAAGCAAATTGATATTCGACTTGATCCACCAGAACTGGGTCGTATGCATATCAAAATGCAGATGCACGCGGATGGTGGTGCCTCTGTCCACTTTACTGTTGCAAACCAACATGCTCGTGATGCCTTAGAACAATCGGTACCACGTTTACGAGAAATGTTATCTCAACAAGGTGTGCAGCTTGGTGGTACGTCAGTTCAACATCAAGGTGCTGGTCAACAGCAAGGGTATGCCGCAGCCGGGGGACAATCTGGTCAATCTGGCAGCGGTTCTTCACTGGGAAATCAAGAAAATCATGATGCGGACATCAAACTTGATTTGAATGTGGCATCAAAGCGTGATGGAATCAGTTATTACGCTTAAAATGATAAAAAACATAACCGTGTAGGAAAATTATGGCTGACGACGATGTACAAGATGCCCCTAAAGGGAAAAGTAAGTTACTGATCATTATTATTGCGGTGGTGGTATTGCTTGCCGCAGGTGGTGGTGCAGCTTTCTTCTTCATGGGGGGAAGCGACGATGAGCAAGTTGAAGCGGCAGCTAAAGAGGAGGTTGTCACTCCTGCTCTGCCTGTATCCTATGTCAATATTGCTCAGCCATTTGTATTCAATGTGTCGGGTGATAAACGTAACCGTATGGTGCAGGTAAAAGTGCAATTGATGGTGCGTGGGCCTGAAAATGAAGAATTGGCTCGTTACCATTCACCATTGATTGAAAGTACCATTTTATCTACCTTTGCTTCGGCAACGGTAGAACAACTGCGAACTCCAACAGGACGTATAGAGTTACGTGATAAAGCAACAGAAGACATTAAATCAGCTCTTTCCAAAGCGGTTGGAAATCCAGTGATTGAGCGGGTTTTGTTTACTGATTTTGTAATGCAATAGGTGTGCTGTGACCGATCTATTAAGCCAAGACGAAATTGATGCGCTACTCCACGGGGTAGACAGCGTTGATGATGTAGAAGATGAAGTAGAAAGCCAAGATGTGAATACTGCTTCATTCGACTTCTCATCACAAGATCGTATTGTCCGTGGTCGAATGCCAACATTAGAACTGATTAACGAGCGTTTTGCTCGCCATATGCGAATCAGTTTATTTAATATGTTGCGTAAAACGGCAGAAGTATCCATCAATGGTGTTCAGATGGTTAAATTCGGTGAATACCAGAACACTCTGTATGTTCCTACCAGTTTGAACATGGTGCGCTTTCGTCCGTTAAAAGGGACGGCATTGGTGACCATGGAAGCACGGTTAGTGTTTATTTTGGTAGAAAACTTTTTTGGTGGTGATGGGCGTTACCATGCGCGTATTGAAGGGCGTGAATTTACTCCAACCGAACGACGCGTTATTCAGTTATTACTGAAAATTGTGTTTGAAGATTACAAAGAGGCATGGTCTCCGGTCATGGGGGTTGAGTTTGAATATTTGGACTCAGAAGTGAACCCAAGTATGGCGAACATTGTTAGCCCGACTGAAGTGATTGTGGTGAGTTCGTTCCACATTGAAGTTGATGGTGGGGGCGGAGACTTCCATGTTGTTATGCCTTATTCGATGGTTGAACCCATCCGCGAACTGCTCGATGCTGGTGTGCAATCTGACAAGATGGAAACCGACGTACGTTGGAGTTCTGCACTGCGCGAAGAGATTATGGATGTTCCAGTCAACTTTCGTGTCAACTTACTTGAAAAAGACATCGCACTGCGTGATTTGATGGAATTGCAACCGGGGGATATCATTCCGATTGATATGCCTAAACATGCAACCATGTTTGTTGAAGAACTTCCGACTTATCGCGTTAAAATGGGACGGGCCGGAGATAAACTGGCAGTACAGGTGTCAGAAAAAATTAAACGGCCAGATGTGGTTAAAACCGATTTGGCGTTTTTAGGTAAAGATATTATCGCTGAGCTTGAAAATGAAGAGGATGATGAACTGCCTCGCCATAACGGCTTAGATTAAACAAAGGGTGACACAGATGTCAAAAAGTGAAGATCAACGGCTGGCTGATGAATGGGCTGCTGCGTTAGGTGAAGATCCAAGCGCTCCTGAGGTTGACGTAGACGAAGTTCTTGCTGCCCCTTTAGATGAGCTACAAGATACCTCTTCGCCGATTAGCGATGACGAACGTCGTAAACTTGACACCATCATGGACATTCCGGTCACCATTTCGATGGAAGTGGGACGTTCAAAAATCAGTATTCGTAACTTATTACAGCTTAACCAGGGTTCCGTTGTCGAGCTTGATCGAATTGCGGGTGAGTCTTTGGATGTGATGGTTAACGGTACATTGATTGCGCATGGCGAAGTGGTGGTAGTCAACGATAAATTTGGTATTCGTTTAACCGACGTTATTAGCCAAACTGAACGCATTAAGAAACTGAGATAGCCCATGAAAAGACTCATGGGATTTGTGCTTGGTGTGATAAGTACTCCGGTTTTGGCGCAAGAAACTAAGCCGGGACAGTTTGATATAGCGACCACAGTAGGGTCGCTATTGTTCGTTATTGCCCTGATTCTTTTTCTTGGCTGGTTAATGAAACGTATGCGTGTTCCAACCATCGGCCAGCAAAAAGGTTTGAGTATTGTGCGCCAAATTCCGGTCGGTACCAAAGAGCGCATCATGATTGTTCAAGCTGGCGAAGAACAGTTTTTGGTGGGGGCGACCAGTCAGTCAATCCAATTAATTGCTAAGTTAGATACGCCTTTAGCGCAAGAGGAAATCAGTGCGACGCCTTTTGCTATGCAATTAAGTAACCTATTGAAGAAAAATGATAAAAAATCATCTTAATGCTCATGCCTTTACGGTGAAATCTTGGGCGGTTGCTATGTGGCTAGGTCTGGCAATTTTGTTGTGCCCGACCGTTTCTTTTGCGCAAGCAGAACAAGACAATGCCACGTCTCCTAGCATGTCGTTTTCCACCAGTACCACGCAAAGCAGTAATGGCAGTAAATCCATTGCGATTACCAACCGCACTGGTGGTGTGCCCGCTTTAACCGTGACGACGAACCCAGACGGTAGTGAAGATTATTCGGTCAATCTGCAAATTCTGGCCTTGATGACCATGCTGGGCTTTTTGCCCGCGATTGTGATTTTGATGACCTCCTTTACTCGTATTGTGGTGGTGATGTCGATTTTGCGTCAAGCGATGGGATTACAACAAACACCATCGAACCAAGTCATCATTGGTATCGCGCTGTTTTTGACCTTTTTTATCATGTCCCCCGTGTTCAGCCGGATTAACGACCAAGCGATTCAGCCCTATTTGAATGATCAAATTAACGCACGCCAAGCGTTTAATTTGGCAGAAGCGCCGATGAAGTCGTTTATGCTCAAACAGACACGCTTAAAAGATTTGGAAACCTTCGTTAATATTTCTGGGGCTAAAGTGGATCAGCCGGAAGATGTCTCAATGGCGATTTTGATTCCAGCGTTTATTACATCGGAGCTAAAAACAGCCTTCCAAATTGGTTTTATGTTGTTTTTACCTTTTCTTATCATCGACTTGGTGGTTGCTTCTGTTTTGATGGCCATGGGTATGATGATGTTGTCACCCATGATTGTTTCGTTGCCATTTAAACTCATGCTGTTTGTACTGGTAGATGGCTGGAACCTTATTTTGTCGACCTTAGCCGGCAGTTTTGTCATGTGACTAGGGAGATGTCATGACACCCGAAATCTTTGTCGAACTGTTTCGTCATGCACTTTGGATAGTGTTGGTGATGGTGTGTGCCATTGTGGTTCCGAGTTTGCTTATTGGTTTGGTGGTTGCGGTATTTCAGGCCGCAACCTCAATTAACGAACAGACGTTGAGCTTTTTGCCACGTTTGATTGTGACTTTATTGGCGTTGATGTTCTTTGGACACTGGATGACTCGAATGCTGATGGAGTTTTTCTACTCGATGATTGAGCAGTTACCTCAGGTGATTCACTAGAGGTTTAGCATGGAATATCCAGCCACCGCAGTTCTCGATTTCATTGCCAACTATTTTTGGCCTTACACCCGGATCTCTGCCATGTTGATGGTCATGACGGTTACCGGGGCGCGTTTCGTTTCGTCGCGTATACGTCTGTATCTTGGCTTAGCGATTACTTTTGCGGTGATGCCAGCCATTCCTGCAGTACCGAGCAACATTGATTTATTTTCCCTACAAGGTGCGATTGTCACGTTCCAGCAGATTGTGATTGGTGTGGCGATGGGGATGGTCACGCAATTTCTTATCCAAACCTTTGTCTTGTTGGGACAAATATTAGGTATGCAATCAAGCTTAGGTTTTGCCTCTATGGTTGACCCTGCGAACGGGCAAAGTACGCCATTGCTTGGTCAGCTATTTATGTTTTTGGCGACCATGTTTTTCCTCGCTAGTGATGGGCATTTAAAAATGATTCATTTAGTGGTGATGAGTTTTAAAACGCTCCCCATTGGTGAGTCATCATTAACCGCAGTGGATTTTAGAGAGTTAGCTTTGTGGTTCAGTACTATCTTTAAAGTAGCACTGAGCATGTCGTTAGCGGGTATTGTGGCTCTGCTCACGGTGAACTTATCATTCGGGGTAATGACCCGTGCTGCGCCACAGTTGAACATCTTCTCTTTAGGCTTTTCATTCGCTCTGTTGATCGGTTTGCTGTTGTGCTGGTATCTGATTGGTGATTTGTACAATCAGTATGACTTATATTGGACTGAAGGTGAGGGTCAGCTTTGTCGCTTGATCCGCGCCAACTGTTAGGAGGCTGCATTGGCAGAAGCTGACGGTCAAGAACGTACCGAAGAGGCCACGCCCCGAAGGCGCGAGCAGGCCAAAGAAAAAGGTCAGGTCGCGCGATCTAAGGAGTTAGCATCGGTTTCCGTACTCGTCATGGGAGCCTTGTCGCTAATGTGGTTTGGTGGAGCACTAGCAAAAGGGTTGCTGGTGTCGATGCGTCGTTTGTTCAGTTTGAGTCGTGAAGAGATTTTCGATATCGGTAAACTTATTGATATTGCGCTTGGTTCTTTCTCACAACTTCTGATGCCGCTCATTCTTATATTGACTACACTCTTTGTCGCTGCGTTTATTGGCGCTGCTGGGGTCGGGGGCATCAGTTTCTCGGCGCAAGCTGCGATGCCTAAATTTTCTAAAATGAATCCACTGAGTGGCTTTAAGCGCATGTTTGGCATGCAAAGTTGGGTTGAATTAGGCAAGTCAATATTAAAAGTGCTGTTGGTGGCTGGTGTCGCTTTTTATCTTATTGATGCTGCCAAATACGATTTATTTCAATTGGCTTCCGATGTTTATCCAGAGAATATCTTTCACGCTTTACGTATTTTGCTCAACTTTGTCTTACTTATCAGCTGTTCTTTGCTGGTGGTGGTGGCAATCGATATTCCTTTTCAATTATGGCAACACTCAAATCAATTGAAGATGACCAAACAGGAAGTGAAAGACGAATACAAAGATACGGAAGGTAAACCTGAAGTGAAAGGGCGTATTCGAATGTTGCAACGCGAAGCGGCACAACGACGAATGATGGCGGATGTTCCACAAGCGGATGTTATCGTGACCAACCCAGAACACTTTTCCGTGGCTTTACGTTATAAACAAAATACCGATAAAGCCCCAGTGGTTGTCGCTAAAGGGGTTGACCACTTAGCCATGAAAATTCGTGAGGTAGCAAGAGAGCATGACATTGCGATTGTTCCTGCACCACCATTGGCTCGTGCTCTTTATCACACCACTGAGTTAGAGCAGGAAATTCCCGACGAGCTGTTTATTGCGGTCGCACAAGTGTTGGCGTACGTGTTCCAGTTAAAACAGTACCGTCGCCGAGGTGGCCAGCGTCCAGTTCTTAACGAAAAAGGCATGGAAATTCCGCCAGACATGCGTTTCTGACGGTTTTTCTCTCAGGTATTAGCGATCTGGAATGGAGAGCAGCACCAGCAGTGCTCCCATGCCTCCAAACTCAAGTGGTGCTTGGTGAAACGCCAGTACGTCGGGGTGTTGTGCTAACCAAAGTGGCACTTTCTCTTTCAAAATGTGCTTGCCGATACCGTGTTGTACACAGGCACAGCAGACACTCTCCTTCAAACAGTAAGCAATCATGGCACCAAGCTCGCGTTTGGCTTCCTGCTGTGTCATACCATGCATATCTAAAAATACATCTGGCACGTAAACGCCCCGACGAAGTTTCTTTACTTCGTATTTCGATACATTCGCCCGTGCATAACGAGTTGGCCCCTCATCACTTAGGTGTGGCATGAACTCATCGGAGAAATAAAAGTCGTTATCGCTCGCTTCGCGTTCATTTCGACGAATTTCTTTCTGTTTAGTGTTTCTTTTTGGTGGCTGGACTATGGTATCCTGACGGAACTTTTTTACGCCCTTTACTGCGTCCTGAAATAAAGCGAAATCGTCATCGCCCTCGAATTTATCGTAATTTTTGAAGTCGGTGTCTTTATTGCTCATTAGGGGTTGATAATCTTTAATTAATCGAAACTAGCAGTATTGTAGCGCTTTTTGGAGGCAAATTTGGATAAGATTTTCGTCGATGAAGCGGTTTCTGAACTGCATACGCTTCAAGATATGATTCGTTGGACTGTGAGCCGTTTTAACGCAGCTAACCTATTTTACGGCCATGGCACTGATAATGCTTGGGATGAAGCGGTACAACTGATTCTACCAACCCTTTATTTACCCATCGATGTGCCTCCTCATGTGTTGAACTCACGTTTGACCAGCAGTGAACGTTTACGTGTTGTCGAGCGAGTGATTAAGCGTATTAATGAACGTACGCCAGTTGCTTATTTGACGAACAAAGCATGGTTCTGCGGTCTTGAGTTTTATGTGGATGAACGTGTATTGGTGCCTCGTTCACCAATTGGTGAAATGATCCAGAACCAATTTGAACCTTGGTTAGTGGAAGAGCCAACACGTATTATGGACTTGTGTACCGGGAGTGGTTGTATTGCAATTGCGTGTGCCCATGCGTTCCCTGATACCGAAGTCGATGCGGTTGATATTTCGACTGATGCACTTCAAGTGGCTGAGCAAAACATTCAGGATCATGGTTTGGAGCAGCAGGTAACACCTCTGCGTTCGGACTTGTTCCGTGACCTACCGAAAGTTCAGTACGACCTTATCGTGTCTAACCCACCTTACGTGGATCAAGAAGATATGGACAGTTTACCAGATGAGTTTCGTCATGAGCCTGAACTAGGCCTTGCAGCGGGCTCTGATGGGCTAAAATTGGTACGTCGCATTTTTGCTAATGCACCAGACTATTTGACTGAAAATGGTATTTTGATCTGTGAAGTGGGTAACTCTATGATCCACTTAATGGAACAATACCCAGAAATGCCATTCACTTGGATTGAGTTTGAAAACGGTGGTCATGGCGTGTTTATGCTGACTCGCCAACAATTAGTCGATTGTGCAGAAGAGTTTAAACTGTACCGCGACTAAGTCATCTAACTCTGCTTAACGCCGGCTTCTTTGCCGGCGTTTTTCGTTGTGACGAATTTGTCAGCGATTAGCGCTTTACATCATTTCGTAATAAAGCCACTATTGAGCTACGAAGAATAGTAATGTTGGTTAAAAGCCGACACATTGTTGCGCTTTTAACTGCCTAATTGAGGAAAGAATGGCAGGAAATAGTATCGGACAACACTTCCGAGTGACAACATTCGGGGAAAGTCACGGTATCGCACTAGGATGTATTGTCGACGGTTGTCCCCCTGGACTCGAGATCTCAGAAGCGGATCTTCAGGTGGATTTAGACCGACGTCGCCCTGGCACGTCCCGTTATACCACTCAACGCCGTGAACCTGATGAAGTGAAAATTTTATCTGGGGTGTTTGAGGGGAAAACCACAGGGACTTCGATTGGTTTATTAATTGAAAACACCGATCAGCGCTCGAAAGATTATTCTGACATTAAAGACAAATTCCGTCCTGGTCACGCCGATTACACTTATCATCAAAAATACGGCAATCGTGATTATCGTGGTGGCGGTCGTTCATCGGCTCGCGAAACCGCTATGCGTGTAGCAGCAGGGGCGATTGCGAAAAAATACCTTAAAGATCGTTTCGGTATTGAAATTCGCGCCTATTTATCACAAATGGGCGATGTGACCATCGATAAAGTCGATTGGAACGAGATTGAGAACAACCCGTTCTTCTGCCCAGATGTGGATAAAGTGGACGCGTTTGATGAGCTGATTCGTGAACTCAAGAAAGAGGGTGATTCGATTGGCGCGAAGATCCAAGTCGTAGCAACCAGCGTTCCTGTTGGTCTCGGTGAGCCTGTGTTTGATCGCTTAGATGCGGACATTGCACATGCTCTTATGAGTATTAACGCAGTCAAAGGCGTTGAGATTGGCGATGGATTCGATGTGGTAAATCAGCGTGGTAGTCAACATCGTGATCCGCTAACACCAACCGGTTTTAAAAGTAATCATGCCGGTGGTATTTTAGGTGGTATCTCAAGTGGTCAAGAGATCGTGGCGAATATTGCGTTAAAGCCAACGTCGAGCATCACGATTCCAGGTGACACCATCACTAAAGAGGGTGAAGCTACTCAACTGATTACCAAAGGTCGTCATGACCCATGTGTGGGCATTCGTGCAGTGCCTATCGCAGAAGCGATGTTGGCCATTGTTTTAATGGATCATCTATTACGACATCGTGGGCAAAATGCCGATGTGGTAACGGAAACACCGCAAATCTAACGTTGATTAAGATAAAAAAGGCATCCATGCGGATGTCTTTTTTGTTTCTCCTTTACCTTGGCGGGAAAATCTGGAAAATGCTCGCCGTCTATCCCGTGTTATTAGCCTAAGCAGTAAAATCATGACTCATCAGAATACGGATATTATCCGGATCTTTAATGAAACGTTCTTCGATCAATATCAAACGCGGTTGGAGCTGGGTGGCGATGAACCTATCTATCTTCCGGCCGATGAACAACACGATTATCACCGCATTATTTTTGCGCGTGGTTATTATGCGTCAGCATTGCATGAAATTGCCCATTGGCTGGTGGCGGGGCCAGAGCGGCGTTTGTTAGAAGATTTTGGCTATTGGTATGAACCGGATGGCCGAACTGCTGAAGTTCAAGCTGAGTTCGAAAATGTCGAAGTTCGTCCGCAAGCCTATGAATGGATTATCGCCGTGTCTGCCGGTTTCCCTTTTAACGTGAGCTGCGATAACCTCAATGGTGATTTTGAACCTGATCGACTCGCGTTTATGCAGCGAGTACATCGTGAAGTGATGTCGATTTTAGACACCGGATTACCCCCGAGAGTTGCTCAACTCTCCGCGGCTTTACGTGCTTTTTACCAGACACCGCCCGTGTCTGCTGAGCTATTTACAGTGAAATAACGAGAAGAATATGATTATTGAATTTGAAGAAAAACTATTGGCGATTATCGACGAACGTATCGCTCATGCTAGTGACGATGAACTGTTTGCCGGTGGCTACCTTCGTGGTCATATTTCTCTTTCTGCGGCAGCTTGTGAAGAAGAAGGTATTACTGATCTTGATATATTTAAACAACGCATTGAAGCAAGTTTAAATGACGCCCGCAGCGAATTAACCCCGGCAGATCAAGTCATTGTGAATGGTCTTTGGCATGAGTTGTTAGCTCACGCTTAACATACGAGTTTATTCAAATAAATTGAATGATTCTGTATGTTTTTTGTGCTTGTTGCCATGTAACTTAAGGATTAACCTTTAGATATCGACTTAATACGAGGTTAATGACATGAAAGTTATCGCTTATGGAGCAAGCACCAGCTCAACATCGATCAATAAAGCACTAGCGACTTATGCTGCAAAACAGATTGATGGTGCAGAAGTGACAGTATTGGATATTAATGATTATCCAGTGCCAATGTTTAGTGAAGATAAAGAGAAAGAGATCGGTCAAGCCGAAGGCGCTAAAGCGTTTTTAGATGCGATTGCTCAAGCGGATGCTTTGGTTATCTCTTTTGCCGAACATAATGGCCACTATCCAGCTGCATACAAAAACTTGTTTGACTGGGCAACTCGTATTGACCGTAGTGTATTTAAAGATATTCCTGCTGTTTATCTTGCCACTTCACCAGGTCCTGGTGGTGCTGCGTCTGTTTTGGCTGCTGCCGTCGGTTCAGCTTCTTTCTTTGGTGGTAATGTGAAAGATTCTATCTCCATCCCGGCGTTCTACGATAATTTCAATGTAGAAACTGGAGAAGTGACTAACTCCGAAATTGCAGCCCAAATTAAAGCGGCAGTTGCTAAGTTATCTGCATAAATAGTTCTTTTATGTGAATAAAAACCCCGCAATGCGGGGTTTTTTTCTATTTAAATTCCTGCCAACCTCTCATTTTCTAGATGCTCAGATTGACGTTATGTTGAATGTCTAAGATAAATGTCTGGGTAATACCTAAAAAGGATTAGGTTTTTCTGCCCTCACAATGCTGCAGATCACCGGGAGTTGGTGAATTGCATCTCATCCCCTCCATTTACCTTCAGTGTTGTAGAGATTAGACCTAAGTAAGGGATATAAATACAAGGAGTACAAGAATGTACCGAATGATCAAACGAGGATTGTTAGCACTAACATTGGCGGTTTCTTTACCGGCATTAGCGGAAAACTACACCATAGGAACCGGAAGCCAAAGTGGTACCTATTATCCTCTTGGTGGCATCTTGGCGAAAATTTGGAGTGAAAATCTACCTGACTTTAATATGCGTGCAGAAGTGACCGCAGCTTCGGTAGAAAACACCATTAAAGTAGCAACGGGTAAACAGCTGGTTGGTGTTTCTCAAGGTAATGTCGTACTGCAAGCCGCGCAAGGGGAAAAGCCTTTTCCTCGAAAAATGGATGTAACCGTATTGTTTGCTCTCTATCCAAATGTTGTGCAGTTTATTGTGCCAGCCGATTCCGATATCCATTCCATTATGGATTTAAAAGGGAAGAAAGTTTCTTTGGGGGCTCCTGGTTCTGGTACTCGTGTGAGTGCAACGAATATTCTGCAAACCCTCGGTATCTCAACCGACGACATCAGAGCTCAGTCTCTTAATTACACCGCGACCACCAATGCGATTGCTAATGGGCAAATCGATGCGGGCGTGATTGTGGGCAGTTTAGGTGTTGGGGCAATTACCGAATTAGCCTTAACTCGTGATATTCGCATATTGTCATTTACGGCTGATGAATTAAAAAAAATCACAGCAGCCAACCCTTCTTATATCGAGCAAGATGTACCCAAAGACAGCTACAATAACGTACCCGCCTTTCAAGCACCTGCTGTATGGAATGTTTTAGTCGTTAACAATAAACTCGATCCGAAGTTAGCGTACCAAATGACAAAAGTGGCGTTTGAGCACATGGATGACATTCGTAAAGTGATTAATGTTACTCAGTTTACTACTGTAGAAAACATGAACAAACTGAATGGGATAGCGCTTCATCCAGGGGCCGAAAAATATCGTCAGGAACAGATGAGTCAATAATCGCCCTCTCTAAAAACTGACCTTTTTGCATGGAGTTAGCGATGAGTCAGAATAGCAATTTGAATCGGAAGTTAGCCGATTTTCTTACCTTGATAGCCGCGTTTGTGGCTATCGTTTTTTCTATTTTTCAGTTATGGCAGAGCTTGACAGCTCACCTTTCAGCACCCGTATTTTTGCCGCTTCATTTGAGCTGGGTATTGATGCTGGTCTTTTTGGCTTACCCTTTGTGTCGCAATGAAGATCATACCCCAAAGTACCTATTAGGGCGGGCTATTGATTTACTTTTAATGGTGGTTACTTGTTGGGCCACATGGCGCATAGCTCAGTTTGATTATGACGACATCAGCTTTTTGCTTGATGGCTTAACCATGGAAGACCAGATTGCAGGTATTGTGGTGATCGTCGCGTTAATGGAAGCAACCAGACGAACCGTTGGCATAATTATGGTGCTGATTGCGGTGATCTTTTTAGCTTACGCACTATTTGGCAACGCGTTGCCAGCTAATATTGCCAGCAAGGGATTTTCTGTCGAAGAGATTATCCGTTTCCATATTTTCTCCACTAACGGGGTGTATGGTGCGCCACTGGCCATCTCTGCGGGGGTGGTGTTTATCTTTGTCTTGTTTGGCGCGTTTTTACAGGTGACAGGCGCTGGACAATTTTTCATTGATATGGCATTTGCCGTGGCGGGCAAGTATCGCGGAGGACCCGCGAAAGCGAGTGTGATTGCCTCAGCAGCGTTGGGCTCGATTTCAGGAAGTGCGATAGCAAACACGGTTACCACTGGTGCGTTGACGATTCCCATGATGAAAAAGCTCGGCTACAAAGCAGAGCAAGCGGCTGGGATTGAAGCTGCGGCATCGACTGGTGGGCAAATTATGCCTCCTGTGATGGGAGCGGGCGCATTTGTGATGGCGCAATTTACCGGTATTCCTTACAGCGATATTTTGCTGGTTTCTATCGCCCCTGCGATTTTGTATTTCATGTGTACCTTGCTCTATGTCCATCTTATGGCGTGTAAACTGGGCCTTGAAGGCATGACAGTGACGGAAAAAATGCGTGTGGTGCTGGTCAACGGTTGGCACTTTTTAGTGCCTTTGGTACTTATTACGTTACTGTTATTACTCAGTTACTCGCCGGTATTGGTCGGGGTTGCAGGCTGTGTAGCGATTTTGGCTGCAGCAATGCTGCGTAAAGCAACGCGCATTCATTGGCGTGATTTCTTTGAAGGAATGAAGCAGGGCGCGTTGTTGATTTTACCCATTTCGGCTGCGTGTGCGACGGCAGGGATAGTGGTTGGTGTGGTAGGCCAAACTGGAATTGGATTGCAATTTACCCAATTTTTGATCGCGATGTCTGGCGGTTATCTGTGGTCTGTACTGGCGCTGATCGCTTTAGCTGCGGTTATCTTAGGCATGGGATTACCGGTGACAGCTGCTTATATTGTATTGTCGATTATGGCTGTGCCAGCCTTGATGAAGTTGGGCGTGAGTCTACTTGCCGCACATATGATTGTGTTTTGGTTATCTCAAACTTCGAACGTGACTCCTCCAATTGCTCTCGCGGCATTTGCTGGCGCGGGAATTGCCAATGCCAGTCCAATGCGCTCGGCCGTGCAAGCGTTCAAATTGGCACAAGGATTCTTTTTAATTCCGGCGATGATGGCCTTTTCTGGTCTGATTTTCCTAGATGAATCGATCTGGCACTTTATCGTTTCTATTATCGCTACCATCACTCTGTTTGTTGCGTTTGCTGGTGGTATTGAAGGACGTTTGGTGCAGGAGCTGACATGGCTAGAGCGTGCGATTCTGCTGGTAATGGCTCTTGTCGTGCTTTTTTCTAGCGATATTGTGCGTTTAGTTGCGATGTGTGTCGTGATCGCTATTGCGGTGATCAATGCTCGTCATCACATTGCGAAGGTTGTTCAGTCATAGAGCGATCTCGCAACCAATATCACACCAGTTAATGAAAAAGGACCGTTACGGTCCTTTTTCATTGTATCTTGCCTTCCTCACGAGCTGCTTGGGAGAGGGTTAGCTGTATTTGGTTGTTATTGGACGGCCCTTACGCAGTTTACGTACCCACATTCGACTTGGATGGAGTGCTTCCAACACTTGGCTTGGTAATGGTATCGGATGCTGGCACATCTGTGAGGCCAACACTTCTGCAAGCAGAGGTGCTGAACTTAACCCGCGCGCGCCTAAGCCAATAAATGCATATAAATCGGGATATTGGCTTATGCTCGGTATTTGGTCATCACTCATTTCTGGTAGTTGTTGATATTGATTAACTATGGCATCAAATTGACCGACATTGCCGACAAAAGGTAAATGATCGCGGCTCACACAGCGCACGCCTTGGCGTGATTCGTTACCACTGGTATCCACCTGTTTAGCCCATTCTTTATCTGGAAGACACTTCACCAAACGTTGACCGTTTTCAATTTGATCGTCAGGGTTAAATTGATTATCTAGCTGACCACGGTGATAGCTGGCACCGATGCAATGTTGGTGATTATTCGGATTCACTGGCGTCATATATCCGTCATAACACAATACGGTCTTGAGTGCGCCTATGGCTGCATTCGTTGGTATATGGCTTACCTGACCTTTGACCTTATTAAGCGGAATCATTCGAGTTTGCTCGAATTGATCAAATTGATGGCCATTAGCCACGACCACTGCTTGGTGAGGAAAGACGTGGTCATTTACCTGAAGGAGCCACTGGGAGTTATCAGGTTCGCGAGTCAATTGAGTGACTGTAGAGTAGTACTGCACAGCAAAAAGATCATCATGTGCTAAATGCTCAATCAGCCCTTGGGTTAACTGGGCAGGAGAGAGCCAGCCACCGAGTGGGTAGCTAATCGCATCCATACCGATCTCTACACCGGTAACCGCGTCCGTTTCAGTGGCATTAAGCCCTTGTACAAGGCTTGTATCGTATTGACCTTGTAATAATTGGCTTAGTTTTTTCGTCGATTTATCATCCCACATTAATTGAGTTACACCACACCAATCATGGTCGTAGGCTATCTGCTTGGCAGCCTGGTCGGCAAATTGTCTGGCGTAAAGAAATGCGGGAGCAAATAGGCGTGAAATGTCGTTTTGCACGTCGTTCAGTAATGGGTAAACCGCTCCTTGGCGGTTCCCTGATGCACCTTGTGCGGGCTGCTCATCTTGGCAGTACAAGGTGACCTTGATGCCACGACGAACTAACGAGTAGGCTAAGGTTGCGCTGGCAATACCTCCGCCGATAATGGCGACATCATGAAGATTATCCGTACCGTGACGAGCAAAACAGGGATGAATGTTGCTAAAAGGCGTTTTCTGTTCAATTTTGCCAGCGATCATTTCTCGTTTAGTGCCAAAGCCTTTGACTTTCTTCATCGCAAACCCTGCTTCAATCAGTCCGCGGCGGACAAAGCCAGCAGCGGTGAAGGTGGCGACGGAACAGTCGACCTTGGCGAGACGAGCCATGTTGTTAAATAGAGTTTGGTTCCACATCTCTGGGTTTTTGCTTGGGGCAAAACCATCAAGAAACCACGCATCGACCAAACCATGGTGGTTGGTTGGAACACTTGGCATGCAATCTTTGATGTCGCCAAACCATAAATCCAATGTTATTGCGCCATCGGCCAAGACTAAACGATGACATTCTGGCACTGCTGGAGGATAATATTCGTGTAATTGGCTGGCATATTCCGCAAGTTCGGGCCAAGCTTGATGTGCTTTGATGAGATCTTGCTTACTCAGTGGAAACTTTTCAAAGCTAATAAAATGCAGTGATTTCAGCTTGGCATCTGGATTCTCTTGTCGGAAGATGTCGAACCATTGCCAAAGTGCCAGAAAATTTAGTCCGGTACCGAAGCCAGTTTCAGCGACAACGAAACGATCTTGGTCATAATCATGCCATCTTTGTGGGAGATGATTCTGGGTCAAGAAAACGTAACGCGTCTCTTCTAAGCCGTTTACGTTGGAAAAATAGACGTCATCAAACTGATCAGAAACAGGCGTACCAGCGTCGTTCCAGTCGAGCTGAGCATGGGTAATAGAGGTCATCATGGGTGATTTCTATGAAAAACAGGCAAAAGATGATTAAGATTGTACGGATTTATAGGAAAGCTGACCACTTTTGTTATCCTAGATCTGTTATCATTTAGCAGAATTTTGAATTATAGGAATGTCACATGAAACGAGTCGTAATCACCGGTATGGGGATTATCTCAAGTATCGGTAACAACGTCGAAGAAGTTTTAGCGTCTCTTAAAGCAGGCAAATCGGGTATTACCGCTTCAGAACAGTTCAAAGAGCAAGGCCTACGCTCACAAGTGTGGGGCGACCTGAAGATTAACCCTGCTGAACATATTGACCGCAAGCAAATGCGTTTCATGGGTGATGCAGCCGCTTATGCATACCTAGCATTAGAACAAGCGATCACAGATTCAGGACTAGCTCCTGAACAGGTTTCTAACGATCGCACTGGTATCATTGCAGGTTCTGGTGGTGCTTCATCTCAGAACCAGGCGATTGCTGTTGACACTCTACGTGAAAAAGGCGTGAAACGTGTTGGTCCTTACATGGTACCTCGTACTATGTCTTCTACCGTTTCTGCATGTCTAGCAACACCATTTAAAATCCGCGGCGTAAACTACTCAATCAGTTCAGCATGTGCGACTTCTGCACACTGTATTGGTAACGCAATGGAACTTATCCAATTGGGTAAACAAGACGTAGTATTCGCTGGTGGCGGTGAAGAGTTGGATTGGACTCTAACCATGATGTTTGACGCGATGGGTGCATTGTCTACTAAGTACAATGAGACTCCAGAGCTTGCTTCTCGTACTTACGATGCAAACCGCGATGGTTTCGTTATCTCTGGTGGCGGCGGTATGGTCGTACTAGAAGAACTTGAACACGCTCTTGCTCGTGGCGCGAAAATCTACGGTGAAGTGGTAGGTTACGGTGCGACTTCTGATGGTTACGACATGGTAGCTCCATCAGGTGAAGGCGCTGTGCGTTGTATGAAGATGGCAATGCAAAACGTTGACGGCGTAGATTACGTGAACACTCACGGTACTTCTACTCCTGTTGGTGATGTGAAAGAACTTGGCGCAATTCAAGAAGTCTTTGGTGGCAACAGCCCTGCGATTTCTGCAACGAAAGCGATGACTGGTCACGCTCTTGGTGCTGCAGGCGTTCACGAAGCTATTTATTCAACACTGATGCTTGAGCATGGCTTTGTTGCTCCAAGCATTAACGTAGCTGAACTGGATGAAGCTGCTCAAGGTCTTGATATCGTGACTGAAATGCGTGAACAAGAACTAACTACCGTCATGTCAAACAGCTTTGGCTTCGGTGGTACTAACGCGACTTTGGTTATTAAAAAATACCAAGGCTAAGTAGGAGTTCGTTGGCACAAACAACGGATTACGTTGAATGAAGTGCCAGTGATATCAAGGCGACTATTGGTCTTGATAATGCTTTTGCTAGCACAGATGCCCGGCACCTTTAGGTGCCGGGCATTTTTATTCTCGACACTGTGCAAGGATTTTTGCACAATGCCTGCAGTGTCAATGAGTATGAAGCTGTTATGAAAATTCTAATCGATGAAAATATGCCTTACGCTGAAGCTCTGTTTAGTCAGTTAGGTGAGGTGGTACTAAAACCGGGGCGCACACTTTCTGCCGATGATTTGGTGGATGTAGATGCGTTGATGATTCGCTCTGTCACCAAAGTGAATGAAGCACTGCTGGCAAAAGCCAACAAATTGAAATTTGTGGGAACAGCCACCGCGGGTATGGACCATGTAGACCAAGACTTACTTGCCAAACGTGGTATCTTCTTTACTGCAGCACCAGGCTGTAACAAAGTGGGAGTCGCTGAGTATGTGGTGAGCGTGCTCATGGTATTGTCTCAGCAACAAGGTTTTTCTATTTTCGATAAAACGGTTGGGATTATCGGTGCTGGTCAAGTGGGTAGCTACTTACATCAGTGCTTAACTGGTCTTGGTTTGAATGTGCTCATCAATGATCCACCGAAACAAGCGGAAGGGGATTCACGCGAATTTACGCCGTTGGACACTTTGCTTGAGCAGGCGGATGTCATTACCGTGCACACACCGATCACCAAAGAGGGTCAATGGCCAACGCATCATATGTTTGATGAAGCGGTGCTTAATCAATTGCGCGGTGATCAGATTTTGATTAATGCGGCACGTGGTCCTATTGTTGATAACAATGCTTTGAAAGCGCGCTTGGCAAAACAAGATGGCTTTACCGTCGCTTTAGATGTGTTTGAATTTGAACCGCAAGTCGACGCTGATTTGCTACCTTTAGTGGCATTTACTACGCCTCATGTGGCTGGGTATGGCCTTGAAGGGAAAGCTCGTGGGACGACCATGATCTTTAATAGCTACTGTGAGTTTTTAGGTAATGAGCTACGAGCTAATGCCTCAGATTTGTTGCCAGTGGCTCCTATCCCTTGTATGCATTTAGATCGCACATGGGATGAAGCGGTACTCTTTACTCTGACACAAACCATTTATGATGTGCGTAAGGATGACGCGCTGTTTAGACGCGAGATACCTAAGCCTGGTGCATTCGATAAAATGCGCAAGCAGTACTGGGATAGACGAGAGTATAGCGCGGTTACTCTGGTTGGAGATGACAGTTGTAATCTGTCACCTCTGGCAAAGCTAGGTTTCAATATTGAGGTTAAATAATGAGCCAAGAATTTAATGTTGCCATTTTAGGGGCAACTGGCGCTGTTGGTGAAACCATCATCGAAGTGCTTCAGGAGCGTAAGTTTCCTTTGGGCGAGCTGTTTTTGCTGGCTAGTGAGCGCAGTGAAGGTAAATCGTACCGTGTGAATGGCAAAACGATCAGTGTACAAAACGTTGAAGAGTTTGATTGGAGCCAGGCGCACATCGGTCTGTTTTCTGCTGGCTCTGAGTTATCTGCTCAGTGGGCCCCTATTGCTGCAGATGCTGGTGTTATTGTGATCGATAACACCTCTCAGTTCCGCTATGATTACGATGTTCCTCTGGTTGTGCCAGAAGTGAATCCTCATGCGATTGCAGAGTTTCGTAACCGTAATATCATCGCTAACCCGAACTGTTCAACGATTCAAATGCTCGTGGCATTAAAACCGATTCAAGACGAAGTGGGCATTGAACGAATTAACGTGACTACCTATCAATCGGTGTCTGGTGCGGGTAAAAAAGGCATTGATGAATTAGCGGGACAAACTGCGAAACTACTAAACGGTATGCCTGCGGAAAATGAAGCATTTTCTCAGCAAATTGCGTTTAACTGCATCCCACAAATTGATGATTTTATGGAAAATGGCTACACCAAAGAAGAAATGAAAATGGTGTGGGAAACACAAAAGATTTTTGCCGATCAGAGTATTCGTGTAAACCCTACTTGTGTTCGAGTGCCAGTGTTTTATGGACATGCCGAAGCACTTCACATTGAAACCTTAGCACCTATCGGTGCAGAGCAAGTAATTAACTTGCTGCAAGCAACAGATGGCATCGAAGTGTTTACTGGTGAAGATTTCCCAACTCAAGTACGTGATGCTGGCGGTAAGGACCATGTGATGGTGGGTCGTATTCGTGAAGACATCAGCCACCATAGTGGTATCAATATGTGGGTAGTGGCGGATAACGTGCGCAAAGGTGCAGCAACTAATGCTGTACAAATTGCTGAGCTGTTAATTCGTGATTATTTATAAAACAGTTGATGAGAGTGTTACTCTCATCTGCTGGCATAAAAAAACCACCTTGCGGTGGTTTTTTTATTTTTTCGGTTTGTGCGCATCAGGGTCGTTTTTACATGAACCGTCACCACATTTACCGTATAGGTATAAACTGTGGTTAGTTAACTGCACATTATACAAAGCTGCGATTTCGCGTTGACGATGTTCAATGACCTCGTCAGAAAATTCAATCACTTCACCACAATCTAAACACACTAAGTGGTCATGGTGGTGCTGAGTTGATAATTCAAAAACCGACTTGCCACCTTCGAAGTGGTGACGAGTAACAATGCCTGCATCATCAAATTGGTTTAGAACTCGGTACACGGTTGCAAGACCGATCTCTTCTCCGAGGTCTATCAATTTCTTATACAGCTCTTCAGCGCTAATATGTTGGCACTCAGGTTGCTGTAATACCTCTAGAATCTTAAGCCTTGGAAGGGTTACTTTAAGACCAGCATCCTTTAGCGCTTGGTTATTATCTGACATATAGTTTCCCGTTGATGATCTGCAGTAAATAACAGAAGTCAGTGTTGCCCATATTATAGGTTAGTCACGCAGAACAATAAACCACGAAGTTCAAAGGGTTACTTCAAGTTATGTCTATATTGTGCACTTAACTGGCAATATAAAATGCAACCCATTTCGTATTTTTCATTGTTGCTGACTAGCAGTTCTCATTTCGAACTAAAGTCTAAGACAACTTTTTTCTTAATCAGTTTGATTTACTCGAGTTAAGAATAACACACTCATTTTATTACATAAAACGAATAGTGTGACATCAGATTTATTTATGATTAAAACTCATTTTACTTACAATACTGATGAAACGGTTGAGTCATCTGTTCAATATCGCTCGTAATTAATCCTACGAACGTTGATGATAAAAATAGTAAAACGATTTGGTTAGTTTAGCATCGGTTCCTGATTTTTCTTGGATTCAATATACTCTTTACCGAGTTTTATCAGGGCATCTGCCGTTTTTGAGACATAGCGGTCAGCATGCCAAATCATACCTAGTGGCCAATCCATTGAGGGAGAAATTGGCTTAACTAACACAGCTTCATCTCGAATACGATGACATAAGGGGTCAGGAAGAAAAGCAACACCTACGCCACTCTTAACCAATGCGACTAGAAAATCCCATTGACTGCTTCGGGCAGAAATTTGTGGGGCATATCCTGCATTTTGGCACAGCGTATTAATGTAGTCGCTCAAGGTAAACTCTTCTGTATAAAGATAGAAAGGCTCTTCTTTTAAGTCTTGCCACGTGATGTGCTTACAATCATGCCAACGTTCTGTATCAGGTAAAATGGCATGAATGGGATAGTTCGCCAGTGGTAATTTAGCTAAACAGTGGTCGTGATGAGAGGTGAGCATAGTGATTGCCATGTCTAATTCACCGTTAACTAACGCCTGTTCTATTTTGCGCCCGCCGTATTCAACAATGGTGAGCTCAACGTTGGGGTAAAGTTGCCGGTAACGACGGATTAGACCTGCGTATAAATGGCCAACCATGGGAGGAATTCCTAGACGTAAGTGACCACGTTGTAATTCATGTAAATCAATCAATTCCGCTTTAAGCTGATCCATCTGCTCTAGAATTTGTAGTGCCCTTTGATAAACAATTTCGCCTGCATCGGTTAACCAAAAACGTCTTCCCTCGCGGTGGAGTAGTGGTTGATTTAATGACTGTTCTAAGTTGCGTACCATCTTACTAATGGTGGGCTGGGTAACGTAAAGGCTTTCTGAAGCCCGAGTAAAACTCTGCAATTCCACTAATTTTACAAAATAGCGTAACGCTTTAATGTCCATAACAACGTACTTATTTCAAGTTGGGTTATGTATTCCATTTTGGCATGAAAATGATAATAAAAATTCATTTTATGATGGTTAGGATGGTCAATATACTGTGACAAAATTCACAAAACGAGTGTTTTCCACGATGAACAAAATAGGAAATGGAATGCTAACCATCATACAAGTGATAGGGCTTTCCGTGATTTGGTTTGCTGCCGATTACTTGGTAAAGCAGTTCCATTTACCCATTCCCTCCAACTTAACTGGTTTGCTGCTGTTATTGGTATTAGTGTTTGCGCGTATCATCAATGTTGAATGGTTGAGGCGAGGTGCGACTTGGTTGTTGGCTGAAATGTTACTGTTTTTCGTTCCTGCTGTTGTCACCGTTGTTAATTATCAATCTTTGATGGAGCAAGAAGGGCTACAAATCATTGCTGTATTGTTTATTAGTACGGCACTTGTTATTGGAGTAACGGCTTGGGTGGTTGATCGAGTCTATCGTTTTGAAGTTGCCCTGTCGCGCCGTAAGAGTAACCGTCGCGCGCAGCGGTTAGTTAAAGTGGGCCAATAAATGATGCTTTGGTCAAACTATGGGGTTGGTTTACTCTGTTTCGTAATGACAGTCCTGCTTTACTACGTGAGTAAGCAGTTGTACAGGCGTAAAAAAAGTATCTTTTTAATGCCATTAATGTTGGCGCCGTTACTGTTAGTGATGATGGTTATTGTGTTTCGAATTCCCTATCAATCTTACATGCAAGATTCCCATTGGTTGATGTGGATGCTCGGCCCTGCAACTGTGGCATTTGCTATTCCGGTTTATGATAATCGAGAGTTAATTCGTCGCCACTGGCTATCTTTATCTGTTGGGGTGATGGTTTCAGTAATGGTTGCGGTAGTCAGTACGGTGTTTTTAGCTCGCTTATTCCATTTACCTGAACTGCTACAACGCAGTTTAGCGATGCGTTCAATCACGACGCCTTTTGCCGTCGAGGCCACTAAATCCGTTGGGGGGCAAAGTGATCTAACTGCGCTTTTTGTGGTGTTAACGGGGTTAATCGGTATGGCGATTGGTGAAGTCATCCTTACGGTACTGTCGATTCGTTCACGTTTAGGTAAGGGGGCCAGTTTAGGCGCTTCTGCCCATGGTGCTGGTACCGCAAAAGCTTATCAGCTAGGCAGTTCTGAAGGTGTGGTTTCTAGCGTAGTGATGATGATAGCTGGAATGGTGACTGTTCTTTTAGCCCCAGCTATAGGTCATATATTGTGGTAACTCGGTAGGCTATTCGTCCAGTAATGAATTTTATCCACCAATAGATATAAAAAATCCCCAACGTTGGGGATTTTTGATCTGGTAAAGAAATAATCTTAGTGATTAGTCTTCAAGTTCAGCTAGACACATCTCTTCATATACTTGGTTTACCCAAGTTGAAACACGTTGTTCGGTTAGCTCAGGCTGACGGTCTTCATCAATACAAAGTCCAACAAAGTGGTTGTCATCAACAAGCGCTTTTGACGCTTCGAAGTCATAGCCTTCGGTTGGCCATTCGCCAACAATTGTGCCGCCTTTTGCTTCAACGATATCACGAATGGTGCCCATCGCATCGCAGAAGTACTCTGCGTAGTCTTCTTGGTCACCACAACCAAAGATAGCAACAAGCTTGGTTGAGAAATCAATGGTTTCTAGTTCAGGGAAAAAGTCGTCCCAGTCGCATTGTGCTTCGCCGTAGTACCAAGTAGGGATACCGAGTAGCAGTAGATCGAAATTATCGATGTCTTCTTTACTGCTTTTTGCGATGTCTTGAACATGAACTAGCTTTTCACCAAGCTTTTTCTGAATCATCTTTGCAACCGCTTCGGTGTTGCCAGTATCACTACCAAAGAAGATACCTACACTTGCCATAGAATCATTACCTTTAAATTGTTATGGGTGAACTCTCTGTCGTTACATCTAACTCTTATTCGGACCACAGAGTTGCCACTCAGTTGCAACAGAACTGAGTTATCCTGTTCAACCTGAAAAAAGAAAGAACTTTACTAATTGACGGCTAACAGCTTGTTTTTACGTGTTTCTCTCTACAAAGTAATTGTGTAGAGTGAGTTTTGCTTAGCACCAGCAAGGCTGTGGACGTTAAAGTCAAATGATAAAGCAAATTCTTACGCCAATTTTTATGGGCGCATAATACCACTGTTAAACAGCAAAGTTAATGTACCAATCGGTCTGTTTCAAGCCGATTAAACGCGAAAGGTGTTTTTATCCAGTACGGATGCCTTACACGATTAAAAATTTACGAATAGCACGCAAGACTTCCGCAGGTTTTTCCGAATGTAGCCAGTGACCAGTATTGGCGACGACATGGGCGCGAGCTTGGGTAAACTGTGCTTTGATTTCTGCTTGATATTCGGCTGTGACATATTCAGACAAACCACCTTTAATAAACAGTGTTGGGATAGAGCAAGGCTCTATCGTGTTCCAACCTAATATATCCCAGTAGTTTTTTTCCAAAGCTCGTACATTAAAGCGCCATTCCATATGTTCGCCATTATTAAACAGTGATTTACCAATGAATTGGCGAACTCCTTCAAGCTCAATATGCTCAGCTAAAATAGCCATAGCATCACGGCGGTTAGTGGGTTTGGCGTCGATCACAGCATTTAATCCTGCAAACACATTATCGTGGCGACGAGTTGTGTAGGCGACAGGCGCCATGTCCAACACAATGAGGCGAGTGACTATTTCGGGAGCGATGGCTGCGAGTTTCATCGCGGCTTTGCCGCCCATGGAGTGGCCAATAACGATTGCGTGATTGATGGATAAATGAGCGAGTAACTGTTTGATATCTTGAGCGAGAAGATCGTAATTATGTTCATCGCTATGGAACGATATGCCGTGGTTACGCAGATCGACACTCAGCACTTGGTGATCGTTTTTAAGATCACGAGCAAGCAGCCCAAGATTGTCTAAATTGCCAAATAAACCGTGGATCAAAACAATGGTGTGACCCTCACCTTCGAGTTTGTAATTGAGAAGTGCTGACATTTTATCTTATTAGTGATTGGTTTAACGTAGAGTCTGAGCGAAGATCTCGCTATAATCCCTGTGAGTTTAAACATTGAGATTGTGAAAAGCGAATGAAAACAATTGAGGTTGATGAGGATCTATACCGTTTTATTGCTAGCCAGACCCTACATATTGGGGAAAGTGCTTCGGATATTTTGCGTCGTTTATTAAACGTTGACGCTCAAAATAGCAGTAGCACTCCTGTTTCTGCGCCGAAGGCAAAAGAAACCACTGTGCAGCAGCAACCGACTGTAGTGATGAGCAAGAATGCGGCTCAAGAGAGTAAAGTGGATTGCGTAAAAGAGATGCGTTCTCTATTAATCTCTGACGAGTTTGCAGGTCTTAAAAAGGCCGTCGATCGTTTTATTTTGGTTCTTTCGACTCTGCACCGAATCGATCCAGTTAGTTTCTCCGATGCAATGTCAGTGAAGGGCCGCAAGCGGATTTACTTTGCCGATAATGAGCAAACGCTACTGGCTCACGGTCAAACGACCAAACCAAAATCGATTCCTAATTCACCTTTTTGGGTGATCACTAATAATAACACCAGTCGCAAACAGCAGATGGTTGAGCAGGTAATGTCACTAATGAATTTCCCTGCAGATATCATCGAGAAAGTGACCCATGCAATTTAACATGCATCGGACATTGGATGGACAAAAAGTCTGATTAAAACCTCATAATGGGTACTGAAAAGACCGTATTATGGGGTTTTGTTTGCATTTTTTTATAAGGATGTCATATGGCTATGCACCCTCGAGCAGGGCAAAAAGCGCTACAGGAGGATCTGAACAATATCCCAGCCCTTGTAGCTAACTACTATCTTCTCCAGCCAGATCCGCACAATTCACAGCATAAAGTGGAATTTGGTACTTCCGGCCACCGCGGCAGCTCAGATAAATCTACTTTCAATGAAAAGCACATTCTTGCTATTACTCAGGCGGTCGTGGATGTTCGTGCTGAGCAAGATACCACCGGCCCAATGTTTGTCGGTAAAGACACTCACGCCTTATCTGAACCTGCGTTTAGCAGTGTAGTAGAAGTGCTGATCGCTAACGGTATTGAAGTCATTGCCCAAGCTCATAATGGCTATACACCAACTCCAGGTGTTTCTCATGCGATTCTAACGTATAACCAGACTCACCAACAAAAAGCCGACGGTATTGTGATTACACCATCACATAACCCCCCACAAGACGGCGGGATTAAATACAATCCGGTGCACGGTGGTCCAGCGGAAGCTGAGTTAACTCAAGCTATCCAAGATCGCGCTAACGCATACATTGCCAATCAACTCGAAGGCGTAAAGCGCATTACTATCGTTGAGGCAAAACAATCACCTTTGTTCCGTGAACTGGATTTAGTTCAGCCTTACCTCGATGACTTAGTCAATGTCGTTGATATGGAAGCGATTCAAAAAGCGGATCTGAAATTAGGTGTAGATCCTCTCGGTGGTAGTGGTATCGATTACTGGCGTCGCATTGGTAAACAATACCAATTGAATCTCACCTTAGTGAGTGAAGCTATCGATCCAAGTTTCCAATTTATGTCTCTTGATAAAGATGGTGTGATCCGTATGGATTGTTCATCACCTTATGCGATGGCCGGCTTACTGTCGCTCAAAGATGAATACGATCTTGCGTTTGGTAACGATCCTGATTACGACCGCCACGGTATCGTGACGCCACAAGGTTTGATGAATCCAAACCACTTCCTCGCTGTTTGTATCGATTACCTATACCGTCACCGTGAGGGTTGGGCAAAAGATGTGGCTGTAGGTAAAACGCTCGTTTCCAGTGCCATGATTGACAAAGTGGTTGCAGATCTTGGTCGTGAGCTGTGTGAAGTACCAGTGGGCTTCAAATGGTTTGTTGATGGTCTATTTACTGGTCGCTTTGGGTTCGGTGGTGAAGAGAGTGCTGGCGCTTCTTTCTTACGTAAAGACGGTACACCTTGGTCAACCGACAAAGATGGCATTATTTTGTGTCTACTAGCGGCTGAAATCACTGCGGTAACCGGTAAGAACCCGCAACAATATTACGATGAACTGGCTGCAAAACATGGTGAATCTCACTATGCGCGTTTGCAAGCCGTTGCTAATGGCCCGCAAAAAGAGGTGTTGAAAAAGCTTTCTCCAGAGATGGTGTCAGCACAAACTCTTGCGGGTGACCCTATTGTAGCTCGTCTTACTCATGCACCTGGTAACGGCGCAGCAATCGGCGGCTTGAAAGTCGTGACCGATTACGGTTGGTTTGCTGCTCGCCCATCGGGTACTGAAGACATTTACAAGATCTATTGTGAAAGCTTCAAGGGTGAAGAACATCTAAAATTGATCGAAACCGAAGCTCAAGCGATTGTAAATCAAGTATTTAAAGACGCTGGTTTATAAAATTAAACGTTTTGTAACCTAGGTTAATGAAAGGGAGACTAATAGTGAGTCTCCCTTTTTTAATCCTAGTCGGTTAGGCGGTTGTATTGTTGGGCCAGTCATCCGGCACAATAAACCAAAACATGCCTGATTTACTTTGGCAGTGAACAAATCCTTTTGCATCCATTGAGTAGCTTTGACTCTCCTCAGATTTTCCTGTGATCCATTGCGGTTTATCTAAGAGAAATAACGGTTCATCAATAAGATGTTGCTGGTGTTGAAAACACCAATGACCAACCACTCGGTCTAGATTGATACTAATACCAGAACAATAGGTGGGGATCTCTTCCGGTTCAAATGGGTTAATATAGAGGCGACCTTGCATCAAAAGGTGCTGACTTGGCTTACCAAATTGAGGATAACTCGCTGAAAATTCGTTAGTGTGCGAAAAGGGCAGTTGCCGCTCTAGCATATGGTTAATTTTTTTATCGAGCCTATCTTTAGCATTCGGCCCGTACCAGTATCCATGGTGTAAAAGATAAAACTTGATGGCCACTTCCCAGTGTTGCCATTCTTTATCCGAAGTTTCGACCACAAAATCGACCGCACCTAAGGTTTTTCCCTGATGATTTATCTGTAACTCTTCATGCACGGCGCCAAAGTATTCACTGTGTTGAAATAACACTGAACAAAGATGTTGGTAAACAAAACCCAAACGACGATTTCCCGTATATGGGGCTAAATGACTTGGACTCGGATGTGAAAAAGGAGAAAACACGGCAATGGGGGCGGAACCAAGCAAAAGTGATGGTGTGGTAATGATCCAGTCGGATATTTTACGAAGATTCATACTGGTTACCCTAGGGGAGTTTCGACAAGAGTCTATTAAATTGTTATAACCTCACCATCAACTGGATGCAATGGAAGAAACCATGAATAATTTTGAACTTGAGACACTGCTCAACGACACATTGTCACCAAACTTGATTAAAGATTACTGTCCTAACGGCTTACAAGTCGAAGGGCAAAGTGAGATCAAGAAAATCGTTACAGGTGTGACTGCATCTGCAGCATTAATTGACAAAGCAATTGAACTCAATGCTGATGCCATCTTAGTTCATCATGGCTACTTTTGGAAAAATGAACCTCAAGCCATTAGAGGTATGAAAGGGCGCCGAATTCGTCAATTAATTAAACATGATATCAATCTATTGGCTTATCACCTTCCGCTCGATATTCATCCAACATTAGGTAACAATGCCCAGCTAGCACAACGGCTTGGCATTACGTTAGAGGGTGGTTTAGAAGGGCATCCTCAATCGGTAGCCATGCATGGGCGATTGGAAAAACCAGTGACAGGTGCTGAGTTTGCATCGCGTATCGCCAGTACTCTTAACCGTGAACCAATGCACATCGCACCTGAAAACGAAGCCAAACTGATTGAAACCGTGGGTTTATGCACCGGTGGTGGACAAGATTTTATTGAATTGGCGGTAGAAAAAGGGCTTGATGCGTTTATATCCGGTGAGATTTCTGAGCGCACAACGTATTCTGCTCGTGAGCAAGACATTCATTATTTTGCGGCGGGTCATCATGCAACTGAACGATACGGCGTAAAAGCGTTGGGTGAGTGGTTAGCGCAAGAGTACAGCTTAGACGTTACGTTTATAGATATAAACAATCCAGTTTAATACTCAGCTAATCACTAGCTCCAAAAAAAGAGCGAGACCTAAAGTCTCGCTCTTTTACATCGATGTAACACAAGTAAACTAGCGTTTTTCTAGTGGTACGAAGTCGCGCATGGTTTTCCCTGTATACAGCTGACGAGGACGACCAATGCGGTTTCCTGGATCACTGTGCATTTCGTTCCAATGAGCAATCCAGCCAATGGTACGAGACATAGCGAAAATCACGGTAAACATAGACACTGGAATGCCGATTGCCTTCAGAATAATACCTGAATAGAAGTCGACGTTTGGATACAATTTCTTGTCGATAAAGTAAGGGTCAGAAAGAGCTATTCGTTCTAACTCCATTGCCACATCCAACAGCGGATCTTTGATGTCCAGTTCTTCGAGAACATCGTGACAAGCGTTACGCATCACGGTAGCTCGAGGGTCATAGTTTTTATAAACACGGTGACCAAAGCCCATTAAACGGAATGGGTCATCTTTGTCTTTTGCACGAGCAACATATTCTGGAATTTTTTCAACAGAACCAATTTCTTCCAACATACGTAGACAAGCTTCGTTAGCACCACCATGAGCAGGACCCCAGAGGGAAGCAATCCCTGCAGCGATACAAGCAAATGGGTTGGCACCAGAAGAGCCAGCCAAACGCACAGTAGAAGTGGATGCGTTTTGCTCATGGTCTGCGTGTAGCGTAAAAATCTTATCCATGGCGCGAGCCACAATAGGATTGACTTCATACTCTTCACACGGTGTAGCAAACATCATATGTAGAAAGTTCTCAGCGTAAGTCAAATCGTTGCGAGGATAGATAAACGGTTGACCTACTGAGTATTTGTAACACATTGCTGCCAAGGTAGGCATTTTAGAAAGTAAGCGATAAGCCGCAATTTCACGGTGCGAATCGTTGTTGATATCCAGAGAGTCATGATAGAAAGCAGCTAATGCACCAACGACACCGCACATAATTGCCATTGGGTGCGCATCACGACGAAAACCATGATAGAAACTCGCAATTTGTTCGTGAACCATCGTATGTCGAGCAACAGTGTATTTGAACTCTTCATACTGTTCGCGAGTGGGAGCTTCGCCGTATAGCAGAATGAAACAGACTTCCAAATAATCAGCGTTGTTTGCTAACTGATCAATGGGGAAGCCACGGTGCAGCAGAACACCTTTATCGCCATCAATATAGGTGATTTGAGACTCACAAGATGCAGTGGCAAGAAAACCTGGGTCAAACGTAAAATAGCCATTTGAGCCCAATCCTCGAACGTCGATTACTTGGGGGCCAATGCTCCCATCCATAATCGGCAGTTCGATTGGCGCTTTTCCTTCGATGTGAAGGGTCGCTTTCTTATCTGCCATAACAATCTCCTTTGTTTTTTTAAATTATATAGTCCATCCAGGATATTTGTGCCTAGACTATTTAAGACTGATCCTAATTAAAGTCAATTTTTCTCAACTGATGTGTGCACTTACTTTGATTTTTCATAAATAAAACGTTAAAAATCTGTTCCATGTAGCAAAAATTGTTACATCAATTGTATTAAAATGTAGCGAGCCCTATATTGGCTAAGTGAATGCAGGCAAAGGCCTTGTTATTTCTAGCTTTGAAACGTTTCTCTCTGCAATTTTTAGCTAGAAAGTTGACTTTTATTGAGCACTTTAACCAGTTAAATTTTGGGTGAAATGTTTAGTTTTTGTTAATAAACCTTGGCTTTGTGTCTGAATTTTCATCAATAACAAAAAATGCTCAATGGAGCTGAGTGAGCAAGCCCGTGAAAGAAAGAAAGTTAAGACCTGTAAATTTAGATCTACAGACCATACGCTTTCCAATTACTGCTATTGCATCGATTCTTCACCGCGTTACTGGGGTGATCATGTTTGTAGCGGTAGGAATCCTGTTGTGGTTACTCTCCTTGTCCTTATCCTCTCCAATGGGGTTCATGGACGCTAGCGACATTGTCGATAGTTTCATCGTTAAACTCATCTTGTGGGGCATCTTGACTGCTCTAGCCTATCACATCGTTGGTGGTTTACGTCACTTGATGATGGATATGGGTTACTTTGAAGAACTCGATACTGGTGCGGCAAGCGCCAAAGTCGCTTTCGGTATTACGATTATCCTCGCCGTTTTAGCAGGAGTCCTCGTATGGTAAAGAATGTTGCTTCCCTAGGCCGTAATGGTGTTCACGATTTTCTACTTGTTCGTGGTACCGCCATTATTATGACCTTATATGTCATTTACATGGTTTGTTTCTGTGCATTTACCGACATCACCTATGTGTCATGGACTGGCTTTTTCGCTGGTACCTTCACAAAAGTGTTCACTATGCTGGCGCTCGTCTCTGTACTGATTCACGGTTGGATCGGTTTATGGCAGGTGCTAACGGACTATGTGAAATGCGCAAAATTGCGCGGATTACTTCAACTAGTCGTGATCGCTGTTTTACTTGGCTATTTCTTCTCCGGCCTATTCGTTTTGTGGGGTGTATAAGTGTCTATTCCAGTACGTCAATTCGACGCCGTAGTGATCGGTGCCGGCGGTGCAGGTATGCGTGCCGCATTACAAATTTCAGAGCAGGGTCTTACATGTGCTCTATTATCTAAAGTCTTTCCTACTCGTTCTCACACTGTGTCTGCGCAAGGTGGCATCACTGTTGCTTTGGGTAACTCGCACAAAGATAACTGGCAATGGCACATGTATGACACCGTAAAAGGGTCTGACTATATTGGTGACCAAAACGCCATTGAATACATGTGTAAAAATGGTCCTCAATCGGTGATTGAACTAGAAAAAATGGGTCTGCCATTTTCTCGTTTTGAAGATGGTTCAATTTACCAACGTCCATTTGGCGGCCAATCGAAAGAGTTTGGTGGTGAACAAGCCGCACGTACCGCTGCAGCGGCAGACCGTACCGGTCATGCACTATTGCATACTCTTTATCAGCAAAATATCAAACATAAAACCACTATTTTCTCCGAATGGTATGCGCTTGATTTAGTGAAAAACCAAGACGGTGCCATTTTGGGTTGTACGGCTTTATGTATGGAAACTGGTGAGATTTGTTATTTCAAATCCAAGGCGACTGTCTTGGCTACAGGTGGTGCTGGTCGTATTTATCAATCCACTACCAATGCCCACATTAATACCGGTGACGGCGTCGGCATGGCACTGCGTGCAGGCGCACCAATGCAAGACATGGAAATGTGGCAATTCCACCCAACCGGCATTGCAGGCGCAGGGGTACTCGTTACCGAAGGTTGTCGTGGTGAGGGGGGATATCTTCTCAATAAAGATGGCGAACGCTTCATGGAGCGTTATGCCCCTAACGCGAAAGACCTTGCAGGTCGTGACGTAGTTGCACGTTCGATGATGATCGAGATTCGTGAAGGTCGCGGTTGCGATGGCCCATGGGGTCCACACATCAAACTTAAATTGGATCACTTAGGTCGCGATGTTCTTGAATCACGCCTGCCGGGTATTTGCGAATTATCTCGTACTTTTGCTCACGTTGATCCTGTGAAAGAGCCTATTCCGGTCATTCCAACTTGTCACTATATGATGGGCGGCGTGCCAACTCAGGTCTCAGGACAAGCATTGAAACAGGATGCTTCAGGTAATGATGTCGAAATTCAAGGCTTGTATGCCTGCGGTGAAATCGCTTCAGTGTCGGTTCACGGCGCCAACCGTTTAGGGGGCAATTCGCTTCTCGATTTGGTGGTATTTGGTCGTGCAACAGGTCTGCACCTTGGCGAAACCTTAGCGGCACAAGTGGAAGCTCGTCCAGCCACGGAATCAGATATTGAAGCTTCTCTGGCTCGTACCATGCGTTGGGAAAACAGCACCAGCGGTGAAGATCCGGTGCAAATTCGTAAAGACCTACAACAGTGCATGCAACACAGCTTCTCTGTATTCCGTGAAGGGGAAGCGATGGCGGAAGGCCTTAGTGAATTGAAAGAGATTCGCGAACGTTTGAAAAATGCT
Source organism: Vibrio tritonius (assembly GCF_001547935.1). Lineage (NCBI taxonomy): Bacteria > Pseudomonadati > Pseudomonadota > Gammaproteobacteria > Vibrionales > Vibrionaceae > Vibrio > Vibrio tritonius. Next base: position 889,599 of record NZ_AP014635.1, read on the forward strand.
CATTTGGCAGATAAATCGAAAGAGTTTAATACTCAACGTGTTGAATGCCTAGAATTGGATAACCTGATGGAAACGGCGTTTTCTACGGCGGTAGCAGCAAACTACCGCACGGAAAGTCGTGGTGCTCATGCTCGCTTCGACTTCCCAGAACGTGATGATGAAAACTGGCTATGTCATTCAATTTATAATCCGGAAACGGAGCAAATGAATAAACGTCATGTGAACATGCAACCCGTTTTCCGTGACCCGTTCCCACCAAAAGTACGTACATACTAGGGGAGGACTAAACTATGAAACTTAACTTCTCTTTGTATAGATACAATCCAGATATAGACAACAAGCCGTATATGAAAGACTATACTCTTGATGTGAATGAAGGTTCAGATATGATGGTGCTGGATGCGCTGATTCTTCTTAAAGAACAGGACGCTAGTATCGCATTCCGCCGTTCATGTCGTGAAGGAGTATGTGGTTCAGACGGCCTGAACATGAACGGAAAAAATGGATTGGCGTGTATTACTCCTCTTTCTGCATTGGCAGGCAGCAAGAAGATCGTAATTCGTCCCCTTCCTGGACTTCCAGTTATCCGTGATTTGATCGTGGATATGACGCAGTTTTATGACAACTACGCCAAAGTGAAACCTTTCTTGATTTCGGATGGCAACATGCCTCCGTCTCGGGAGAATCTTCAGGCGCCAGAAGAACGAGCGCATTTGGATGGTTTGTACGAATGCATTATGTGTGCATGTTGTTCAACCTCTTGCCCTTCTTTCTGGTGGAATCCAGACAAGTTTATCGGCCCTGCAGGCTTGTTGGCGGCCTATCGTTGGCTCATTGATAGTCGCGACACTGCAACTGATGAACGCTTGTCTGCACTTGACGATGCTTTCAGCGTATTTCGATGTCACGGCATCATGAACTGTGTCAACGTTTGTCCTAAAGGATTAAATCCGACTAAAGCGATCGGGCATATCAAGTCGATGTTGATTAACCGGTCGGTATAAAGTGATAAAGCAGGCTTTCGGGCCTGCTCTTTGATAGCTCGGCTAAGACCGAAGCTACTGTGAAAACTACTGGTAAAGGGAAAATAATGCACAACGGCGTGATGAAGGCATGGCTCGAGTCTTCACACTTGGCTGGCGCCAATGCAACTTATGTAGAGGAACTCTACGAATCGTATCTAAGCGACCCCGACCTGGTAAGTGAGGAGTGGAAACGTGTTTTTGATGGTTTGCCTAAGCAACCACAAGGTACTGTTGAACAACAGCATTCACGTATTCGCGACTACTTCCGGCGGCTCGCTCAAGAGACTAAGCATTACAGTGTCCAAGTTAGTGATCCTGAAGTCGATGCAAAACAGGTAAAAGTACTGCAGCTAATTAACGCGTACCGTTTCCGCGGTCACGAAGCTGCTCAATTGGACCCTCTCAGTTTATGGAAACGCCCACCTGTGGCGGAACTTGACCCCTCATTCCATAACCTGACCGACGATGATATGGAAGAAACTTTTAACGTAGGTTCGTTCGCTATCGGTAGCGACACTATGAAGTTGAAAGATATCTATCAGGCCCTAAACAACATCTATACCGGTCCTGTGGGTGCTGAATATATGCACATCACGGATACCGAACAGAAACGTTGGATTCAACAGCATATTGAACCCGTCAATGGTCGTCCTCAATTTACTCAAGCTGAGAAAGTGACTTTCTTGGAAGAGTTGACGGCGGCAGAGGGTTTAGAACGCTATCTAGGTGCTAAATTCCCAGGTGCCAAACGTTTCTCTCTAGAAGGTGGTGATGCGTTAATTCCAATGACCAAAGAGCTTATTCGTTACGCTGGCTCACGAGGTATGCGTGAAGTCGTTGTCGGAATGGCTCACCGTGGTCGTTTGAACATGTTAGTTAACGTGTTAGGTAAGAAACCACAAGGATTGTTTGACGAATTTGCGGGTAAGCATGATGAAACATGGGGTACTGGTGATGTTAAGTATCACCAAGGTTTCTCGGCAGACTTTGCAACTCAAGGTGGTGATGTGCATTTAGCACTAGCGTTTAACCCATCGCATCTTGAAATTGTTAACCCAGTGGTAATGGGCTCAGTTAGAGCTCGCCAAGACCGTCTGGAAGATAAAGACGGCAGTAAAGTTCTTCCTATTACTATCCATGGTGACTCTGCGATTGCAGGGCAAGGGGTTGTGGCTGAAACCTTTAACATGTCTCTGGCTCGAGGCTTCTGTGTTGGTGGTACGGTGCGTATCGTTATCAACAACCAGGTTGGTTTTACCACCTCTAACCCGCGCGATACGCGTTCTACCATGTACTGTACCGACATAGCCAAGATGGTACAGGCGCCGATTTTCCATGTGAATGCGGATAATCCAGAAGCGGTTGCGTTTGTTACTCGTGTTGCTTTGGACTATCGCAACACATTCAAACGCGACGTTGTGATTGATTTGGTGTGTTATCGCCGTCACGGTCATAACGAAGCAGACGAGCCAAACGCGACTCAACCATTGATGTATCAAAAGATCAAAAAACATCCAACGCCTCGTAAGTTGTATGCGGATGTATTGATGGAGCGTGGTGAAGCGGATATCGAAACCGCGACTCAATTGGTCAATGAATATCGCGATGCTTTAGATCACGGTGAAGTGGTAGTTAAAGAGTGGCGTCCGATGACGATGCACTCAGTTGATTGGTCTCCTTACCTAAACCATGAATGGAATATGGAATGGAAGAATCAGTACGATATTGACCGCTTACGTGAGCTAGGAAGCCGACTTTGTCAGCATCCAGAGAGTCATAAACTGCAGAGTCGTGTGGCAAAAATCTATAATGATCGTGTCGCTATGATTGCTGGCGAAAAACCGCTCGATTGGGGTATGGCAGAGCTCCTTGCTTATGCAACCTTAGTGGATTATGGCAAACGTATTCGTATTTCTGGGCAGGACTCAGGTCGTGGTACTTTCTTCCACCGTCATTCTGTGCTGCACAACCAAGCTGATGCTAGCGTTTATATTCCACTTAAGCATATTCATGACAAACAAGGCCCCTTCCAAGTTATTGACTCTGTGTTATCTGAAGAAGCGGTGCTCGCGTTTGAATATGGTTATGCGACAGCGGAACCCGGCGGTTTAACTATTTGGGAAGCTCAGTTTGGCGATTTTGCCAATGGCGCTCAAGTGGTCATTGACCAATTCATCTCCTCTGGTGAACAGAAGTGGGGCCGTTTGTGCGGTATCACTATGTTGTTACCACACGGTTATGAAGGGCAGGGACCTGAGCACTCATCGGCTCGTTTAGAACGCTATTTGCAGCTTTGTGCCGAGCAAAATATTCAGGTGGTGGTGCCATCTACACCTGCGCAGGTTTATCACATGTTGCGTCGTCAAGTGGTTCGCCCAATGCGTCGTCCGTTGATTGTGATGTCACCTAAATCGTTGTTACGACACCCTCTGTGTATTTCTTCGATGGAAGAGTTAGCTCACGGTACATTCCAAGCGGCTATTGGTGAAGTGGATTCGTTGGACCCTGTCAAGGTAAAACGCGTCGTGTTCTGTTCTGGTAAGGTGTACTACGATTTACTTGAACAACGCCGTGCCAATGAGCAAGACGATGTAGCCATTGTACGTATCGAGCAGCTATACCCGTTCCCAATTGATGAGCTTCAAGCGATTATTGCGCCGTACACTAACGCGGTGGATTATGTTTGGTGTCAGGAAGAGCCGCAAAACCAAGGTGCTTGGTATTCTAGTCAGCATAATTTCCGTGCAGCAATTCCTGCTGGTGCTGATCTGAAATATGCTGGTCGTCCCGCATCAGCTTCTCCGGCTGTGGGTTATATGTCCGTTCATTTAAAACAGCAGAAAGCGTTAGTCGAAGACGCACTGACTCTTAAGTAAGAACTAGAAGTAAAAGGAAGACACAGATATGACAATTGAAATTCTGGTTCCAGATTTACCTGAATCCGTTGCGGATGCGACGGTAGCAACTTGGCATAAAAAAGCGGGCGATTCGGTTGCTCGCGATGAAGTTATCGTTGAAATTGAAACAGATAAAGTGGTGTTGGAAGTTCCCGCTCCTGAAGAGGGGGTGATTGACGCCATTATCGAAGAAGAAGGGGCAACGGTCCTCTCTAAACAGTTGCTTGCTCGTATTAAACCGGGCGCAGTGGCAGGTGAGCCGACTAAGGACAAAGCCGATTTAACAGAGCCTTCTCCTGATCGCCGCCATAAAGCCTCTTTGTCTGACGAAACCAATGATTGGTTAAGTCCTGCAGTACGTCGCTTGCTTGGTGAACATGGTCTTGAAGCGGGTGATGTGAAAGGGACTGGTGTGGGTGGTCGTATCACTCGTGAAGATGTAGAAGCGCATCTTGCCAGTGCACAATCTGCGCCAGCCAAAGCCGTTCCAGCGCCTGCTGCGGTTGCTCCAGTGAACCCTGGTCGCAGTGAAAAACGCGTTCCTATGACCCGTTTGCGTAAACGTATTGCTGAGCGTCTGTTGGAAGCGAAAAACAGCACAGCAATGCTAACTACCTTTAACGAAGTGAACATGAAACCGATTATGGATTTGCGTAAGCAGTACCAAGATCTGTTTGAGAAAAAACATGATATCCGCTTAGGTTTCATGTCGTTCTATGTTAAAGCGGTCACAGAAGCACTGAAACGTTATCCTGAAGTGAACGCCTCTCTTGACGGTGATGACATTGTGTACCACAACTTCTTTGATATCAGTATTGCGGTTTCCACTCCTCGCGGGTTGGTTACACCAGTACTGAAAGATACTGATACGCTAAGTCTGGCCAATATTGAGAAGGGCATTAAGGATCTCGCTTTAAAAGGTCGTGATGGTAAGTTAACGGTTGATGAACTCACCGGTGGTAACTTTACTATCACCAATGGTGGTGTATTTGGGTCGTTAATGTCGACACCTATCATTAACCCACCTCAAGCCGCAATTTTAGGTATGCACAAAATCCAAGACCGTGCGATGGTCGTTGACGGTAAAGTTGAAATTTTGCCAATGATGTACCTTGCACTCTCTTATGATCACCGAATTATCGATGGTCGTGAGTCGGTTGGATTCTTAGTTACTGTAAAAGAGTTGCTAGAAGATCCTGCGCGTTTAATTCTCGACGTGTAATGTTTGAGTGTCTAGATTTCTAGACGTCTAAAACAATTCGGGCTAGACTAGCTCAGCGTCTAGCCCGGTTAAGTCACTGAAATGTGACACTCATCTGAGTCGCCCTACAAGACGTGAAGCCCTGTTAGGGTTTAATGGATAAAAACAAACAGACGGAACAACACAATGAATTTGCATGAATATCAAGCCAAACAGCTGTTTGCAGAGTTCGGACTGCCCGTGCCCGAAGGTTTTGCGTGTGATACGCCACAAGAAGCGGCGGAAGCAGCAGGAAAGATTGGCGGCACAAAATGGGTTGTGAAATGTCAGGTACACGCTGGTGGCCGCGGTAAAGCGGGCGGTGTGGAACTGCACGATACGAAAGAAGGCATCAAGGATTTTGCGCAGAAATGGTTAGGTAAGAATCTGGTAACCTACCAAACTGACGCTAATGGTCAGCCGGTGACCAAAATTCTAGTTGAAACGGCCTCTAATATTGCGAACGAGCTTTATTTGGGCGCTGTCGTGGATCGTTCAAGTCGTCGTGTTGTTTTTATGGCTTCAACGGAAGGCGGTGTCGAAATTGAAAAAGTGGCACACGAAACACCAGAGCTTATTCACAAAGCTGCGATTGATCCGCTCGTTGGCCCTCAGCCATATCAAGGCCGTGAATTGGCATTTAAACTGGGTCTTGAAGGTGAGCAAATTAAACAGTTCACAAAAATTTTCCTCGGCCTTGGTAATATGTTTACCAAGTACGATTTAGCGTTACTCGAAATTAACCCACTGGTCATCACTGGTGAGGGAAACCTCCTGTGTCTAGATGGTAAAATCAACATCGACTCAAACGCGTTGTATCGTCAACCTAAATTGCGTGAAATGCATGATCCATCTCAAGAAGATGCCCGTGAAGCCAATGCTGCGCAATGGGAGCTTAACTATGTTGCGCTAGATGGCAATATTGGTTGTATGGTAAATGGTGCAGGTCTCGCCATGGGAACCATGGATATTGTCAATCTGCATGGAGGTCACCCAGCTAACTTCCTTGATGTGGGTGGCGGTGCAACCAAAGAGCGTGTGACAGAAGCGTTCAAAATCATCCTGTCTGACAGTAATGTCAAAGCGGTACTCGTCAATATTTTTGGTGGTATCGTTCGTTGTGACCTCATTGCCGAAGGTATTATTGGTGCTGTAGAAGAAGTGGGTGTAACCGTTCCTGTCGTGGTTCGCCTCGAAGGTAACAATGCCGAACTCGGCGCAAAAACACTCGCCGACAGTGGTCTCAATATTATCGCCGCAACTTCATTGACAGAAGCCGCGGAAAAAGTGGTTGCAGCAGCGGAGGGTAAATAATGTCTATTCTGATCAACAAGGACACCAAGGTCATCTGTCAAGGTTTCACTGGCGGCCAAGGTACATTCCACTCTCAGCAAGCGCTTGATTACGGTACTCAATTGGTGGGTGGTGTGTCTCCTGGTAAAGGTGGCACTAAGCATCTTGGTTTACCGGTATTCAATACCGTGCGCGATGCAGTAGAAGCAACAGGGGCAACGGCTTCGGTTATTTATGTTCCAGCACCTTTCTGTAAAGACGCTATTCTTGAAGCGATTGACGCGGGCATTAAACTGATTGTTACTATCACGGAAGGTATTCCAACATTGGATATGCTAGATGTGAAAGTGCGTTTGGATGCTGAAGGCGTAAGTATGATCGGTCCTAACTGCCCAGGGGTGATTACGCCTGATGAATGTAAGATCGGTATCATGCCAGGTCACATTCACAAAAAGGGTAAAGTAGGTATCGTCTCTCGCTCTGGTACATTAACCTATGAAGCGGTTAAACAGACTACTGATGAAGGCTTTGGTCAATCTACTTGTGTCGGTATTGGTGGTGACCCAATTCCGGGCTCTAACTTCATTGATATTTTAGCGCTGTTTGAAAAAGATCCAGAAACCGAAGCGATTGTGATGATCGGTGAAATCGGTGGTACTGCGGAAGAAGAAGCGGCAGCCTACATTAAAGAGAATGTAACCAAGCCAGTTGTATCGTATATCGCTGGTGTGACTGCGCCTCCTGGTAAACGTATGGGACATGCTGGTGCTATTATCTCTGGTGGTAAAGGAACTGCGGATGAAAAATTCGCCGCGCTTGAATCTGCTGGTGTGAAAACCGTGAAAAGCCTAGCTCAGATTGGTTCTGCACTTCGCGAAGTGACGGGCTGGTAATCTAGCATTACTTTATAAGCGATTAATAGCAAAAACCCTAAGCTTATGGCTTAGGGTTTTTTGTCATTTTAATGAACTTGGTGGTATTAATTGGGTGATAAAGCTTAGCGACGTTTAACAATGTGGCTTAGTAGAAACAGCATTGAAGCGCTAATCACCACAGATGGACCCGCAGGCGTATCAAAATGCCATGACAGCGTAATACCACACAGTACGCTAATACAGCCAATGATCGAGGCGATAAACGCCATTTGTTCAGGTGTACGAGACAAACGACGAGCGGTAGCTGCCGGGATAATTAATAGTGAGGTCATGATCAGCGCGCCGACGAATTTCATCCCAACCGCAATCACGGCCCCCATCAACAGCATCAGAACGAGGCGCATTAAATCCACATTAATGCCTTCGACACTTGCCAGTTCTTCGTTAATGCTGCTTGAGAGCAGTGGCTGCCAAAAATAGTACACCAGAGCACCGACCACAATTACACCTGACCAAATGAAGACCAAGTCAGAGGGCGTAACCGCCAGCAGATCGCCAAATAGATAGCTCATCAGATCGATACGCACATCATCAAGAAAACTCACCGCAATCAAACCCAGTGATAGTGCACTGTGAGCTAAAATCCCGAGTAAGGTATCAGTTGCGACAATCTTTTGACGTTGCATCACCACCAGTAAACTCGCTAACCCCAAGCAACAGACCAATAACGCTAAATAGAGATTGATGTCGAGTAAAAAACCTAACGCGATTCCGAGTAGTGAAGCGTGAGCCAAGGTATCGCCAAAGTAGGACATCTTGCGCCAGACAACAAATGAGCCAAGAGGGCCAGCGATCAAGGCAATGCCTATACCAGCGAGGATAGAAGGAAGAAGATAATCAATCATGCGATGGATGCCCGTGATGATGTGCAGAACACTGTGCGCTATCGCCGGAAACAGGGATACCGGACAGATCATGGTGGTGATGGTCATGATGGTGATGATAAAACGCAAGGCTTTCTTGCGGATGATGGCCAAATAGCGATATATAGTTTGGATGCTGAGTAATGTCGTGTGGCGCACCAGAGCAACAAATATGGTGTTGCAAACAGATGACGTCATCTGTTTTCGCCATCACCAAATGGAGGTCGTGTGACACCATAAATACGGCGCACCCAAAGCGTTTACGGATATCATTAATCAATTCGTAAAGGTCAATTTGCCCTTGCACATCGACACCTTGGGCGGGTTCATCGAGCACCAAAAGATCGGGGCGTTGCAGTAGGGCGCGTGCAATCAAGATGCGCTGAGTCTCACCGCCAGACAATTGATGCATGTCGTTATCGCGCAAATGCTCTGCACCGACCAAACGCAGCGATTGTTCCAATTCGTTTTGGCTAAACTTGCCAGCCAAGCGAAGAAAGCGCGCGACTGTTAAGGGCAAGGTTTCATTTAACTTAAGTTTTTGCGGAACGTAGCCAATTTTGAGATGTTTACTGCGCTTAAGTTCGCCGGATGTCGGTTTCAATAAGCCCAGTAATACCTTAACGAGCGTCGACTTTCCTGCACCATTTGGTCCAATCAGCGTGGTAATCCTGCCTTTTTCCACTTTAAGGCTGACCGTATCAAGCACACGCCTTTGATGGAAATCTACGCAGATATTTTGTAATTCAATGAGGGTCGACATGGAAGGAACTCATTTGCAATTTGATGATGTTATAATGTAACATTCTACCACCATTTCTGCCACAGCTTAGAACAGTGATAATGTTAGCGAGATTCACTTTAGTCGCTTGGTTGGTTGCTTTTTGCGCACCAACATGGGCGAACACGATTTTAACCAGTATTAAACCGATTCAGATGATCACCAATGAACTGACATTGGGAGTGACGACGCCAGATGTTCTTTTAGGAACGAATGCCTCGCCGCACGATTATGCATTGCGCCCTTCAGATGTAAAGCGGATTCATCAAGCTGATTTGGTTATTTGGTTTGGTCCAGACTTAGAGCCGTTTTTGGAGAAGGTGTTAGCGTCGCAAAGTAATGTATTGACGCTAAGTTCCGTTGACCAGTTAAAGCTACGAGCTTTTTCAGAAGAAGAGCATCATGATGACGATGGTCACCACCATCATGGTACTCACGATCCCCATTTCTGGTTAGGTGTGGCGCAGGCAAAAACTGTTGCTCACGCAATTGCACAAAAGCTAATTACCTTAGATCCTAAACATCGCGCCACCTATGAAGCAAATTTAGCCCAATTTGATCAACACCTTGCCCAAACAGACAAGCAAATTGCTCAACAGCTAACGGCAATTAAGCATAAGCCCTATTATGTTTTCCACGATGGTTACGCCTATTTTGAGCAACATTATGGGCTAAATAACCAAGGCCACTTTACGGTTAGCCCAGAACGTAAACCTGGCGCAAAGACCCTAATTCATATTCGCCAAGCATTAGCGGATGGTGATATTCAGTGTGTTTTTGCTGAGCCTCAATTCCAACCGGCGGTGATTGAGAGTGTAGTACGTGGTACTTCATCAAACATTGGTATTTTGGATCCTCTTGCAACGACGATTCCCCTCAATGCAGGCAGTTATTTTGCTTTTCTTAAATCACTTGCTACCAGTTATTCAGATTGCTTAAGCAAGTAACGACAGAGAATAAACAAGAAAAAGATGACGTTATGTCATCTTTTTTGCATCTCGATAGTTATGCCTCAGTTCTAATAATAAGGCGATACGGATAAGCAGACCCGCCTCGCCAAAGGTGGCAAATAGGAGCTTCATCGATGGGATTATGCGAGCCCGCGTTCAGCATTAGCCTAGATGACTTACAGTTAAGAAGCGTTATTTAGCCAGCATCTTGAAAGCCTTTGGGGGCCGCTAAAGGTTTGATGAACGTTTTCGTCTATAAAGTAATCAACCCGACCGATATCCTTACTACCACTGTGGCTTTTTTGATGTTACGCATATTCACCGCAATAAAGATTCATTATCATTACTCTAATGAATAAAAATATTTCTCATTCACACTACTGTTAAATGGCAATGTCTATGAAGTTATCAGAACTAAAAAGTGGTGAGACCGTGAAAGTTACGGCCTTAAATCAGCTCTCTACAGAAACGAGAAAACGCCTAATGGTAATGGGTATTTTGCCACAAACAGAGATTACTCTGGTGCGCCGAGCGCCGATGGGAGACCCTTTACAGGTCGAGGTTCGTGGCGTTTCTGTCGCGTTACGCGAAAGTATCGCAGCATCAATCGAAGTGGAGCGCCGCTAATGCAGTATCAAGTATTAACAGTAGGTAATCCAAACAGTGGTAAAACTACGCTTTTCAATGGTCTAACCGGTGCTAAGCAACAGGTGGGTAACTGGGCCGGTGTGACAGTAGAGAAAAAAACCGGAAGATACATTCATTCGGGTGATGAATTTTTATTAACCGACTTGCCGGGGATTTACGCATTAGATAGCGGGAATGACTCTAACAGTATCGATGAATCGATTGCTTCACGCGCAGTATTAACTTTGCCTGCCGATATCATCATCAACGTTGTTGACGCAACATGTTTGGAGCGCAGTTTGTACATGACATTACAGCTGCGTGAACTGGGTCGCCCAATGGTGGTGATTCTGAATAAGATGGATGCATTAAAACGCGAACGTCAAACTATCGACGAAAAAGCACTGCAAGCCATGTTAGGGTGTCCTGTTGTCGCTATTTCTGCACACAACCGCCACCATGTACGTAAATTTAAAGAACAGCTTCACCGGGTGTTGGTGCAAGGCATTGCGCTAGAACCATTTAAGCTCAACTATGGTCCTGAATTTGAAGCGGCCATCAGTCGTATTGAACCTCTCTTCACGGGGAAAGTGGCAGCTGCTCGAGCCTTGGCGATTCGCGCATTAGAAAATGACCGCTTGGTCATTAATGAGCAACCCGCAGAAAAACGAAAACAAATTGATGCAGAACGCTTTGATTGCCCATTGGATATTGACCTCCATGTAGCGGATGTGAAATACACTTTCTTACACACTCAATGTCAAACGATTCGCCGCAGTGAAGGTAAATTGAGCCACAGTTTTACCGAGAAAGCCGATAAGTTCATGCTCAATAAATGGCTAGGTATTCCACTGTTTTTCTTTGTTATGTACCTGATGTTTATGTTCTCGATCAACATCGGTAGCGCCTTTATCGATTTCTTTGATATCGGGGTTGGTGCGCTATTGGTCGATGGTGGGCATTATCTGTTAGACGATCACTTACCGGTTTGGTTAACGACCGTTATCGTTGATGGTATTGGTGGTGGTATTCAAACCGTTGCGACCTTTATCCCTGTGATTGCCTGTTTGTATCTCTTCCTCGCGGTACTTGAAAGCTCTGGTTATATGTCCCGTGCTGCCTTTGTGTTGGATAAGGTGATGCAGAAAATCGGTTTGCCAGGTAAAGCGTTTGTGCCGTTGGTGCTGGGGTTTGGTTGTAACGTGCCGGCCATCATGGCAACACGCACGTTAGACCAAGAGCGTGAACGCAAACTTGCTGCCGCTATGGCGCCATTTATGTCTTGTGGTGCTCGTTTGCCTGTTTATGCACTATTTGCTGCCGCCTTCTTCCCTGAAAGTGGACAAAACATTGTGTTTGCTCTGTACATCCTTGGGATTATTGCAGCGGTGTTTACCGGGCTATTCATGAAGAAAACCTTGTACCCAGGTTCAAGTGATTCGCTCATCATGGAGATGCCGGATTACGAAGTGCCAACCCTGCAAAATGTGTTGATCAAAACTTGGCAGAAGCTAAAACGCTTCGTGCTCGGTGCGGGTAAAACCATCGTGTTAGTGGTCGCTGTGTTGAGTTTCTTTAACTCATTGGGTATGGATGGCAGTTTTGGTAACGAAGACAGTCAAAACTCTGTGCTATCAAGAGCGGCACAAGTGGTCACGCCAGTATTTACACCTATGGGCGTTGAAGATGACAACTGGGCAGCAACGGTGGGTATCATCACGGGTATTTTTGCCAAAGAAGCCGTAGTAGGGACGCTCAACAGCCTTTACACCTCTGCAGATGAAGGCGGTAATGATGAATTTGACTTGATGGCGAGTTTGAAAGAAGCGGTGATGTCGATTCCTCAAAACTTGGCTGATTTGAGTTATTCAGACCCGTTAGGCATTGAAGTGGGGGATTTAAGTGATAGTCAAGCGGTGGCAGAAGATCAAGCGGTTGATAGCTCTATCTTCACCAACTTGAACAAACACTTTACCAGTGGTTATGCTGCGTTCTCCTATCTGATTCTTGTTCTACTCTACACGCCTTGTGTGGCGGCCATGGGTGCGTATGTGCGTGAGTTTGGGCCTAAATTTGCCCGTTTCATTGCGCTTTGGACTTTTGGTCTTGGCTATGGCGGTGCAACCTTCTTCTATCAAGCCACTCGAATTGGCAGTCATCCGGTGGAAAGCATCAGTTGGATGGTGGTGATTGTTGCGGCGCTGATTGGGGTTTACTTATACCTACGTCGCGTGGGACATCGTGTGCAAGCGCAGGCTCTGGAGGCGCTATGATATTAGCCGAGCTAAAAAGTTACATTGCAGAACATCGCGGCGTGAGTCGCCGCGAATTAGCGCAACATTTTTGTATTAGTGAAGATGGTGTGGATGCGATGCTAGCGGTTTGGCTGAAAAAAGGTGTTATTTCTCGTCAAGAAGACACCAATGCGGCAGACAAAGTGCTGCGTGTTCGTTACGTGGTTAATCAAAGTAACGGCTTAGCGGTGAATGTTACGATGTAATTGATGGTATTTTGTTGATGCCAATAAAAAGCCTCACTTGATTTAAGTGGGGCTTTTTTTATGAATGTGCTTTTTGGTTGTAACACCGATGGCGTTGGCGCGTTAATTTAGGCGCTAAACAGAGAGCTTTGGCTCAATGCGTCACGCAGTTCAGCCAGCATGGTTTGTTGAGCTTTGGCTTCGCGGGGTTCACCCTTGGTATTTCCCCAAACTGGTCCCGGCCATGCCATGTCAGTTTTGAAACGAGCAATATGGTGAATGTGCAGTTGCGGTACCATGTTACCTAAGGCGCCAAGGTTGATTTTGTCGGGTTGGTAAAGTGCTTCAAGCGTTTCACTTACCAATTGTGATTCCAACAAAAACTGCTGCTGCTCTACCATTGGTAGGTGATGAAGTTCTTTCAAGTTCTCTTTCTTCGGCACCAAAATAACCCACGGTACGGCGCCATCTTTATGGAGTAACGCAATACAAATTGGGAAATGACCAATAACGTCGGTGTCTTTTTCTAACTGAGGATGCAGAGAAAAACTCATAATGATGATCCTTAATTAAGATGGTTACTATACCCAAGTAACCTCAAGATGCGGTTTCAGCGAGAATGTATTCGCTCATAGGCAAGGCACCGATTTGAATACATAGTTGTTCTACGTAGAAAATCGGTAACGCAGCATAGGAGCGAATACAACTCGCCCGTTGGGAGCTCATCAACAAGCCCATTTCTGCGCCCAATGACGTTGAAAGGGAATGACCATTCCTTCCGTCATTGAGCTTGACCTGTGCTCGTTGATGAAGCTCTGAAGTCTGCATCTTGAGGTCATTTGGGTATAGATAAACAAAAGGTTGGCTTACGCCAACCTTTTCGTTTTTTGGAAATTACATACGTTCTAGCGTATTAATACCCAATAGCGACAGACCTTGCTTGATGGTCTTCGCGGTTAATGCTGCCAATTTCAAACGGCTGTTCTTCACGTCTTCTTCCGCGTTCAGAATTGGACACGCTTCGTAGAAACCAGAGAATTGACCGGCTAATTCGAATAGGTAGCCACAAAGGATGTGCGGCTGACCTTCACGTGCAACAGATTGAACCGCTTCTTCAAATTGCATCAGTTTCGCAACCAATGCTTTCTCTTTCTCTTCTGATACTAGGATTGAACCTGAAAGCTCATCCATAGAAATACCAGCTTTAGAGAAGATTGAAGCAACGCGAGTGTAAGCGTATTGCATGTACGGTGCCGTGTTACCTTCGAATGCCAACATGTTGTCCCAATCAAAGATATAATCAGTGGTACGGTGTTTCGATAGGTCAGCGTATTTAACTGCAGCCATTGCAACGGTTTTCGCGATGTTCGCTTTCTCGTCTTCGCTCCAATCTGAGTTTTTCTCTTCGATCAGTTTGGTTGCACGCTGTTCTGCTTCATCAAGCAGTGCCGCTAGGCGAACGGTGCCACCTGCGCGAGTCTTAAATGGACGACCATCTTTACCTAGCATCATACCGAATGCGTGGTGCTCTAGACTTACAGTCTCAGGAACGTAGCCCGCTTTACGTACGATGGTCCAAGCTTGCATTAGGTGTTGGTGCTGACGTGAGTCAATGAAGTACAACACGCGGTCTGCGCCTAGCGTTTCATAACGGTATTTCGCACAAGCGATGTCGGTTGTGGTGTATAGATAACCGCCGTCACGTTTTTGTACGATAACGCCCATAGGGTCGCCATCTTTGTTTTGGTATTCATCAAGGTAAACAACTTGAGCACCATCATCTTCTTTAGCCAAACCTTGAGCTTTAAGGTCAGCAACAATGCCTGGTAGCATATCGTTGTACATGCTTTCGCCCATCACGTTCTCACGAGTGAGGGACACGTTGAGACGGTCGTAGTTACGCTGGTTTTGTACCATAGTGATATCAACCAGTTTCTTCCACATTTCACGGCAGTATTCATCGCCGCCTTGCAGTTTCACTACGTAGCTACGTGCTTTCACTGCGAACTCTTCGTCTTCGTCGTACAGTTTTTTCGATTCACGGTAGAACGCTTCAAGGTCAGACAGTTCCATTGAAACTTCGCCGTTCTCTTGTTGTACGCGCTCTAGGTTGGCGATCAACATACCGAACTGAGTACCCCAGTCACCGATGTGGTTCGCGCGGATAACGTTATGGCCTAAGAATTCAAGGGTACGAACAACAGCATCACCAATGATGGTTGAACGTAGGTGGCCTACGTGCATTTCTTTGGCTACGTTTGGCGCTGAGTAGTCAGCGACGATGGTTTGTGCTGCTTCTTTTGCAACGCCTAAACGTGCGTCGGCTAGCGCTGCTTCTGCTGATTTCGCTAGGAATTCGTCGCTTAGAAAAATGTTGATAAAGCCAGGGCCAGCGATTTCAGTTTTGCTCGCAATACCTTCAAGATCTAACACATCCAAGACTTTTTGCGCGAATTCGCGAGGGTTAGTGCCGAGTTTTTTCGCTACACCCATCACGCCGTTAGCTTGGTAATCACCAAACTGTGGTTTCGCGGATTGGCGAACCGCTGCAGGAGAGCCTGCAGGTGCACCTGCGGCTTCGAGAGCCTGAGAGACTTTGTCATTAATCAGTGCTTGGATATTCACACGTTTGTCCTTCAATTCTGGGAATTGGCTGGGTATGCCTTTTATTGCACTTATAAAAAGTGCATGCATATCTCAATCTTGTACATAAATTGGCGCACATAATACCAATTTTATTTCCGGTCTTATAGGGCGGAATTTAGTTAAATTTCTACTTTTAACGTCTTTACTGGTAGTATCCACGAAAAAACATGGGTTTGGACCAAAGAATATGACGCACGAACTACATCAGGCGGGGCTTGCACCGGATCAAATGCTGGCTAGACTAACGAGCTTTATCGACCAAATCGTTACTTTTTCTCAACGTATTGGTTTGGATTTAACCGCTTATCAGATGGATCACATCGCGCTTAGAATTAATGACGAAAAATTGGCGCAGCAAGCTCATCAAGCTTGGCTCGCTTATGGGGATGAGATTTCCTGTGCACAGATTAATGGCCGACCGATTATTGTGTTGGCATTTAATCCTGTGCTCGACGCCGGTTGTTGGAAAATTGATTGCTTAGAGTTGCCTTATCCAGCGTTGGGGAAAGCGTATCCTACGCAGGATTGGGAGCATGTTGAATGCGTTATTCCGTCTAATGCACAGACAGCGCAAGAGTATTTAGACGATTTATTGGCACGTTTTCCGCTATTTGCGACCCAATTTGCCCAGTTTGAGTCACTTGGTGTCAAGGTCAAGCTTTCCAGCCCGAAAGGAGAAGGGGAGCGACTCGCCAACCCAACGGTCGCTCTTAAGTGGCAGGGGATTACGATAAAACTGCATCCCCATTCTTTAAAAGCGGTTATCGAATCTGAACGTTAACCGATATCGTATGCTTTAGGACGAAGCTGAAATTCTTCAATTGAGCCAACTTCATGCCCGCAGTGCAGAGGTTGGTCTTGATCTTGATGGTTTTGTCCTAGTGTATGCATGATCAAACGATTAGCCCGGCGAGGTTTCAGCTCTTTTACCACGAAGCGAATCATATCGCTGCGAGACAGGTTTTTAAGCTCTTCTAATACATCTTCTCTTTGATGGAAAGTCCAATCCTTGTTGCCAATGCCAACCCACATCCTCTGGGCTCTTGAACGTAATGTCTGGTCAGGACTTGCAATCTGATTCCACAAACCTCGTTTACTGCTGTGCCATTCATATTCGTTTAGCTCCAAAAGCACCAAATAAAGTGCATTTAAGAACTCATCAATCGAGGTCAGCAATTCATTGGGTGTGGCGTGAGGTGATTGTACGTAGAGAACGATTCCCGGATGGCGATTGAGCGGCATATTGCCGGTGCCAACCATATATCCAAGTTGTTGTTTAGTCCGTATTTCATTAAAGAAAGCGGCAGACATCAGATGGTTAGCCAGAGAGTAGAGTGCGATACTGCGGGCATCCATCAATTCAGATTGGTAGTAGACAACAATGGCAGAATCTTCTTGTTTGCAATCAACGGAATATTGGAAAGTGCCACTATTGCCAAGCATAACCAGTGGACGCAATGACTCTTCATAAGTTTGATTATGAACACGAAGCGCATTTTTCAATTGTTCACCCATGCGCAGAGCATCGTCTCTTTGCCAATCACCAAATACGAACATTTCGACATGCAATTGTGCCAATATTTTGTCCACGAATGATGCTAACTCAGAAACTTCAATATCTTGTAATGCTTCTAATAACGTAGCGTAGGGTGGGTTATTGGGTTGCAATAACCCAGTCAGAGCATTGAATAGTTGGGATATTGGACGGTCTTGAGCTGCATTACGCCAATTGCGTTGTAACTGGTTTTTAATGGTGTTGAAACGCTGCTCGCTAAAGCTTCGCAAAGCAAATTTATCCAGAATCATTTTCATCAATTCTGGCTGTTTCTGGCTAAAGCCTGAAATAGATAATGTTACACCCCCTTGATGAGCGTACAGGTTATACCCCATCCCAGCGATTTCTGCTTGGTATGTCTCTTTGGTTAAGGAGTCCAAAAACATTTCGACACATAGACGTGTCATCACAATATTACGTGGATTGGCCACCGAATGTGGGCTATCGATGGCGATGTAGATGACGCCTTTAGGCACAGGGAAAACTTGATCCTGCATATGCCACAAACGGAAACCTTCCAACTCTTCTATCACTTCCGGAACGTTTTGTTCATTAAGTACCGGTTTGGAGGCTAAGTCGTAACAGATAAATGGATTTTGCGGCGGCAAGAAAATGGGCAAATCTGCAAGAGGTTCGCGCCACAATTGCTGTTGTTCTGTGGAAAATGATTCGACATTATAAGGGGTAAAGTACCACTTTGCTTTATGGGCATAGTGCTTGTGTTTGCCCTTTTTGGTGATGAGTGTGGCACGCAAGTTTTCTGGAGTGAAGTAGGTTAACAGTGACCGTAGTAGAGCTTCATCATACTCTTGCATGACGTAGTCGCCATAGATGATGTCTTCACTGTCGTAATGCTGCATGTTGATGACTAAGTGACTGACTAAATCCATTGAGCGCGCGGTTTCTTGAAATTGAAATGCTGATTCTAATACCGCCCGTTTTTCCAGATAGCGCCATCTAGCTAAACCTTCTTCAGCCACTAGGCGAATCGTTTGAAACAGCGCTTGAATGATCTCGTCGACGTGTTTTAATCCGGTTTTTGTTAGGCTACAACCGACTGAAAACTCGCGATAGTTACTGCCACTAGTACCGCCACCTGCGGAGAGGGAAGTAATCCAACCTTTTTCTTTAAGTGTCAGCATCAGGCTGCCTTCGCCTTCATACCCTAATAAATGGGCAAAATAGGAGAGCGGTTTTTTACGATAGTGGCTCTCCGTTCCCGGTAGCGGGAAGCTAAGAATCAGTTTGCGAATTTCTTTTAAAGGCTCTACCCGAATCATAAGTCCTGTTTGCTCGGGTGTTACGAAAGGTTCGGTAATGGTTTTTCCAAAGCGATGGTGATTAGGGATATCGGAAAACCCGTCTCTGACCCAAGTTTCGAGTTGGTCAAGAGAGTCGGGGCCTAGTACTGCTAATGTCATCAAATCAGCAGAATATTCACGGGCGTGAAACGCCATTATTTCGTCACGAATACTGCTTCCAGGGCGATCGCTTAGTGTTTCTAGGTTGCCGACAGAAAACTTGGCAAATGGGTGGTTGGGATTAATGGTTTCTTTTTGCACTTGATACAAACGACGCGCATCTTCATTAATCTTCATTTTATATTCAGAGTTAACTGCTTGACGCTCTTTGTCGAGTGCTTCTGCATTAAACAAAGGGGCGGTAAAAAACTGACTGAATCGGTCGAGAGCGGTATCAAATACATTGGGGGTGACATCGAAAAAGAAGCAAGTATGCTCTGTTCCGGTCCAAGCATTGTTGCTCCCACCGTGTTGATTGATAAAGTTTTGAAACTCACCAACTTTGGGGTACTTTTCAGTGCCGAGAAATAGCATGTGTTCGAGATAATGCGCTAACCCTTCACGGTCGAGTGGATCGTCAAAGTGTCCCACATTAACAGCAACAGCCGCTGCTGATTTTTGCGCATTCTCATCATGAATAAGTAGCACTCTCAATCCGTTGGCGAGAGTTAGATAGCGATAAGAATGATGATCATTAGGACTAATGTGCACGAGAGTTCTCCGAAGCGACATTTGGATTAAGTATGGCGTTGCTGCCTTGAGGCGCAAATTTAGAAGACAGATTTTGCGGACTGCAGAGCTATTTTAACGACATACTATGATTTTTAACAGAGTGTTACAGGCGTCGATTTCTTGTCAAACGCTCTTGCCTATAATCTGCTACTCGTTTTTTTAAGGAAAAGTGCTTTAGTAACGCGGTTTATTTAAGGACAGAATGGGCAAATTGGCAGATTTTAAGATTCAGTATCTAAAATAATACTGTTCGTTATCTGGCATCCATTGCCAATGGTTCATGAAAAAATGTACCATGCAGCACGCTTTATTGGCGTTTTGCTCAGTACATGCTTAATCCTGAATCCGACAGTGGCTTGGGAAAGTTGAAATAGGTAAACATAATGAAAATATTTATTATGCGTCATGGGGAAGCGGAATCGCTTGCGCAAAGTGATGACCAACGCGCTCTAACCGAACGAGGCCAAAATGATTCAGTAGTGGTAGCACAAGCGTGTGTTAGCGAACATGGTCCCGTGGTATTTGACAAGGTATTAGTGAGTCCTTACTTACGTGCTCAACAGACATGGGATGCCATTTCCGCGCATTTTTCTGCTCACTCTGTGGAAAATTGTGATGATATTACTCCTTATGGCCAAGCAGAAAACGTGCATGATTATTTGTTGGCGATTGCAGAACATGAGTCCCTAGAGAACATTTTGATTGTTTCTCACTTGCCTTTGGTCGGGTATTTGGTCTCCGAGTTCGTTGCCGATCTTCCTGCGCCGATGTTCACGACATCGAGTTTGTACTGTGTTGATTATCAAATTGACAGTCAGGTTGGTGAAGTTCTGTGGTCAGTACGACCATAACGTCGGTTGTTTGATAAAAAAAGGCTTCCTCAGATAGGAAAGCCTTTTTTATTGGTTTTTTGACTGGAGTGTCACTCTTGATTGTAGTATCAATAAGTTCATTTCTGCGTCCAATGACGTTGAAAGGGAATGACCATTCCTTGCGTCATTGAGCTTGGAATATCCTCGTTGATGAAGCCCTGAATTCTCCGTCTTGAGGTTATTTGGGTATAAAACTGACGTAAAATTGACATTGTTTGATGGACTAAAAATTGCATAAAACAGCTATCTGGCGCTATGGCGCGACTGCTAATGACCATTTGAAGCTGACAGCCTATGAAGTTTACACTGCCTTTTGCGGATAAGTTCCCCTCCATTCCTAAACGCTCTATGCCAGCGATCGGTGCGCCGGTTATGGTACTGGCGTCACTGGCGATGGTGGTTTTGCCGATGCCGGCATTCCTGCTCGACTTGTTCTTCACCTTTAATATTGCGTTAGCCTTGGTAGTGCTGTTAGTGACGGTATATACCCGTCGCCCACTAGATTTCGCTGCATTTCCCACCGTATTGCTGATCGCAACATTGTTACGTTTGGCGTTAAACGTGGCATCGACACGTGTGGTATTACTCAAAGGTCACGAGGGGGGCGGGGCTGCAGGTAACGTGATCGAAGCGTTTGGTAACGTTGTTATCGGTGGTAACTACGCAGTGGGTTTAGTGGTATTCCTTATTTTGATGATCATTAACTTTGTTGTGGTCACCAAAGGTGCTGGTCGTATTTCCGAAGTGAGTGCCCGCTTTACGTTGGATGCCTTGCCTGGTAAGCAAATGGCTATCGATGCAGATTTAAATGCAGGCTTGATTGACCAAGAGCAAGCACGTACTCGTCGTGGTGAAGTCACCAAAGAAGCGGACTTCTACGGTTCTATGGACGGTGCGTCTAAATTTGTGAAAGGTGATGCCATTGCCGGTATTCTCATCCTCTTTATCAACATTCTCGGTGGTTTAACCATTGGTATGCTCCAGTATGGATTGGGCTTTGGTGAAGCGATTCAAATCTATACCTTGTTGACCATCGGTGACGGCTTGGTGGCGCAAATTCCATCGCTGCTGCTCTCTATTGGCGCCGCCATCATGGTAACGCGTCAAAATACCGATGAAGATATGGGCCAGCAGGTTGTCTTTCAGCTGTTTGATAACCCGAAAGCTTTAACTATCACTGCAGCCATCCTTGGTACCATGGGGATCGTTCCTGGCATGCCTCACTTTGCTTTTCTGTTGCTGGCGGCATTAGCCGGTGGTGTTGCGTATTACATGCAGAAAAAGCAGAAAGAAGCGAAAGACGATGTCAATAAACTGCCAGCTACTTCCGACCAAGATGCACCGACTCAAAAAGAACTGTCTTGGGACGATGTTCAACCCGTTGATATGATTGGGCTAGAAGTTGGGTATCGCTTAATTCCTTTGGTGGATAAAGACCAAGGGGGAGAGCTACTCGAAAGGGTAAAAGGGGTGCGTAAGAAATTGTCGCAAGACTTTGGCTTCTTGATCCCTCCAGTTCATATTCGCGATAACCTAGAATTAACCCCGAACAGCTATCGTATTACCCTAATGGGGGTGGCTGTTGGTGAAGCGGAAATTCGCCCAGACCAAGAGCTTGCGATAAACCCAGGGCAAGTGTATGGCATGGTGGATGGGGAGCATACCTATGACCCAGCTTTCGGGCTGGAGGCTGTATGGATTCGTGATGAACAACGTGAACATGCGCAAGCATTGGGTTATACGGTTGTCGATTCGTCAACCGTACTCGCGACGCACTTGAGCCAATTGCTAACCAATAATGCATCACAGTTGATAGGTCATGAAGAAGTGACCAACCTACTGGATATGCTTGGTCGCTCAGCGCCTAAATTGGTGGAAGGTTTTGTTCCAGACCAGTTACCGCTGGGAGTGGTGGTGAAAGTGCTACAGAACCTACTTAATGAAGCCATTCCAATTCGCGATATTCGAACCATTATCCAAACCCTTGCTGAATACGCGAGTAAGAGTCAAGAACCTGACATTCTTACCGCCGCGGTGAGGATCTCCTTGAAGCGTCTAATCGTCCAAGAAATCAATGGAATAGAGCCTGAGTTGCCAGTGATTACCCTAATTCCTGAATTGGAACAAATATTGCATCAAACAATGCAAGCAGCAGGCGGAGAATCAGCCGGTATTGAACCTGGGTTAGCGGAGCGCTTACAAGCGTCACTGGCTCAAGCAACTCAAGAACAAGAGTTGAAAGGGGAACCAGCTGTGCTTCTGACCTCTGGAGTTCTACGTTCAACGTTAGCGAAATTCGTCAAAAATACGATTCCTAACCTGCGGGTTCTCTCCTATCAGGAGATCCCTGACGAGAAACAAATTCGCATAGTTCAGGCTGTGGGTAACTAGGTTAACTACACCTTAGATACGGATACTTGCTTTGAAGATTAAACGATTTTTTGCCAGAGACATGAAAACAGCTCTGCTTCAAGTTAAAGAAGAACTTGGGGTTGATGCGGTGATCATGTCAAATAAGAAGGTCGCTGGCGGCGTAGAGATCGTAGCTGCTGTCGATGGCGATACTCCCTCACCTAAGGGAGCGCTAAAGCGTCACGCTGCGCAAACTGCAAGAGAGCCAGTGCAGCGTTCGACCGCAAAGCCAGCTCCCGCTCGCAGTAGCTCCAGAGAGCTAGAAGACGATCGCGTTAGTCTAAAAGCTGGCGTTGAACAAGGTCGTTCAATGACGCAGCGTTTTGCTAACATGCTTAAGCAGTACAGTAATACGCAAGTCAATCATGGCGATGATGATAATCATCAGGGTGAAGAAGTTGATTCACTCACAGCATTATTAAGACGACAAGCAGAACAGCAGCAAGGTAATGGGCCTATCTCCCGTTACACTGACTCTTCATCACAGCCTCGTTTATCCGATAGAGAAAGCGATGGCCACCGTGGAAATGCAGGCCGTCAAACGCCCAAACTCGACCCAACTCGATTCGAACGTTCTCGGCGCGAGCAGGATACAAGCCTTGCTACTGAAGAGTTGGAAAGCATGCGCGAAGAGATGGAGTCGATTCGTCGTCTACTCGAACACCAAGTATCTGGTTTAATGTGGCAGGAAGTTGAGCGTCGAGAGCCGCTGCGTGCCATGTTAATTCGTCGCTTAGAGCGCATGGGCGTGTCGCTGGATTTAGCGGACCAACTTGCATGCTATATCCCAGAAGATACGCCGCCACCCAAAGCGTGGAAAGCGTTATTGCGTTTAGTCGCTGACCAAGTTCCTGTAGCGAAACAAGATATCCTCAAGCGCGGTGGTGTTGTGGCCTTGTTAGGGCCGACTGGAGTGGGCAAAACCACGACTGTCGCGAAATTGGCCGCGCGAGCCGCAATGGAATTTGGTTCGGACAATGTCGCGCTAGTTACCACTGATACGTATCGTATTGGTGCGCACGAACAATTATCTATTTACGGACGAATTATGGGGTGTCCTGTAAAAGTTGCTAAAGATTCCAAAGAGTTAGCCGATGTAATATCTCAGTTGCGAAATCGTCGTTTAATTTTGGTCGATACCGCAGGGATGGGACAGCGCGATGTTCGGCTTTCAGAGCAATTGGATACCCTAATGCAAGAGAGCGGAGAAGTCATTCATAGCTATCTTGTGCTACCTGCTACAGCACAACGCAAAGTGCTGCAGGAAACGATTGAGCATTTCAGAAGGATTCCGCTTTCTGGGTGTATTATGACCAAGCTAGATGAGTGCTTGAGTTTAGGGGAATTTGTCAGTGTTGTGGTACAGAACGCTTTACCAGTGGCCTACATCGCCAATGGTCAGCGAGTGCCCGAAGATATCGTGATTGCCCAGCCAAAATACATGGTATCTAAAGCTAACGAGTTACTGGAAAAGTCGACAGAAAATGAACCTCACTACTGGGCTAGTGACGTAGAGAAATTCTAGGCGGCGATGATTATGACGAATAAAATGATATATGACCAAGCTAGCGGATTACGCCGCTTAACCCAACCCTCTCTTACGAAAGTGATCACGGTCACTGGCGGTAAAGGTGGTGTAGGGAAAACCAACGTGACTCTCGGTATGGCGATTTGTATGGCTCGCCAAGGGAAAAAAGTCATGGTGCTTGATGCTGACTTAGGCTTAGCCAATGTCGATGTCATGCTTGGAATTCGCCCTAAACGCAACCTCGGACATGTTTTAGCCGGAGAGTGCGAGCTAAAAGATGCCATTGTTGAAGGCCCGTTTGGTATTCGAATTATTCCCGCCACCTCTGGAACGCAGTCAATGACAGAGTTGTCACACGCGCAACATGTTGGTTTAATTCGAGCTTTTGGTAGTCTAGAAGATGAAATGGACGTGCTGTTAGTCGATACAGCTGCCGGGATTTCTGATATGGTAGTAAGCTTTTCACGTGCAGCTCAAGATGTAGTCGTAGTGGTATGTGATGAGCCAACCTCGATTACTGATGCGTACGCTTTAATTAAATTGCTCAGTAGAGAACATCAAGTACAACGTTTTAAAATTGTTGCTAATATGGTGAGAAGCTATCGAGAAGGACGAGAATTGTTTGCAAAATTGACATTAGTCACAGAGCGGTTCTTGAATGTTAGCTTAGAGCTCGTTGCGTGCATACCTTTAGATGATAATGTGCGTCAAGCCGTGAAAAAGCAAAAAATTGTGGTTGATGCTTTCCCTCGTTCACCAGCTGCACTTGCAATTAGCTCATTAGCGACCAAAGCTTTAACATGGCCAATACCAAGGACGCCGAGTGGACATTTGGAATTCTTTGTTGAGCGGCTACTCAATCGTACGGAAATAGTAGGGGAACCTTTTGGTGAATAAAGCGCTAACTTATGATCAATACGGAAATGTGAACAGTCAGCAACTGTTCCTGGAGAAATACTCCGTATTGGTTAAGCGTATAGCTCATCATTTGATTGGGCGATTACCTCCAAGCGTTCTTATAGAAGATTTAATCCAAGCAGGAATGATTGGCCTGCTGGAAGCACAACGTAATTACGACGGGTCTAAAGGCGCTAGCTTTGAAACCTATGCAGGAATTCGAATTCGTGGGGCCATGCTTGACGATATTCGACGTGGTGACTGGGTACCACGCTCGGTTCATAGAGTGAACCGAGAAATTAGCCAGGCTATTTCAACATTGGAAGGTGAACTTAATCGAGATCCTTCTGACTCTGAAGTAGCGAAGTATTTGGGGATGTCGCTAGAACAGTACCACAGTGCCTTAAATGATATTAACTGTTCTCGAATAGTTGGTATAGAAGATTTAGGTGTCGCTGATGATGCTATCTCGCCCATTGATGATGAAGAAGACAACTCACCATTTAAGGGAGTTGCCGATGAATCATTTCGAAAAGCATTAGTTGAATCAATAAAATCGCTTCCGGAGCGTGAAGCTTTGGTACTTTCGCTCTATTATGATGAAGAACTAAACTTGAAAGAAATTGGTGAGGTCATCGGTGTCAGTGAATCTCGCGTTAGCCAGATACTTAGCCAATCAATGCAGCGTCTACGAACAAAGTTGAGTTCTTGGACAGAAAATGACTAAATATCACTGAATTTGAACTCAGTGGAGGCAATTTTGAATAAAAACATGAAGATCCTTATTGTTGATGACTTCTCAACAATGCGCCGTATTGTAAAGAACCTTCTGCGTGATCTTGGCTTTAATAATACCCAAGAAGCTGATGACGGTTTAACGGCTTTGCCAATGCTTAAAAAAGGGGACTTTGACTTTGTTGTGACTGACTGGAACATGCCAGGCATGCAAGGTATTGACCTACTTAAAAATATTCGTGCGGATGAAGAGCTTAAACATCTTCCTGTTCTTATGATCACAGCCGAAGCAAAACGTGAACAGATCATCGAAGCAGCTCAAGCAGGTGTTAACGGTTACATTGTGAAACCATTCACAGCAGCAACGCTGAAAGAAAAACTAGATAAAATCTTTGAGCGTCTATAAGCACCTTTGTTTTTCGCAAAAGGTGATCTATTCATTAAGCTTATAGAGGCTATTCAGGATGATTTCATTAGAACAAGCAAAAGAACTCGTTCAACTCGTTGAAAACGGTCTGCAAGATGAAGCAACTGCTTTAGTCGCGCAAATGAACCTTGCTCAACATAGTGAGGAATTGCAAGAGGTCGTTAAACGAGATCCTATGTTACAGGAAATTGGGACTCTTACTCGTGAATTGCATGATTCACTTACGCATTTTCATATTGACGATCGCATGACTGAAATCGCCAAAGATGAAATTCCCGATGCACGAGAACGACTAAATTATGTGATTGAAAAAACGGAAGTCGCTGCAAACAAAACGATGGATGCAGTGGATCGTTGTATGCCTATAGCTGACCGTATGCACGAGAGTTTGCTGCAAGTTCGTCCACAGTGGAATCAACTGATGCACGGCAAGATCGACCTCGTAGAATTTAAAGCTCTTTGCCACCGCATAGACGATTTACTCTCTTTGGTGGAAGGTGACAGCAGTGAGTTACGAGGTCAGTTAACCGAGATTTTGATGGCGCAAGATTTTCAGGACTTAACCGGACAAATCATTCGACGTGTCATAACATTAGTTAGCGAAGTGGAAAAACGCTTGGTTGACATACTTACAGTGTTTGGGACTGCCCAGACAGATAAAACAGCAGACGATAATAAGGATAAATCAGCAACTGAAGCTGAGGGTCCAATTTTGAATCCTCATGAGCGTCAAGATGCTGTGGCATCGCAAGACGAAGTAGACGATCTGTTATCGAGTCTTGGTTTTTAGGGGTTACGTATGAGCTACGAATTAGACGAAGATATTCTTCAAGACTTTCTGGTAGAAGCGGGTGAAATACTCGAATTGCTGTCAGAGCAATTGGTCGAACTAGAAAACAATCCTGAAGATAAAGATCTTTTAAACGCAATTTTCCGCGGCTTTCATACCGTTAAAGGCGGAGCCGGGTTCTTATCTTTAACTGAACTGGTTGAAACATGCCATGGTGCAGAAAACGTGTTCGATACGTTACGTAACGGTCAGCGCAGTGTTTCTCCCGGTTTGATGGATACCATGCTTCGTGCACTTGATACCGTTAACGAACAATTTAGTGCGGTGCAAGAACGTGGTCCCCTAGAAGCAGCCGAACCTGAACTTCTCGAAGAGTTACATCGCTTGAGCCGCCCTCAATCTGAAGATGAGGACGAACCTGCTGCAACTGCAGTAGTTGAAGATGAAGCGATAGAAGCTTTTGAAGAAGAGGTCTTAATTGAAGAAGAACCTGTTGAGGAAGAACCAGAGGTTGAGCAACCTGCTGCGGATGAAAAAGCGGTCAGTTCCAATTCAATTGACGAAATAACCCAAGACGAATTCGAAAAACTCCTTGATGAACTACATGGCCAAGGTTCTGCTCCTGGGCACCAAGGTGAAGTAAAACCAGTAGCGGAAGCTCCAGCCAAACCTGCAGCAGCCTCCGATGCAAGTGGTGATATTACCGATGATGAATTCGAAAAACTTTTAGATGAGCTGCATGGTGCGGGGAAAGGTCCTGCTAATACTGAACACGCGCCAGCGGCAGAAGCACCAAAACAGCCAGAGCCACCGAAACAACCAGAGAAACCTGCAGCGAAAGCGTCACCATCTACAGACGGTGACTTAATGACCGATGATGATTTCGAGAAGTTACTCGATGATCTGCACGGCAAAGGTAAAGGTCCATCGGTTGAAGAGTTAGAAGCTGCGACAAAACCAGCTTCCCAAAATCCAAAACCAGCAGCTAAAGCTGCGCCTGCACCGAAACAAGCTGCTCCGGCGGCTGCAGCGAAACCTGCCCCTAAAGCGGCTCCTGCGGCGAAAAGTGCCCCTCCAGCGAAGGCCGCAGAAGAAAAACAAGCGGTTGCTAAGAAAGCACCTGCTCAGCAAGCAGACACAACAGTCCGTGTTGATACGTCAACGCTCGATATCATTATGAATATGGTCGGTGAGCTGGTATTGGTGCGCAACCGTCTATTGAGCCTTGGCCTAAATAGCAATGACGAAGAGATGTCTAAAGCAGTGGCCAACTTAGATGTCGTTACTGCTGACCTGCAAGGTGCGGTGATGAAAACCCGCATGCAACCTATCAAGAAAGTGTTTGGTCGTTTTCCTCGCGTGGTACGTGACTTGGCTCGTAGTCTCAAGAAAGACATCGCCTTAGAGTTGCGTGGTGAAGATACCGATTTAGATAAAAACTTGGTGGAAGCACTAGCTGACCCATTGATTCACTTGGTGCGAAACTCTGTTGACCACGGTGTTGAGATGCCTGATGTTCGTGAGCAATCTGGCAAATCTCGTACGGGTAAAGTCATTTTATCTGCGTCACAAGAAGGTGACCATATTGAATTGGCTATCATCGATGATGGGGCTGGTATGGATCCGGACAAACTGCGTGGCATTGCCGTTAAGCGCGGGTTAATGGATGAGGATGCTGCATCTCGATTATCGAACAAAGAATGTTTTAACTTAATTTTCATGCCTGGCTTTTCTAGTAAAGAGCAAATCTCCGATATTTCCGGTCGTGGTGTAGGGATGGACGTGGTGAAAACTGCGATTAATACCTTAAATGGCTCAATTGATATCGATTCAGAGATGGGCAAAGGAACTAAGATTACGATCAAAGTTCCGCTAACGTTGGCGATACTCCCAACCTTGATGGTGGGTGTAGCGGGGCATCCATTTGCTCTTCCTCTTGCCAGCGTAAATGAAATTTTCCATTTAGATTTGGGGCGTACTAACGTTGTTGATGGACAATTGACGATTATTGTCCGCGACAAATCTATCCCACTGTTCTACTTACAAAACTGGTTGGCACCACAAAAAGGTCGTAAATCGGGTCGTAAAGGTGAAGGTCTTGGTCACGTAGTTATTGTTCAACTAGGTAGCCAACGAGTAGGCTTTGTTGTAGATACCTTAATTGGTCAAGAAGAAGTGGTGATTAAGCCTTTGGATCAGTTACTGCAAGGTACTCCAGGTATGGCGGGTGCGACCATTACCAGTGATGGTCATATTGCGTTAATTCTCGATGTGCCAGATCTGCTTAAGCAGTACGCGGCTGCTTCACGAATCTAAATGACCATATAAAATTATAAGGATAACTATGGCGATTAGAGTGCTAGTTGTTGATGATTCGAGCTTTTTTCGACGTCGAGTTAGCGAGATCATCAACTCTGAACCGCGGTTAGAGGTTATTGATGTGGCGGTTAACGGTAAAGAAGCAGTGGATAAAGCGCTGAGTCTTAAACCGGATGTCATCACTATGGATGTAGAGATGCCAGTGATGGATGGGATAACAGCTGTGCGTGAAATCATGGCTAAAGGTCCTATTCCAATCCTGATGTTCTCCTCTTTAACCCATGACGGAGCAAAAGCGACACTTGATGCCTTAGATGCTGGCGCTTTGGATTTCTTACCGAAGAAGTTTGAAGATATTGCACGTAACCGTGACGAAGCCGTTTCTGTTTTGCAACAGCGAGTTCTTGAGATTGCGTCGAAAAAAGGGCTTATGCGCCGAGCGCCCATTAGTCGCCCGACTCCAGCTACATCGTCTTTATCGACGACTGCTAGTTCACTTGACCGCGCTCAACGGGCTACAGCACCAGTAAGACCTAGTGCTCCAGCGGGGCGCTTTAAATCGACAGGTAAGAAATATCAGCTTACTGCGATTGGTACATCAACGGGTGGACCAGTTGCTTTGCAGAAAATTTTGACTAAACTGCCGGCAAACTATCCGCACCCAATTGTTCTTGTTCAACATATGCCTGCGACGTTTACCGCTGCATTTGCTAGCCGCCTTAATTCACTGTGCCAAATTCAGGTGAAAGAGGCGGAAGATGGCGATGTGCTAAGAGCTGGTGTGGCATACCTTGCTCCGGGCGGTAAGCAGATGATGGTGGAAGGTCGGCCTGGAGCGGCCAAACTGCGTATTCTCGATGGTGGGGAGCGCATGAATTACAAGCCTTGTGTTGATGTTACCTTTGGTTCAGCAGCAAAAGTGTTTGGTGATAAAGTGCTTTCGATGATTCTGACAGGAATGGGCGCAGATGGGCGAGACGGTTCACGAATGTTGAAAGAAGCGGGTTCGACGATTTGGGCTCAAGATGAAGACAGCTGTGTGGTTTATGGTATGCCACAAGCAGTAGCTAAAGCGGGTATTTCATCGGAAGACTTGCCTCTAGATCGAATCTCTGAACGAATGTTAGTTGAAGTCGGTCTTGGATAAGGGTACTGCATGATTGTTTGGAGTGTCGCTAACCAGAAAGGTGGGGTGGGTAAAACCACTACCACCATTACCTTGGCTGGTTTGTTAAGTAAACAAGGAAAACGCGTGTTGCTGGTGGATACTGATCCTCATGCATCTTTAACTACCTACTTGGGTTATGATGCTGATGCGGTTCCTGCCAGTCTATTTGATCTGTTTCAACTGTCAGATTTTACAGAGCAGACTGTTGCACCATTAATTTTACGTACCGATATTCAAGGTATTGATATCATTCCCGCACACATGTCGTTAGCAACACTTGACCGTGTGATGGGGAACCGTAGTGGTATGGGTTTGATTTTAAAGCGCGCTTTGCTCGCGCTGCGTAAGCAATACGACTACGTGCTCATCGACTGTCCTCCAATTTTAGGCGTTATGATGGTCAATGCTTTAGCGGCTAGTGATCGTATTTTGATTCCGGTGCAAACGGAATTTTTGGCAATGAAAGGCTTAGAGCGTATGGTTCGCACGTTAGCCATCATGCAAAAGTCACGGAACAAAGAATTTAAAGTCACCATCGTACCGACCATGTACGACAAACGAACCAAAGCATCATTGCAGACTTTGACCCAGTTGAAACGTGATTATCCAGACAAAGTTTGGACCTCAGCTGTGCCGATTGATACCAAGTTTCGTGACGCAAGTCTAAAGCGTTTGCCTGCGTCGCATTTTGCTGAGGGTAGCCGTGGCGTTTTTGCTTATAAGCAACTATTACTGCATTTAGAGAGGCTAGCGATCGATGAGTAGTGTGCAGCACCTGTCGAGTGAACAGGCGTTAGATGATTATTTTACTGCACTGCTTTCTGAAGAGTTGGGGGAGGAGATTGTTTCTGCCCCAAATAAGCCAGATGAGGCTCCAGAACTCGCTCGTCAATCTGCTTCTGTCACTGAACCTTCGGTGCAATCAACTCCATTTTTTGATGATGACAACATTGAAGAGTTACCTGGAGCGAACCTAGAAGAGGTGCAGCGTTTACTCAGTCAGCTAGAGCAGAGTAATCCAGTTGAAGAGTTACAACTTGATGAGTTAATGGAGCAGAACACCTTCGATATTTCTCACGATACGGTTGTGGTTGAAGCGACTCCCGATGTTGAAGAGATTCAAGAGTGGAATACAGAAACTCTTACCGAAGATGACGAGGGTGAACCTCATCATCACGAGGTGGAACTGGATACCCATGTTACAGAGGCAGAGATCGAAACGCCTCAAACAGAGACAGTTGAAGAAAATATTGAAGAAGCTTGGGCCTCAACGGCCGAAGTAGAAACAGAAGTTAAGTTAGAACCTCAATCGCCAGAGACGGTGGTTGAAACTGCTGAGATTGAACCGGAAGAGGTTGTCGAAGCTCAAGTTGAACCTCAAACTCAAACGGGGGACTTGAATTTAGACAACTGGCATACTCCGGTGCGGCAAGATGCTTTTCAGGTGCTTTATTTTGACGTCAATGGTGTGACGTTTGCGGTTCCTCTTGATGAGCTAGGAGGAATACACCGTAAAGCAGAACTGAACCATTTGATAGGTCGACCTGCTTGGTATCTTGGCCTTCAAACTCAACGTGATGCCCAGTTGGACGTGGTTGATACGGCTAAGTGGGTGATGGCTGAAAAGCTTCACGATGAGAGCTATAAAGAGGCATACCAGTATATTGTTATGCTCGGGGAAAGTATGTGGGGGCTGGCTTGTTCAAAATTGATGGGCACTGAGCTTCTGAGAAGTGAACAAGTACGCTGGCGAGAGCAAGTGGGTAAACGGCCTTGGCTAGCGGGCATGGTAAAAGAAAAAATGTGTGCTTTAATCCATGTTGATGCATTGATAGCTATGCTTAATGCAGGGCTCGATGTGAAGGCGCTCGATAAATAGTTTTTTTGGTCGGAGACGACGTAGAGAGGAAAAGGTATGTCTCAAAACGTAGAAGTTAGAAAAGAGAACTCCAATGACGAAGTGCTTCAGTGGGTAACATTCCAACTAGAAGAAGAGACCTACGGCATTAACGTAATGCAAGTACGTGAAGTTTTGCGTTACACTGAGATCGCTCCTGTCCCTGGTGCGCCAGATTATGTTTTAGGTATCATCAACCTTCGTGGTAACGTTGTCACTGTTATCGATACCCGTGCACGTTTCGGTTTAGTTCAGGGTGAAATTACGGATAATACTCGTATCATCGTGATTGAATCTGAACGCCAAGTTATCGGTATTTTGGTGGATAGTGTGGCTGAAGTTGTTTACCTACGCTCTTCTGAAATTGATACCACGCCAAGCGTGGGCACAGATGAAAGCGCGAAATTCATTCAAGGGGTGAGCAACCGTGATGGTAAGTTGCTGATTTTGGTTGATTTGAACAAGCTTCTGACTGACGAAGAGTGGGATGATATGGCTCACATGTAATGAATATGTGGTCTTGGATGAATCCTCCTGTCATCGCAGGGGGATTTGTATTAATCATTCTTTTGTTGATCATGATCTTGCTACAAGTACGACGAGAGTTGACTAAGCAGGGTGATGCTTTGCGTCAGCAAAATAGGGCTTTAGATAAAGAATTGACCAAAGCGAATAAACAATTGCTTGAAGTCCGTTCTGTTGTCGTAGGGTTGGGGCAGCGAGTTTCTGAGCAGCAAGATATTATTTCTCATTTAAATGAGCGCATTATGGCCTTGGAAAATGAAGATAATGATGCCCGACTCTATAGCCGTGCGACTAAAATGGTGCAGCTCGGCGCTGATGTTGATGAGCTGATATCAGAATGCGAATTGCCTAAGGCTGAAGCAGAGTTAATGATGTCGTTGCAAAATAAACTTGCAGGCCGAGAAGCTGTTCCTCCACTCACAAGTCACCCAGATGGCCGACAGCAAGAGTCTCCTCGACGTCGTCCACTAAGAAAAAAAACTAACTTCTAAGCCGCTGTTTAAAACAGCGGTTTTCTTTTATTCACTCCTTAGTTTATATGCGAAATGATGATGTTCAGCAAAATCGCTTGCGCTCATTCAGTAATGAATTTTATAAAAAATAATCTAACTCAATGATTTCGCGGAGTTAAGCCCTGTTTCGTGTACTTGTGCTTGTGGTAACATGACATGCTAATGTAACCGAAGAGATTGCTATGCTCGCCGTTAATCATCTCAGTGTCTTTCATGACGACCTCCCTTTGTTTGAATCGATCTCTTTTAGGTTACAAGCTGGCGATATTTTACAAATTGAAGGTGAGAATGGAGCGGGTAAAACGTCATTACTACGAATTGTTGCGGGTTTAGGTAAAAGCTGTTGTGGAGAGGTGCTGTGGCAGGGGGTACCTATTGCTCAACAACGAGAGGTGTACCACCAATCAATGTTATTCATCGGTCACCTCGCCGGAGTGAAGCGCGAGTTGACCGCTTTAGAAAATTTACGTTTTTATCAAACAATAGCGGGTAAGCGGTTCGCACATGAGGAGTTAATGACCGTTTTAGCCAAGGTGGGTTTAGTTGGACGTGAAGATGTGGTAGTCGCGCAATTGTCGGCAGGGCAACAGCGTCGTGTGGCTTTAGCTCGACTGTGGTTAAGCGATCATCTTTTGTGGATTTTGGATGAACCTTTTGCGGCGATTGATGCTAAAGGGGTTAAGGTTCTTGAGGCGCTCTTTGTGCAACACGCGCAACAAGGAGGGATGGTATTACTCACAACTCATCAATCGCTGCCTAGTCAGCACGCGATGCTGCAGACTCTGCGTTTGGATAAACGCCAATGATGAAAGGACTTTGCGCCCTGCTATTTCGAGAACTTTTAATCGCTTATCGCCGTTTGGCGGAAGTTTTTAATCCGCTGTGGTTCTTCGTTTTAGTGATCACGTTGTTTCCGCTCAGTGTTGGGCCTGATCCGCAAATATTGCAACGTATGGCGCCGGGCATCATTTGGGTTGCCGCTTTGTTGTCGGCGTTACTTTCTCTTGAGCGTCTTTTTCGGGATGACTTTATCGATGGGTCGTTAGAGCAACTTATGCTAACCCCGCTTCCCTTGCCTTTGATCGTCGTGACTAAAATCATCGCCCATTGGATATTAACCGGATTACCCCTGTTATTGATTAGCCCTTTGTTAGCGGTATTGTTGTCGTTAAATGTCGCGACATGGTGTGCCGTGGCATTAACCCTTTTGGTTGGGACACCTGCGTTAAGTTTTATTGGTGCGATTGGCGTTGGCCTAACGGTGGGGTTGCGTAAGGGTGGCGTACTAATGAGCTTATTAGTGTTACCTCTGTTTATTCCGGTGTTGATATTCGCAACATCGGCTGTTGATGCCGCTGCGATGGGAATGGCTTATTCCGGTCAATTAGCCATTCTTGCGGCAATTTTGGTATTGGCCTCAGTTCTTGCACCGTTTGCAATTAGTGCGGCGTTGCGCATTAGCGTTCGATAGCAACGAGGAGTCTCAAGGCTAGGTTGATGCGAGTCTGCGTTCAGTATCTGCCTAAATGTTTAGGCACAATTATTTAAGATGGGTTTGATTGACCAATATCAGCACCTTGGAAGCAATGAAAGTGAGATTGAATATGTGGAAATGGCTTCACCCGTACGCCAAGCCTGAGACGGTTTATCGTCTATGTGGCTGGTGGTTGCCGTGGTTTAGTATTGCTGCCGTCATTTTTATTGGAGTGGGTAGTGTGTGGGGACTAGCATTTGCTCCAGCAGATTACCAACAGGGGAATGGCTTTCGTATCGTTTACTTCCATGTCCCGGCGGCGATATGGTCGATGGGGATTTATATTTCGATGGCTATTGCGGCCCTCTTTGCCATTGTGTGGCAGATAAAAATGGCCAATTACGTGGCGGTTGCTATCGCCCCCATTGGCGCGGTGATGACGTTTATTGCGCTAGTGACGGGGTCCATTTGGGGTAAACCTATGTGGGGAACTTGGTGGGTGTGGGACGCTCGCCTCACCTCAGAGCTGATTCTGCTGTTTCTCTATTTGGGGGTTATCGCCCTCTATCATGCCTTTGATAATACCGCTACAGGAGCAGATGCAGCCAATATTCTAGCGCTCGTAGGCGTGATTAATATCCCAATTATTCATTACTCGGTACAGTGGTGGAATACCTTACATCAAGGGGCAACTATTACCCGTTTTGCTAAGCCGGCCATGGCGTTGGATATGCTGTGGCCATTACTGATTAATATCTTCGGTTTTGCCTTTTTTATTGGCGCAGTGGCATTGATCAGATTGCGTAATGAGATACTCAATCAAGAACGTCATCGTCCTTGGGTTGTTGCTATGGCAACCAAAAGCATCGCAAAGGAGGGCGCATAACATGTTTTTTGCCTCTATGAATGACTTGTGGTTGATGGGAGGCTATGCCGCCTATGTATGGAGTGCGGTGGGGGTTGCTCTTTGCGCCATGTTGATACTGGTCTGGCATAGCTTGCGTCGCCGTCGCAAAATTTTGCATGACGTGACTGAGAGATTAGCTCGTCAAGTGAGAATAGCCCAAGCAAAAAAACTGGAAAACACGTTATGAATCCAAGACGTAAAAAGCGCCTCTTCGTTGTAACCAGTATTGTTGCGGCAGTAGCGATTGCGCTGAGTCTGGTGATGTATGCTTTGAACCAAAACATGAATCTATTTTATACACCTAGCCAAATTATTTATGGTCGTGATGGGCATGTGCCGCAAGTTGGTGAGCGTTTACGTATTGGTGGTATGGTGATCGTTGGTTCAGTACATCGTGATCCTAACTCACTCAAAGTCACTTTTCAGCTCCACGATATCGGTCCTTCGGTGACAGTAGAATATGAGGGGATTTTGCCGGATTTGTTTCGTGAAGGGCAAGGTATTGTGGCGCAAGGGGTATTAACAAGTCGTGATACGGTAAAAGCGGTAGAAGTGTTAGCAAAACACGATGAAAACTACATGCCGCCAGATGTTCAAGAAGTCATGAAGAATAATCATGCCTTTATCCAAGCTCAGAAAAATGCGGCCCGTACGATGGCGGTACAACCATGATTGCCGAGCTAGGACATATCGCCTTAATTTTGGGCTGGGGTATCGCGTTACTGCTCAGTGTTTTACCTTTAGTCGGTGCCAAATATCAACGCGCTAGCTTGATGGCCTCTGCCCGACCATTTGCCACAGCAATGTTTATCTTTATTACACTCTCTTTTATCGCCTTAGCATGGGCGTTTTACAGTAACGATTTTACGCTGCAATACGTGGCGCAAAACTCGAACAGTCAATTGCCTTGGTATTATCGCGTGACGGCCGTATGGGGTGCTCATGAGGGTTCACTACTTTTATGGGTCTTTCTTCAAAGTCTATGGACGCTCGCCATAGCGTGCTTAAGTCGTGGGTTACCACTTGACACACTTGCTCGTGTATTGGCCATCATGGGAATGATCAGTGTCGGATTTTTGACTTTTATTCTTTTGACCTCGAATCCATTTATTCGCACTTTACCTTACTTCCCGGTAGATGGGCGCGATCTTAATCCGCTGCTGCAAGATCCGGGACTGATTCTTCATCCCCCTATGTTGTATACCGGCTATGTCGGTTTTTCGGTGGCGTTTGCATTCGCCATAACCGCATTAATGACTGGGAAGCTGGATACGGTTTGGGCACGCTGGTCACGGCCTTGGACTACTGCTGCGTGGATGTTTTTAACCGTCGGTATATGTTTAGGTTCGTGGTGGGCCTATTACGAGTTAGGTTGGGGTGGTTGGTGGTTTTGGGACCCGGTGGAAAATGCATCGTTAATGCCTTGGCTGGCAGGAACGGCTTTGTTGCATTCTTTGGCAGTGAGTGAAAAACGTGGCACGTTTAAAGCGTGGACTGTGTTGCTGGCGATATGTGCTTTTTCTCTCAGTTTGCTTGGCACGTTTTTGGTTCGCTCTGGGATTTTAGTTTCTGTTCATGCGTTTGCTTCTGATCCCTCACGAGGTTTGTTTATTTTGAGCCTATTGGTGATTGTTATCGGTGGCTCACTGCTCCTGTTCGCTCTAAAAGGCGGCGCGATTCGTGTCCATACCCAGTTTGCTTTGTTGTCTCGCGAATCCGCTCTGTTATTTAACAACGTTTTGTTGATGTGTGCTTTGGTGATTGTGTTCATCGGAACACTGCTACCTCTGGTTCATAAACAGTTGGGTTTAGGCTCCATTTCGATTGGTGCACCATTCTTTAACGTGATGTTTGCTTGGCTAATGTTGCCGTTTGCGTTGGCGCTCGGGGTGAGTCCGCTTATACGCTGGAAGCGAGAACAGGTCACTCGACTTATCCAACCAACGCTAATCGCTGGTGTATTAGCACTGCTATTTAGTTGCATCATTCTCATCATGTTTGCTAACCCATTCCGTCCTATGGCGATGATGGGATGGGCCCTTGCATGGTGGATTGTGTTATTGCATTTATTCGATATCTACCTGCGTTCCACTCATCGTTACGCTTTCTGGCAAGGTTTACGTAAGTTACCACGTAGCTATTGGTCGATGTGGGTTGCTCATTTAGGTCTCGCTGTTGCTATCATCGGCGTGGCCATGATAGAGAATTATGGCCTGAAAAAAGACATTCGCTTAGCGCCGGGAGAACAGGTGATTGTTGCTGGTTATCAGTTTGACTTTGTCGGACTGCAAAACATTCAAGGATCAAACTACAGTGGCTATCAAGGTAAGTTCAATATCAGTGTCGATGGTCAGTGGGTCAATACTCGCTATGCTCAGAAACGATTCTATCCGGTTGCGCGTTCAATGATGACCGAAGCCGCGATTGACCGCGGGATCACTCGCGATCTCTATTTGGC
The DNA here is from genome assembly GCF_001547935.1 of Vibrio tritonius. Lineage (NCBI taxonomy): Bacteria > Pseudomonadati > Pseudomonadota > Gammaproteobacteria > Vibrionales > Vibrionaceae > Vibrio > Vibrio tritonius. The sequence continues at coordinate 927,844 of NZ_AP014635.1, forward strand.
TTTGGGTGAACCTCTTGGTGATGATGCTTGGGCTGTGCGAATTTGCTATAACCCTTTTATTCGATGGATTTGGGGGGGAGCATTACTGATGGCTTGTGGAGGATTATTATCGATAACCGATCGCCGTTATCGATTTAAAGTGTTCAAGGAGACAAAAGCATGAGTAAGAAACTCCTTTTTATTCCTTTGATACTATTTATTGGCTTAGTAGTGATGTTTACCATCCAACTTGTCGATAATGCCGATGGGGATGACCCTACTAAATTAGAATCGGTACTCGTCGGAAAGCCAGTACCTGCTTTTAGATTGCCCAATTTGTTTGATGAACATCAGTATTATGATCAGCGCCTTTTTCAAGGTAAGCCAATGTTGCTTAACGTTTGGGCTACATGGTGCCCAACGTGTCATGCAGAGCATCAATTCCTCAACACCTTAGCACATCAAGGGGTCAACATCGTTGGCCTTAACTACAAAGATGATCGAGCTAACGCGATTGCTTGGCTCAATCACGCCAGTAACCCCTATGCGGTTAACTTATTTGATCGAGATGGCATGTACGGTTTAGATCTTGGCGTCTATGGCGCTCCAGAAACCTTTGTGATCGATGGGCAAGGTGTGATTCGCTATCGTCACATTGGCGATGTCAATGCTCAAAATTGGCAGATGAAACTTGAACCACTCTATCACCAACTTGTTCGGGAAACTCGCTCATGATGTGGCGTAGTGTTGTAGCGACATTCGTTTTGTTGTGGGCGAGCCATGTGTGGGCGGCGATTGATGTTTATCATTTTGATTCTGCAGAGCAAGAGATTCAGTTTCAGGAACTTAGTGCGGCATTAAGGTGCCCCAAATGTCAAAATAATACCATTGCAGATTCTAATGCTGCATTGGCGAAAGATTTACGCCAAAAAGTGTATGAAATGACCAAGGAGGGAAAAAGTCGCCAAGATATTGTTGACTATATGGTTGCTCGCTACGGCGATTTTATCACTTATAACCCGCCCTTAACCCTTGGAACGTTAATCTTGTGGGTCGGCCCATTGCTTGTCCTCATGTTTGGCTTGGTGATGATATGGTATTGTAGTCGCCGCAGCTCACTTGAGAGTCATGAGAGCGATAACTGGGACAGCAGTAAGGAAGAGCGCTTGAACACTTTGCTGGCTCGCTTTGAGAAAGAGGTGAACCGCAAATGATGTTATTTTGGATGGGGGTTGCGTTCTTGGTGCTACTGGCGTTATTTTGTGTGTGGATTACTTGGCGGTTTTATCAAAGACGGTCGATGGCTAGCACAGCGCGAGAACACCTCAGTGCCGCTTTTTATCAGCAGCGTTTGGATGAACTAAAAATAGAAAGCGAACAAGGTTTAGTGTTTGATGAGCATCGCTTAGTTATCGATCTCAAACAAAGCTTGCTCGATGATATTCCCGTCGAGAGGGACAATAACCAACTCATGTTACCAGTGGTGGAAAAGCGGCTGGTGTTCATCTTATCCACTGCGGTGTTACTGCTGTGTGCAGGGATGTATACTTGGGTTGGTGGCTATCACCAAGTGAGCCATTGGCAACAAGTACAGCATTCAACACCTGCGTTAACGCAAAAACTGATTACGTCGCATGGAGTACTTACCCCAAGTGATAGACAAGATTTGCTATTAGCACTGCGTACCCGTTTAGCGGATAAGCCTGATGATACAACAGGGTGGATGATGTTGGGGAGAGTTGCTACCGTCGCTCAGAACAATGCCATCGCGATTCCAGCTTTTGCGAAAGCGCATGATTTATCCAAGCAGGATGACAGCATCACTTTTGCTTACGGGCAGAGTTTGATTCTGACATCTAACTCAGGGCTGCAACAGCAAGGACGAGATTTGCTATTGCCGCTATTAACTAAGCCTTCCATAGCGTTTAACGTTCTTTCCTTATTGGCATATGACGCGTTTTCGCAGCAAAAATATGGGGACGCTATCGCGTATTGGCAAAAGATGCAAAACGCCATTCCTGTGGATGATAAACGCTATGCTAAGCTAGTTGACAACATTGCAAAGGCCCAACAGTTGCTAAGTGACAACAATAAGAGTCGTGGGCAGTAATAACCTTAGGGAACCCAGTAGAGATACTTATACCCATGGGTATATTCATTTGCACGACAATGTGCAGCCAGTCAGTTGAGTTAAACCGGCCGATAGAGCCAATTTTTTACGGATTACAGCATGAACAATCGCATTTTTCGCGTCTTTTTCTTAGGCTTGGTTTTTGCCCTAGCAGGGTGTAGTTCTGCACCAGATCAGCAGGGTAACCAAGAAACGAACACCGATGATCCTCTGCAAGGATTTAACCGTGCTATGTGGACGGTTAACTACGACTATCTTGACCCATACGTATTGCGCCCAGTCTCATTGGCTTATGTTGATTATGTACCAACGCCGGTGCGTTCTGGCATTGCAAACTTTTTTGGTAACTTAGATGAGCCTGCGAGTATGGTGAACAACATCATTATGGGTAATGGCCGTAAAGCACTAAATCACTTTAACCGTTTTTGGATAAACTCAACATTTGGTATTTTGGGCCTGTTCGATATCGCTTCAGCGGCGGGAATCAATAAAGAAGATCAAAAGGAATTTGGGGATGCGGTTGGACACTATGGTGTTGGCAAAGGTCCATACGTTATGGTTCCGGGGGCTGGACCTTATGCTTTGCGTGATGGGGCTGATTTAGTTGACTCCACCTACTTGCCTCTCTCTTATCTCAATATCTGGGCTAGCGTCGGAAAATTTGTCTTCCAAGGGTTGGAAAGTCGTGCAGCATTAGTGCAACAAGAGCCTATGCTGAAAAATTCGCCAGATCCTTACGCATTCACTCGCGATGCTTATCTGCAACATCTCGATTTTAAAGCGGAAATCACCAAAGATGATTACAATGCGGAAGAAGAAGATCAGCTAGACGAATACCTAGAACAGTATTGATTAAGCTGTCATAACTCTTCCACTAAAATACTCATTCGCCACAATATACTCAGTGTGGCGAGTGAGCTCTTCATAATGCAAAATATCACTGCGTTGTGCTTCGTTTGAGAGCTGTGGTATGACACCGCCCACACGAATATTAAACGGGGTCAGTTCTTGTGCCCAGCTTTGAGTAAACCCCGATACAATCGAACTTGCGCTCACCAAACCATTCGATTCCATTGCTTCGCCGTAGGAAATTACATTAACGATCACGCCGCTATTGTTAGCTTGGCGCATACGCTGTGCACAGGCATAACCAAACAGAAAAAAATGAGCAGTTAAGGTACTCCATTGCTGAACAAATTGCTCGGAAGCAGCTTTATCAACAAAAGAGGGCAACACAGTGTTAGGCCAGTGATTGATTAATACATCTGGTGCTTGATGGTAAGTTTCTTGGACGAAATCGAGAATCGCTTCGACCGCTTTGGGCTGGCAAGACGTAAGGATACAAGAGTGAACTTGATCGTTGACTTGACGGCACAATTGAACCGTTTTCATCAGATTGGTTTCGTCATGGTCACAAAGAATCAAACGAGCACCAAGATGAGCATAATGAATGGCGAGTGACCTTCCGAGTATAGAACTCGCGGAAGTGATTAAAATAACGGCACTTTCTATTTTCATCCCACTCTCCCACTTAATCTGTTGAACCACTCCCTTTATTAGAGGGTTTTGACAGCATGGTTGATGAGATCAATTCACAGTGTGAATAAGATCAAAGAACACTGTTTAGAGGAAAAATGGGGAGGGTTTCTTTGCAGCGATTCACACAAACGAGTGTATTACATTAAGCGTTGCACTTAAGCCTGTGCACGGATCTGATCATGGCGATTAGAGAAAACCAATTGTTGATATAAATCAGCGGGTAACAGCTTTTTAGGCTCTTTATCTGCTAAATGGCGTCGCTCATGTCCCGACAGATTAAAGTAGATATCTTCTGGTAAGACATGGGTGTCTTCTGGGAGATAAGTGAGGGCATCTGGTACGAGATAGTGGCTGAGCTTGGCACTTGATAAGCCACCATCATGAAACTGCTTTGCTTGTTCAGCAGAAATGGCATAGGAACTTTGATCGTTTTGCAGTGCCTGTGGTTCTTGTAGCTGAAAACGCTGACGCAACAACTTATCAGTCGTGATTACTTCATCAATCTGTTCGACCGGAGTGTTATCACGCACGTCATTAGAAAACATAGCAAGCATAAGCGCAAAATCGGCGCGACGAGTTTGGTGGACCGCTTGGTTAATTCCAGTGCCGACCTTAAGCTCGTTAATTATCGCTGCTTTGTCTAAAGTATGAACTTGCATGTGACTCTCCGTAAGTTATTCATCTTAACGGCGCGTCAGGTAAAAACTTGAGGATTTTTATTGGATTAATTATATCTCTAGCGAGGCAAGCTTAAGAAATGTTGAGTTAAATAAAAAGCCAGCGACTGAGAGCGCTGGCTTGATTCGGTAGCTTCAAAGGCACTAAGATTTAAGCAATCTTAGTTAACCAGTTGTGTGTATCTGGTGCTTTACCCCATTGAATGTCATTCAATGCTTGGCGAAGTTTGGTTGCCATTGGGCCGATATCACCATTACCTACTGGGTAATCTTTACCGTTATAAATGAAAGTACCTACTGAAGTTAACACTGCAGCTGTACCAGAAAGCATTGCTTCAACGCCAGGTTTTGCTGCACGTTCTAGCAGCTCTTCTACTGACACTTCACGTTCACTTACTGTCATACCAAGGTCTTTTGCGATAGTGAGGATACTAGAGCGAGTTACGCCATGTAGGAAGCTTGAATCCAATGCTTTGGTAATGATTTCATTTCCATCGACCAATAGGAAGTTAGCCGCACCTGTTTCGGTGATGTAACCATTTGGACAGAACAGAATTTGGTCTGCTTGGTATTTTTCTTTTGCTTCGATGGTTGGGCGTAGTGCACTAGCGTAGTTACCACCACTTTTGATCATCCCCATGTGTGACGCACAGCGTTGGCCAGTTTCATCTAGCATTAGACGTAGTGCGTGCGCACCGCCAGCGAAGTAGTCGCCAACTGGAGAAAGAAGAATATACGCCATAGAGCTATTTGTTGCAGACGCTGCTTTACCAATTTGCGCTTCGGTACCGATGTGAGTCGGGCGAATGTACATCGAGCCAGGTGCTTCAGGTACATCTGCTGCAAATTCAGCCACGATCGATTTGATCATGTCGCCAATCTGTTCTTTGTTTAGCTCAGGTAGTGCGAGTAAGTGACTGCTTTGAGCAAAACGTTCAATGTTTTGGTCCATTCGAAAGACGTGCACACTGCCGTCGGGGTGACGGAACGCTTTCAAGCCTTCAAAACAAGTACTTGAGTAGTGTAGAACGTGTGCACCAGGGTGAAGAGAGATGCTGTTTGAATCAACGATTTGAGTTTCTGACCATTGATTATTTTCGAAGGTTGCCATTGCCATTTTCGGCATGAACACGCTACCAAAAGCCGCCATTATGATTTCCCTAATAAATAATAATTGAAAAGATGTTGTGCGATTAAGTTTGGGCAGGCGATAAGATGAGTCGTCCAAGACCTAATCTCAGAATACTAAAACAGATCGAGTTTGTAAGAAAGAGCGAAGCGGTGATTGAGGTAAATTAGTTACGCTGATTCAGGTCGTTCATTATTTGGATCACATTATCGCGGTGCTTATATTGCTCGTGGAAATAAATAACGAGGATAGGTAAACGTTTTTGTCCATATCCACACTAAATGTACAACTATACCCAAGTAACCTCAATATGCGGTTTCAGCGAGAATGTATTCGCTCATAGGCAAGGCACCGATTTGAATACATAGTTATTCTACGTAGAAAATCGGTAACGTAGCGTAGGAGCGAATACAACTCGCCCCTTGGGAGCTCATCAACAAGCCCATTTCTGCGCTCAATGACGTTGAAAGGGAATGACCATTCCTGCCGTCATTGAGCTTGACCTATGCTCGTTGATGAAGCTCTGAAGTCTGCATCTTGAGGTCATTTGGGTATATCTATCTAAAATCAATAGAAAATTTTCAGATCAAAATTTGCGATGTGATTTGCCTTCAGTAAGTTTGCGATAGATCAATCTAGCCATTACTAAATGATAACTACTCACATCTAAATTGATCTAGATCCGTATTTTTCGTGCTTCACGGTGTTATTTTCTTTCACAACGAATTTATACAAGGTTATGGGTAATCATATGAATCTATTTGAACAAACCCCACGCGCTCGTCGCCGTTACGGTTTAGCTGCTTTCATCGGTTTGATTGCAGGTGTGGTATCTGCTTTTGTGAAATGGGGCGGTGAGGTTCCACTTCCTCCGCGTAGTCCTGTTGATATGTTCAACGCAGCATGTGGTCCAGAAACTCTAATTCGTGCGGCTAGCCAAATTGACTGTTCACGTAACTTTTTGAATCCTCCTTACATTTTCCTACGTGATTACATTGGTCTTGCTGATCCAAACGCTGCAGTATGGACATTTGCTGGTCACGTGTTTAACTGGGTTGGTGTCACTCACATCATTTTCTCTATCGTATTCGCGGTAGGTTACTGTGTCGTTGCTGAAGTGTTCCCTAAAATCAAATTGTGGCAAGGTCTACTAGCTGGTTTCCTAGCTCAAGTGTTTGTTCACTGGATTTCTTTCACTCTAATGGGTCTAACTCCACCACTATTCGACCTACCATGGTACGAAAACGTATCAGAAATCTTTGGTCACCTTGTTTGGTTCTGGTCAATCGAAATTATCCGTCGTGACCTACGTAACCGTATTACTAAAGAACCAGATGCAGAAATTCCAGTAGCTGCAGAAGTTCGCTAAATCTCCAAGCTTAAATCAGAATAAATTAATTAATCAGAATATGTTTAGGCCGCGCAAGCGGCCTTTTTTTTGTTTGGTATTTACCAATAACAAGATTGATCCTCGACGAGGAATCTTGGAATATGTGATTGATTTAGTATGAAGACGATCAATAGATCGAAGATTGGTTGTGACGGGAGGAGATAATCACATGCAGATAAGAGCCTATCAAAAAGATGATGCCCCAGAAATATGGCGGCTTTTCTATAACACGGTCCACCATGTGAACTGCCGCGATTATTCCCCAGAGTTACTTGATGCTTGGGCTCCGCTTGAGTTTGATTTTGCGATTTGGCAGAGAAAGATGGATACGATAAACCCTGTTATCGCTGAGATGGATGGCAAGATTGTTGGTTATACTGATTTGCAAGCCGATGGATTAATTGACCATTTCTTTTGTCATGTACAGTATCAAGGGCAAGGGATTGGACGGTTTCTTATGGAGCATGTATTGCGCTTAGGCGCCAAAAGGGGAATCACGCATTTTCGTTCGGAAGTGAGTATTACTGCACGGCCATTTTATGAGCGGTTTGGTTTTTCTGTCGTAACTGAGCAAAACGTGCCGATGCGGGGGCAAATTCTTAATAATTTTATTATGGAGAAAATTGTCCTACCCAATTGAAAATCAACAAAAAAGGCCTGCTGAGGCAGACCTTTTAGCTTACAGTGAACCTAAAGCTTATTTTGCTAGGTTAGCTGCAACGAATTCCCAGTTTACTAGGTTCCAGAATGCCGTCATGTAGTTAGGACGAGCATTGCGGTAATCGATGTAGTAAGCGTGTTCCCAAACGTCAACAGTCAGCAGTGGAGTTACACCGTCAGTTAGCGGAGTCGCTGCGTTTGAAGTGTTAACGATTTCTAGAGAACCGTCAGCTTTTTTCACAAGCCAAGTCCAACCTGAACCGAAGTTTGCTACTGCTGAATCAGTGAATTTAGTTTTAAACTCTTCGAAAGAACCAAACGCTTTGTTGATCGCTTCTGCAACTGCGCCAGTTGGTTCGCCGCCTGCTTTAGGAGCTAGACAGTGCCAGTAGAAAGTGTGGTTCCACACTTGAGCTGCGTTGTTGAAGATGCCGCCAGTAGAAGACTTGATGATCTCTTCTAATGATTTATTTTCGAACTCAGTACCAGGGATAAGACCGTTTAGTTTAACAACGTAAGTGTTGTGGTGTTTACCATAGTGGTATTCAAGAGTTTCTTTAGAAATATGTGGTTCTAGCGCGTCTTGTGCGTAAGGAAGAGCGGGTAGTTCAAATGCCATTGCTCAATTCTCCATTGATATGAAAGAGTTGCCTCTTTCGTTGATTGCTTCCAGTGTTATTGTTTTTTGTCTCTAGATGACTTTTTGCCACCTAGGTTCGTCGATACGACTGACTTGAGTTCTATTTTAGCAACTTTTTACTTTATTAAAACCCCAATCTGAATAAAAATAAGCAAGTGGTTGAAGATTCCCCACTGGCTGTCTAGGCACCTTAACGCGTTTAGATGAAAAGAAAATGACCTCATCCCGCACTTTGATGACTTGAGCGAGAGGTAAATTATATCCATAATGATTGTGGGCTTTTTATTCTCTACTAATGATTTAGAATACTGTTATTCAACAAAACGTCTCCAATGAGGAAGCAATGGAAACCATCGACAAAATCAAACAGCAAATCGCTGAGAACTCTATCCTTCTTTACATGAAAGGTTCACCAAAGCTACCAAGCTGCGGTTTCTCTTCTCAAGCGGCTCAAGCGCTTATGGCGTGTGGTGAGAAATTTGCTTACGTTGATATCCTGCAAAACCCTGATATCCGTGCAGAATTACCAATTTATGCTCAATGGCCAACTTTCCCTCAACTTTGGGTAGAAGGCGAATTGATCGGTGGTTGTGACATCATTTTGGAAATGTTCCAAAAAGGTGAGCTTCAGCCATTAATCAAAGAAGCTGCGGCTCGCACTGCCGATGATGCAGAATAAATACTGTATAAATTAACAGTTTTATTGCTATGATAAGGCCACATTTATGTGGCCTTTGCTTTTTCTGGGGATGTT